>JAHEKH010000088.1 GCA_024638445.1 Gammaproteobacteria bacterium | reverse complement strand
GCGGTCGAATCGTCGCGCGGACGCAGCTCGACCCGCCAGCGGCCGTCCGGCGCAATCCAGCGATCGCGCAGCCCGGCGGGCAGGCCAGCCAGCGAAACCGGTTCGGCGCCGAGCGTGTCATCCAGGGCGGCCAGCCGGCCCGGCAGGGTTGCCAGCAGCCGATTCTGCAGGGTCCGGGACGAACCCTCGGATTGCTGCAGTTCACCCAACGCCGCAGCCAGCCTCGCCTGAACGCCATTGTTCCCGAGTTGCCCGAGGAGGCGTTCGACCGCCTTCGCATCGCGGACGGCGCTGGCCTGTCGAAGCCGGACCTCACCGAGACCGGGCCCGACCAGCCAGGCGATTTCCCCGATGAGTAACAGCTTGTCGTCCTGGTCTGCCGGCACGAAGCTGGCGGCGGTTGCCGTTCTTGCTACCTCGACGACGTCGTCACCCAGGACACTTGCTTCATCGGCACCGGCGACCAGCACCGACAGCCGGCGCGGGCTGTAGTCGGGATCGTCGAGCAGGTCACGGTACGTGGCCACCGACTCACTGGAGGGGTTACGCAGGTTGACCGGGTCGCTGTCGAAGCGTGCAAACGGTAACGCCGCCAGCGCACCGAGCACGGCGACCGCGGCGCCCGGCAACAGGAGCCGGCTGCCGCTGACCCACCGGGTTGCCGCGGCCGCCGGCAGTTTCCCGGCCGCGCCCGTGGGCGCCGGCAGGGCGAGCAGCAGCGCCGGGAGCAAAGTCAGCGTTACGAACAGGCTCAGGTACATGCCAACGCCAGAAATGATCCCCAGCTCGGAAACACCCCTAAATGCGGTCGGGAAGAAAGCAAAAAACCCGATCGAGGTCGTTATCGCGCACAGCACCAGTGATGCCCCGACATCGCCGGCAGACTCGACCAGCGCCTCCCGGCGCCTTGCCCCGGCAACCACGGCTTCGCGATAGCGCAGCAGGTAATGAATCGCGAAATCGACACCCAGGCCGATGTACAGCACCGCGAATGCGATCGAAATAAGATTGAGCGAGCCGATGGCCACTGTGGCAAAAGCTGCGGTAGCCAGCAGTCCCGCGAGCAGCGACACGAGCGCCGCGCCGGTCAGCCAGACAGACCGCAGCGCTAGCAACAGGACCAGGATTACCGCTGTCAGTGCGAGCACGCCGGCCAGCTTTGCGCCGGCCGTCACGCTGACCAGCTCTTCGAATTCCAGCGCGACCGGTCCGGTCAGGCGCACGGAGAATTCGCCGGGCAGTGCCTCGTCGATACGTGCGGCGTGCCGGTGGATTTCGTCGATGGCGTGGCGGGCGGGGAGCAGCCGGGCAAAATCCAGCTGTGGCCGCACGACGAGGACCCGTCTCGCCTGCTGCGCAGCGCCGCCACTCATCAGTGCCTGCCAGGACAGTGAGCCGGGGTGCCCGGCATTGTGCGCCTCGATCACTTCGGCGATGGATTCGAGCATCGGGTCGATATCGATGTCGATCTCGTCGCGTTGCAGGGCCAGCGAAATGCTGTCGAGCAACCCGGTGGTGGTCGGATCGCCGGCCAGCCGGGCCAGGAAGGGCTGAACCGCCGCCAGCCGCTCGCCCAGCAGCTCCAGCTCAACGGGGTCGAGATAGAGCAAGGCATTGCGGCGAAAGAACGGGTCGGCGCCCGGGGCGAACACTTCGGAATACAGTTCGGTTTTCTTGTTCAGCGCACGAAAAAGGCGGTCACGTACCTCGTCGGCGTGATCGGCATCAACGGCATCGATAACCACGACCAGCGTATGGTCGAGCTGCGGAAACGCCTCGCGATAGTCGCTGAACGTGCGCCGCCAGGGCAGGTCGGCCGCAATCATGTCGGCGGTGCTGGTGTTCACGCCGAGGTTGTCAAACGTGTAACGGGTCATCGGCACGATGCCGAGCGCAAACAGGATCAGCACCGCCGGTGAATACCGTACGACCAGCCCGACCCAGCGCCTGGCCAGCCGCCCGGTAATTCCGGTGCCGGCTGGACCGTTCAAGGTGTGCGCAACTCGACTGACGCCAGCCGGGCAATCTTTCCAAGCACGGAGGTGGCCTGGCGAAAATGCGTCGCCACCTGCAGCATGGGCCACAGGTCACCTGGCCGCTGCACCAGCCCCCGGAAAGCCCGCTGCAGGCTGACAAAACCTTCACGGTCGATCGCGGCGCCCAGTGCCGGCGGCAGGGTCATCGAGACCGGGTCAGCCACCACCCGGATGCAGGCCAGGCCGATCGCTGCTTCAGCCGCAACTTCGGCGATTGCACCGGACTCCATGTCAACGGCTATGGTGTCAGTCTCATCGGCCAGCCGGCGCTTGTCCGCCGCGCCTGACACCAGCACGCCACCGGAATAAATGGCCTCGTTGCTGACCGGCAGATCGGGCGCGAGACGGTTGACCAGCCGCTCACGCCAGGCGGCAGAAGTTTCGTAAACGGCATCGTCACATACGACTGTGCGCGACAGCATCACGGTGCCGGGAACCGCCCGATCGCTCAGACCCCCGGCGATTCCCCAGCTGACCAGCCCGCGGACTCCCGCCGCGACAAGGGTATTTGCGGCAGCCCGGGCATTTTCCAGACCGATCCCGCACACCTGCGCCAGCACACCGTTGCCGAGATCGACGGTCGACTTCCGGGCACCCGACAAACCGAGCGAACGGCCTTCAGAGGGCATGGCGGCAATGATGCCCACGTTGGCGGGCATGCCGGTCACTCGTACCGGATCAGGCTGTCGACTTCACGCCCGTCGAGCCGGTCGCGGCCACCGAGAAAGGCCAGCTCGATGACGAAGGTGCAGCTGACGAGGTTGCCGCCGTTCTCTTCGATCAGCTTCGCCGCGGCACTCGCGGTACCGCCGGTGGCGATGACGTCGTCGACGATAGCGATCCTGTCGCGCGGGTCGATGCTGTCGATATGCATCTCCAGTGAATCGCTGCCGTATTCCAGCTCGTAGCTGATGCTGACGGTATCGTGCGGCAGCTTTCCCGCCTTGCGTATCAGGTGCAGTGGCACACGCAGGTGTGCGGCCAGCGGCGCGGCAAAGATAAACCCCCGGGACTCGATGGCGACCAGGGCATTCACGTCACGGTTTCGGAGCTTCTCACCCAGCAGTTCGACGGTGCGCGCGAAAGCGCGGGCGTGTGCAAGCAGCGGCGTGATGTCCTTGAAGACGATTCCGGCTTTCGGAAAATCCGGGACATCGCGCACCAGGGCACGCAGTTGTTCCACAGTCATCGATATATCCGGGATAAACTTACCCGACGCACACTAGCGAACGGGCGCATGCCTCGCAACAAGTACCAGCACCGCCCTCTTTATATCCGCGGCATCAACGCTGTACCCGGCCGGACCACCCTCGATCCCGGCCGGCTGGTGCAGGCTGCGGAGCGCAGGACCGGCTTGTCGGATTTCGGGCCCGGCGACTGGCGCGACGGTCTTGACGGGCTCTGTGCATCGCTGGAAGACGAGGCAGCGCTCAACACGGTTGGCCGGATATCAGCACGCAATCACCTGCTGCAGCTGCTGGTCAACCGGCTGCAGCTCGAAGCTGCACGAAGCGAAGACGTCCGGCAGCAACCTATTGAGAAGCCGGTAATCCTGACGGGACTGCCACGCACGGGCAGCACGCTGCTGCACAACCTGCTGGCGCAGGACGAATCGATACGCACGCCGCTGACCTGGGAGGTGATGTATCCCTGTCCGCTGCCGGGCCGACGGCGGACCCATGACCATCGGCGTATCCACCGCACGGAACGAATGCTCCGCTGGGTGCACCGCCTGGCACCGCGATTCCGCACGGTGCACCCGATTGGCGCCGAACTGCCGCAGGAATGCATCGCGATCACTGCGCAAAATTTTTCCAGCGTCGAATTTCATACCACGTTTAACGTACCGGCCTACCAGGCGTGGCTGGACGGCCAGGATGGCCTGGCAGCCGTCCGCTATCACCACCGCTTTCTGCAGCACCTGCAGACAGGCAACAAGCGGCAGCGCTGGTTTCTCAAGGCCCCGGCTCACATCTACAACCTCGATGCGCTGGCGCAAGTTTACCCGGATGCCCGTTTCGTTTTTACCCACCGCGACCCGCTACAGGTTGCCGCGTCGATTGCCAGCCATGGCGTGATCCTGCGGAACGCCTTCAGCGACGTGGTCGACAATCACGCTGTGGCCGGTTACTGGATGCGCTGGTGGGCCGAGGGCTGGCGCCGGGCAAAACGGTTTCGTGCTGGCGAACACCCAATCGTAGACCTCGATTACACCGAGCTGGCCGCCGATCCGTTGAGCGTTATGGATGGTCTGTACCGCGACCTCGGGCTGGAGCTGACGCCCGAGGCGCAACAACGCATGCTGTCGTTCCTGGCGGCGAATCCGAAAGACAAGCATGGGCGGCATCGCTATACGCTCGAAGAATTCGGGCTCGATGCCGCTGACGTCCGGCAAAGTTTCGATGTCGCCGGATAAGAGGCGATAATGCGCCGGTGAACAGTCCAGCCACCAGAGACCACTCGATCCACTGGACGCTCGATCCGGACGTGATTTTTCTCAATCACGGTTCGTTCGGCGCCTGCCCCCGGTCGGTGCAGCAATACCAGCAGGCATTGAGAGAACGCATCGAGCGACAGCCGGTCGATTTCTTTGTGCGGGACATGGAGGAGTTTCTCGACGATGCGCGGCGTGCGCTGGCCGCGTTTGTCGGCTGCCGCCCGGCAGACCTGGCCTGGGTGCCCAATATCACGACTGGCGTCAATGCCGTTCTGCGCTCGCTGAAGTTCAGGGCGGGTGACGAGCTGCTGGTCAGCAACCACGAATACAACGCCTGCCGCAACACGCTGGAGTTCGTCGCCCGACGGGACGGTGCCAGTGTCGTTGTTGCCGAGTTGCCCTTTCCCATCGATGGCCCCGAAATCGCACACGAGATCATCATGGACGCGGTGACCGAACACACCCGGCTGGCCCTGCTCGATCATGTCACCAGCCAGACCGGGCTCGTAATGCCGCTCGAGACATTGATTCCGGCTTTGCGGGAACGCAGCGTACAAACGCTGGTGGATGGCGCCCATGCGCCGGGCATGATCGAGGTCGACATCGATGCGCTGGGTGCCGACTACTACTCGGCCAATTGCCACAAGTGGATATGCGCGCCGAAAGGCGCGGGCTTCCTGCACGTGCGCCCGGAACACCAGGAGACGATTCGTCCTGCGGTCATCAGCCACGGCGCAAATTCCCGCCGCCGTGACCGCTCGCGATTCCTGGTCGAGTTCGACTGGCCGGGAACCTGGGATCCGAGCGCGGTGCTGAGTGTGCCCGAGGCGCTGCAGGCCATGGAGTCGTTTCTGCCCGGCGGCTGGCCGGCCGTGCGCGCTCACAACCACGAGCTCGCCGTTGCCGGCCGCAGGCTGATCTGCGAAGCGCTCGATGTCGCGGCGCCCTGCCCGCAATCAATGCTGGGCTCGCTGGCCGCGGTTCCACTGCCGGACAGCACCGGGCCGGAGTCAGACTCGCCGCTCTACGGCGACCCGCTTCAAACCGAGTTGCTTGAGCGATGGCACATCGAGGTGCCGCTGATCCCCTGGCCGGCACACCCGAAACGGCTCATACGAATTTCGGCGCAGCTTTACAACGAACTGTCACACTACGAGCGGCTGGCGTCGGCGCTGCACGAGCTGTTTTCCTGATGGCCGTCCGGGTCTATGAAGGCTTCGACAGGCTGCCGGCTGCGCTGGCCGATATATTGTCGGCCCGCAGCGGCGTCCCGTTTTTTCGCAGTATGGAGTGGTTTCGTTGCCTGGCTGACCACGGCATTGAGCAAGCAAAGCCGAGAATCTACGTCACTGGTGACACAGCGTTATTCTGCAACAGTGTTGGCCGCAAACTTCATAGCCTTGGCAATTTCTACACGATAAGTTTCGGTCCGACCGGAAACCCCGATGGATTGGCGGAGATAATGGCCTTCATCGTCGCCGAGCCGCAGCGCTGGAGCCTGGCCGAATTTCGCAATCTTGAACAAGACGCCTGTGATGCGCTGGAGCTGGCGGCATCCAGCGCAGGATTCATCACTTATCCCTGGGCACAACACCGTAACTGGCGCCTGGAAGTGGCCGGCCGCTCTTTCGAAACGTATTACAACGATCTCGACTCCAGGTTGCGCAACACGATTGAGCGTCGGGAACGAAAAGGCGCACGCGAACACGAACTGCGCTTTGCCATTTATCCGCAGGATGATGTCGGACTCGACAATGCCATCGAACACTACGATGCGGTTTATGCCGCCAGCTGGAAAGAACCCGAACCCTTCCCGGACTTCATGTCCAACCTGATGCGTTGCGCGGCGAAGCTCGGCATTGCGAGGATCGGACTGGCGTGGGTCGATGGTGCGCCGGCAGCTGCGCAACTTTGGCTGAATGAAAATGAAGTTTCTTTTATCTACAAGCTGGCGTACCGCGAAGAATTTCGTGACCTGTCGATTGGCACGCTGTTATCTAAACGCATGTTCCAGCACGCGATCGATGTCGATAATGTGACGACCATTGACTACGGAACGGGCGATGAGGCTTATAAAAAAGACTGGATGAGCGAATCGAGACTTCTGTCCGGGCTCTTGTGTTGTAACCGAAATACTGTTTCCGGCTGGTTGCGAAGTCTCCGCGAGAAGCTGGCAACCGCCCGTCGAAATTAGTCGATCCCTCTCCAGCCTGCTGCAACGCGGGTCATTGAAACATGCCGCGGGAATCAATTTTTTCTCGGCGTTTTCTGTCTTCCCGGAAGTGATGTCTACCCGAACCCGGCCAGCCAACCCCGCCTCATGGGGTACCTCATATTGCTCGATGCAATCGACGACGGCTACTGAAACCGGCCGCATCGATTCATGCCGCCAGGGCTCCCTGGCCTTCTCATCCGTTCTCGCCCGGTCGATTGCTGCAACGCAGCATCACAACCCTCAGATATTCAACTAAACTCTGCCATGAGGGGATCAATATTGATCTGGCGATCCGGGCAATTCGTATAAGACACAAGCCCCGGACGTTACTAAATTTTTTTCGCTGTGCTCTGCGCAGATGCACAGCTGCGTGCCGGGAAGTGCCTACCTATGAAAAGACCAATTAAACGCCAAAGCTGGCTGACGATGCTCTTGTTGTCGTGCCTGATGTTCAGTGCGCCGGCTTTTGCTGCCGACATGGTGTCGGATCTGCCCAGCGGTCAGCCCGCCGGCAGCACGATCCGGTGGATATTCACAGTAAACGACCCCCTCACCGAACGCTTCCGGCTGATCGTCGTGCCTTACTACGATCCGTCAAAAGCACGCATGGTCTACGACTTCAGCAAGGGTCCGGTCAAGGCCTGGACCCCGATCGACAACGATCTCTACCTGGTGATCGGCGAGATGCAGGACTCGGCCGGTAACGTCAGCCGGGTCGTCAAACCTTTCGTTATCGGGCCAAGAACCCCGGAAACGGTAGACCGGGCAGAGGTAACGCCAACTTCGCATCCGCTGGTTGCTTTTTACAGTGCGCCGGAGTGCGAGCTGGACCAGGAGATGCGCGTGCAGTATTCCAGGGTTGGCTCAATCCGGGTCTTTAACACCCACGCAAAACCCTGCCGCCCCGGCCAGACAATGAGCTTTTATGTCGGCGGTATGCGCGCCGAGTCTGAGTACGAACTGATTCATGAGGTCTATGACGACAGAGGCAACCTGGTGAAGACCGGCAACACTTTGACCTTTACCACCGGGACACCCGACGTGGAGCTGCCCGAGGCGAGGGTCGACGTGCCTTACGATTCGCGGTCCAGCCTGGCGGAACCCGTCCTTTTGAGTGGCATCTTGCCGCCGCTGAGCGCGGCCGGCAGCCTCGACAACTTTCCGCATGCGGTCGATATCGACGGTGAGACGATCTGGTACATAACGCAGCCAGACTCCGGCGACCAGATGGTCCGCCCGGGCGGCGAAGGCACCGTGTATACGGTCAGCAACAGCCGCCTCGTGCAGTGGGACATGGTTGGCAGCATTTATCGTATGACGACCGTCGAACGGATTAATCAGCAGTTGACCGACCTCGGCCTGGACGTCATCAACAACTTCCACCACGAGGCACGCCCGCTGCCCGGTGGCCGGCTTGCTGTGCTGGCGACGGTCGAGAGACTTATTCCGGGCGCTCAGCCTGGCGTTATCGATATCCTCGGCGACATGGTGCTGGTACTGGATCGCAACCTGCAGGTGGTCTGGGCCTGGAACGCTTTCGACCACCTCGACGTCACCCGCGAGGCAACGATTCCCAAGCTTTGCTATCCCGGCGTCACACCAGGGTGCCCGCCGGTCCTGCTCATCGAGGAAGGCGAGGCTGCGGACTGGATGCACTCGAATACGATCACCTACTCGCCGGCAGACGGCAATCTCCTGATTTCCGTTCGTCACCAGGACTGGATCATCAAGATTGCCTACGAAAACGGTGCCGGTAATGGCGATGTCGTGTGGAAACTCGGGCCGGAGGGCGACTTCGACCTGATCCCCGACAATCCGTCGCTGTGGCTGACACACCCGCACGATCCGAATTTCATCAACCCGAACCTGCTCGCGATCTACGACAACGGTAACCTGCGCTGCGAGTTCGAGGGGCCAGGCTGCGAAAGCCGCGGCCAGGCGTATTACCTGAACGAGACCGCGGGTGTTGCGATCGTCGGGTCCATCGAACTGGGAGAATATGCACGGGCAGTCGGCAGCGCTCAGCCACTGGCTAACGGCAACCTGTTCTTCCAGTCCGGTTTTCCCAACGGCACGCCGCCGGATGGGCAGCAGCGCAGCAAGCTGCGCGAATATCTCGACGACGGCACGCTGATTTTCGAGATGGAACTCGGCGCGGCAGCCTATCGCACCCACCGGATGCCGGACCTGTATACGCTACCGTCGATCTGGTTCGACTAGGCACCAGGCGGTAGAATTCCGGCTACCTGTGGCGGGTGTCGTCTAATGGTAGGGCCTCAGCTTCCCAAGCTGAAGACGTGGGTTCGATTCCCATCACCCGCTCCAACTTTCCCGGCAGCGTACGATCAGCAATCCGGTTCGAACTCGAGTCGATGCCAATTTGCTGACGCGAACTCTGGTGTAATCAAGAGCTCGAATGGTTTTGTCGGGTTTCCGGGCCAGGCGCCCTGGCAAGAATTTTTCGCAATACCTTGTCCGCCTCGATCGCAAAAAAGCTTGGCAGGAAACAGAGTGCGATGATGGGCCACCATTCCGAGGGAATCGGCGCGGTCCTGAACAGCGCATTGGCGCTTGGTAGCAGCGTCGGAATAAGGCGTATCGCAATACTGAGGACTATTCCGGCGAGCAGCCAGCGGTTCGAAAAGGGATTGATCGTGAACGCCGAATCACGGATCGAACGCGCCGAGACAACATAGCCGAGGTGTGCCAGGAGTATTCCCCAAAAGGCTGCAGTTTGAGCCTGCGTAAGCAACAGTTCATTTACTCCGTCACTCGCCACCGCTGCGGCGCCAAAGTGGTAGTAGACGAAAAACCCCGGCAGTGAGATCGCCAGCCCCATCAGGACGACGCGCTGCAGAAAGAGTGCATCCATGATGTGTGTTTTCGGATTCCTCGGCCGTTGTGCCAGCAGTCCTTTCTCCTTCGCTTCCATCATCAGCGGCATCGTGAGAAGTGCGGAGTCGAGCAGATTGATCCACAGTATCTGCACCGGCTCGAGCACGAATCGCACGCCGAAGACCGGTACGAATGCCGCCATGACGACTGCGCCCGTGATCAACAACGCCTGGGCGACATTCGTCGGCAGTGTGTAAAGGACGGCTTTGCGAAGGTTTTTCCAGGCGTGCCTACCCTCCTCGACTGCGGCCACGATAGTCGCGAAGTTATCATCCGCGAGCACCATGTCGGCCGACTCCTTGGCGACCTCCGTGCCGTTGATGCCCATCGCAATGCCGATGTCCGCGGCCTTCAGAGCAGGCGCGTCGTTGACGCCGTCGCCGGTCATCGCGACGACATGGCCGTTCTCCTGAAACGCTACTGCGATCGCCTGCTTGTGCTCTGGATCGACGCGGGCAAAGACCGATACTGCTTCCACGACCTCGCGTAAGTCGTCGCTGCTGGCATCCGTCAGCTCGGAGCCAGTAACGACCCTGTTCGCATCGATACCAAGCTGCCGCGCCACGGCCTTGGCGGTATCCGGATGATCGCCGGTGATCATGACGGTGCGGATACCGGCCGACTGGCACTGCTGCACAGCCTCGATCGCCGACGCACGCGGCGGATCGATCATTCCCTGAAGGCCGAGGTAGCACATGCCGCTCAGGTCGTCCTGGCGAAGAGCCGCGCTGCCCGGCGTAAGCTCCTTAACCGCGAAACCCAGCGTTCGCAGCGCGTCCCTTGCAAAGTAACTCACCGCGTCGAGCTCGGCGACCTCGTCCAGTTTGGCCGGCCTGCCGTCCGTGTCCAGCGTACTGCCGCACATCCTGAGGACTATCTCGGGCGCACCTTTGACGAGGACGAGTCGGCGGCCGTCGCTCTCGACAAGGACCGCCATGTACTTGGCGGCCGAGTCAAACGGGATTTCGTCGAGACGACGCAGGCCGTCTGCCGAAAGCTCGGCTTTCGCGCCGGATATCCGGAGGGCCAACTCCGTGGGGTCGCCAGTGCCGGACTGCCCGCTCAGATGCGCATTATTGCAATGAAACCCACAGGCGAGAAGTTGCATCAGTGCCGGCTGCGTCTGCGGCGGCACCGGCGTGCCGTCGTGCAAGAACTGTCCTTCAATTTTGTATCCCGTTCCCGTAACGTCAAATACACGGCCGCCGGAGCGGCTCCGCGTGACTGTCATCCGGTTTTCGGTCAGGGTGCCGGTCTTATCGGAGCAGATCACCGACGTCGCACCCAAGGTTTCGGCGGCCGGCAGATTCCTGACGAGGGCTTTGCGGGCCGCCATCGCTACGCCGGACAGCGCCAGAATCGACGTCACGAGCGCGGGAAGCATTTCCGGAATCGCAGCGACCACCAGGGAAACAGCGCCCAAAAAGCTGTAGGTGATCGAGTATCCAAGCCAGGCACCAACGGCAAAGTTGATCGCGCCGACAATGAGGATCGCCACGATCAGG
>JAHEKH010000087.1:10594-11216 GCA_024638445.1 Gammaproteobacteria bacterium | reverse complement strand
CGTTGCCGTACTCAATCTCGTTATCGCGGGCCAGCTTGGCGGCAATGGCCTGGCGAAGCTCGAGCGTGCCTTCGACCGCCGTGTAGCGCGTCTTGCCATCGCGGATAGCGGCATGCGCAGCCTCGCGGATGTGTTCGGGCGTATCGAAGTCGGGTTCGCCCGCCGACAGCGCGATGATGTCCCGACCCTCGGCACGCAGTTCCGCGGCCCGGGCGGTGGCCGCCATAGTCGCTGAGGGCTTGATCCGGTTAATTCGTTGCGAGAGGTCCAGGCTCACCCTTGTCTCCGTTTGTCAGTTTTTTCGCTGGCGCGGTATCTTAAGCCAGTTATGGCCGGCGACAAAACAGCGGGACACCACTTTCGGCTCGAGGCCGATTTTCAGCCCGCGGGGGACCAGCCCGAGGCAATCGCCAGCCTGATCGACGGGCTGGAGTCCGGTCTTGCGCGGCAGACTCTGCTTGGGGTGACCGGATCGGGCAAGACCTTCACGATGGCGAATATCATCCAGTCGCAGCAGCGGCCGACGCTGATCATGGCGCACAACAAGACGCTTGCCGCGCAGCTCTACGGCGAGATGCGGGAGTTTTTCCCCCACAACGCCGTCGAATATTTTGTTTCGTAT
>JAHEKH010000087.1:0-10584 GCA_024638445.1 Gammaproteobacteria bacterium | reverse complement strand
CAGCCCGAAGCCTACGTCCCCTCGACCGACACCTTTATCGAGAAAGACGCGTCAATCAACTCGCATATCGAGCAAATGCGTCTCTCCGCAACCAAGGCCCTGCTGGAAAGGCCGGACTCGATCATCGTCGCGACCGTCTCGGCTATCTACGGCCTGGGCGATCCGGAGCTCTACTTCAGGATGGTGCTGCATCTCTCGCGAGGGGAGATCATCGACCAGCGGGAGATTCTCAGAACGCTGGCGGAAATGCAGTACACCCGCAACGAGATCGAGCTGCGCCCGGGAACGTACCGGGTGCGGGGTGACCTGATCGATGTGTTCCCGGCGGAAAACGAACGGGAAGCGCTGCGGATCGAGTTATTCGACGAAGAGATCGAAGCATTGAGTCTTTTCGATCCGTTGACCGGCGAGGTGACCCGCAAGCTGCCCCGGTTTACGGTCTATCCCGGCACCCACTACGTCACACCCCGCGATACGATGCTGCGCGCAGTGGACCACATCAAGGACGAACTGCGCGAACGCCTGGACGTGCTGCGTAAGAACAACAAGCTGGTGGAGGCACAGCGCTTGTCGCAGCGCACGCTCTACGACATCGAGATGATCAATGAGCTCGGTTACTGTTCGGGCATCGAGAACTACTCCCGTTACCTCTCAGGACGCGCGGAAGGCGAGCCGCCACCGACGCTGTTCGACTACCTGCCTGACGATGCCCTGCTGATAGTGGACGAAAGTCACGTGACGGTACCTCAGATCGGGGGGATGTACCGCGGCGATCGCTCGCGCAAGGAAACGCTGGTCGAGTACGGGTTTCGACTGCCGTCTGCGCTGGACAACCGGCCGCTGCGTTTCGATGAATGGGAATCGCTGGCGCCACAGACGCTGTTCGTGTCGGCTACGCCCAGGGCCTATGAGCTGGAAAAATCTGACAACATCGCAGAGCAGGTCGTGCGCCCCACCGGGCTGGTTGATCCCGAGGTCGAGATCCGGCCCGTCGCGACCCAGGTCGACGACGTCCTGTCCGAGATCAACCTCACGGTGGATCGCGACGAACGGGTCCTGATCACCACCCTGACCAAGCGGATGGCGGAGGATCTGACCGAGTACCTGCGCGAGCATGGTGTCCGCGTGCGTTACCTGCATTCCGACATTGACACCGTCGAGCGGACCGAGATCATCCGCGACCTGCGATTGGGCAAATTCGACGTGCTGGTCGGCATCAACCTGCTGCGCGAAGGGCTGGATATGCCCGAGGTATCGCTGGTGGCCATACTCGATGCCGACAAGGAGGGCTTCCTGCGCTCCGAGGGCTCGCTGATCCAGACCGTCGGGCGTGCCGCCCGGAACGTCAACGGGCGGGCGATCATGTATGCCGACAAGATTACCGGGTCAATGCAGCGGGCTATCGACGAGACCGGCCGCCGGCGTCGGCGCCAGGTCGAGCACAACGAGACCCACGGCATCACCCCGACGACGATCAGCAAGGGGGTCGCCGACATCATGGAGGGGGCTCATGCCTCGCATGACCCGAGGCGGAGAACGCCTCGGAAAGTAGCGGAAGAGATGGCCCGCTACCAGCGGATGGGGCCCGAGGAGTTCAACCGGCACATTTCCGGGCTCGAAGAGCAGATGTACCAGCATGCCCGGGAGCTGGAGTTCGAGGAGGCTGCCCGGCTTCGTGACGAAATCGAGCGGGTGCGCCGCTACGGCCTCGGGCTGCCGCAGCAGCCAGCGGTGTGACAGGGGTCTTGCCGCCCGCGGCCGGGTTCCGGTATCTTGTACCGCCCTTGAGGCGCGTAGCTCAGTGGTAGAGCACTACCTTGACATGGTAGTGGTCGGTGGTTCGATCCCGCCCGCGCCTACCAGGTACCTTCGGGGCGCCCAGCGCCCCGTTTTCTATTGCGCAACTTGCCGACGGACCAATGCCTGTACTGACTCTGCCCGACGGCAGCGAAAGAAAATTCGATGAACCGGTGACGGTGGCTGAACTGGCTGCCGACATTGGGCCGGGCCTGGCTCGCGTTGCGCTGGCCGGGCGGGTAAACGGCCGCCTGGTCGATACGTCTTTTGTCATCGAGGACGATGCCGATGTCGCCATCGTAACCGCAAAGGACGAAGACGGCCTCGAAGTTCTGCGCCACTCGACCGCGCATCTGCTTGCGCAGGCTGTAAAGGAGTTGTTTCCGTCGGCCCAGATTACGATTGGTCCGGTGATTGAAGACGGTTTCTTTTACGATTTTTCTTTCGAGCGCCCGTTTACGCCGGAAGACCTCGAGAAGATCGAGGCCAGAATGAAGAAGCTGGCCAAGGCCGATCTCCCGGTGAGTCGTGAAGTCATGGCGCGGGATGACGCGGTCGCCTATTTCCATGCCCAGGGCGAGCACTACAAGGCAGAGATCATCGAGGCTATTCCCGAGGACGAGGAAATCGGTCTTTACGGCCAGGGCGACTGGAAAGACCTGTGCCGCGGTCCTCACGTGCCCAGCACCGGCAAGATCCGGGCATTCAAGCTGACCAAGCTCGCGGGGGCCTACTGGCGCGGCGATTCCAACAACGAGATGCTGCAGCGGATCTACGGCACCGCCTGGCCAGACAAGGATTCGCTGAAGGCCTACCTCAACCGGCTGGAAGAGGCGGAAAAGCGCGACCACCGGCGCTTCGGCAAGCTGCTGGACCTTTTTCATACCCAGCCCGAAGCGCCAGGGATGGTGTTCTGGCACGACCGCGGCTGGCGGCTCTACCGCACCATCCAGGACTACATGCGCGGGCGACTGGAGGAGGCCGGCTACCAGGAGGTCCATACGCCGCAGATCCTCGATCGCAGCCTGTGGGAGAAGTCCGGCCACTGGGACAAGTACGCCGAAAACATGTTCACCACGGGTTCCGAGGACCGGCAGTACGCCATCAAGCCGATGAACTGCCCGTGTCACGTGCAGATCTACAATCAGCACCTGCACAGCTACCGGGACCTGCCGATCCGGATGGCCGAGTTCGGCTCGTGTCACCGCAACGAGGCCAGCGGCACGCTGCACGGGCTGATGCGGGTGCGCAATTTCACCCAGGATGACGCCCATATCTTCTGCACCGAGGACCAGATTCAGTCCGAGGTGGCGGCATTTATCGACCTGCTGATGAGCGTTTACCGGGATTTCGGCTTTGACGACGTCACCGTGGCGCTTTCGACCAGGCCGGAGAAGCGGGTCGGGGCCGATGCCCTGTGGGACAAGGCCGAAGCCGCACTTGGCCAGGCCCTGGCCGAGATCGGCCTGGAGCACAGTGTCGAGGCGGGCGAGGGGGCTTTTTATGGCCCCAAGATCGATTTCGCCATGCGAGACAGCATTGGCCGGACCTGGCAGCTCGGCACGGTGCAGCTGGATTTCTCGATGCCAGACCGCCTGGGCGCCACCTACGTGGCCGAGGACAGCTCCCGCAAGGTGCCGGTTATGCTGCACCGGGCGATCCTGGGCTCGCTGGAGCGGTTTATCGGTGTTCTGATCGAACACCATGCCGGCAGCCTGCCCACCTGGCTGGCCCCGGTCCAGGCCGTGGTGCTGACAATCACGGACCGCCAGGCCGACTACGCGAAGTCAGTTGCCGAATCCCTGAAAAAACAGGGTTTTCAGGTCGAAAGTGACTTGAGAAACGAGAAGATCGGCTTTAAAATCCGCGAGCACACGATACAGCGGGTGCCGTATCTGCTGGTCATTGGTGACCGGGAGATGACGGACAACGTCGTGGCCGTGCGCACGCGCAGCGGGACAGACCTGGGTACGATGTCGCTCGACGACTTCGCCGCCAGGCTGGACGAAGACTGTGCGGGCCGCGGCCGCGCTACTTTGGAGGACTAAAACATAGCCGCACCGAAAGCCAAGCGAGCAAAGCGAAACCAGGAGATCACTGCGCCTTCAGTGCGGGTGATTCGGGACGATGGAGAGCAAGCGGGTGTCATGAAACTGGAGGAGGCCCGGCAGCTGGCGATCAGTGCTGGGATGGATCTGGTTGAAGTGTCACCCAATGCGGAGCCTCCGGTTTGCCGCATCATGGACTTTGGCAAATACCTGTTCGAGGAATCGAAGAAAGCACAGGTTGCCAGGAAGAAACAGAAACAGATTCACGTCAAGGAAGTTAAATTTCGCCCGGGAACGGACGATGGCGATTACCAGGTCAAGCTGCGTAATCTCACCAAGTTCCTGAGCAGTGGAGACAAGGCCAAGGTGACATTGCGTTTCCGCGGCCGTGAGATGGCGCACCAGGACCTGGGGCGGGCCATGCTCGAGCGGGTACAGAAGGACCTCGAGGAACTCGGTACCGTTGAGCAATTTCCTAAAATGGAAGGCCGGCAGCTGGTGATGGTCATAGCGCCGAAGAAAAAGTAAACACCATTACGGTGGTGTTTCGCCCGTCGCGCAGGTGCGTGCCGTGGCTAATACAGGAGCAAGACAATGCCGAAGATGAAGAGCAATCGCGGTGCCGCGAAGCGCTTCCGTCGCACAGGTAGCGGCGGATTCAAGCGCAAGCAGTCGCACCTCAATCACATCCTTACCAAGAAAACGCCGAAACGTAAGCGTCAGCTGCGTTCGACCCAGCAGGTTGCCGAGAGCGACTGCAAGTCGGTGCGGCGCATGCTGCCGTACGCCTAAGGGGAACCAGACATGGCAAGAGTCAAACGTGGAGTCGTCGCCAAGGCGCGGCACAAGAAGGTCCTCGACAAGGCCAAGGGTTACTACGGCGCACGCCGCAAGGTTTACCGGGTTGCCAAGCAGGCGGTCATCAAGGCCGGGCAATATGCCTACCGCGACCGTCGCAACCGCAAGCGCGAGTTTCGGGCGCTGTGGATCACGCGGATCAATGCGGCCGCACGCGGTCACGGCTTGTCCTACAGCCGTCTCATCAATGGTCTGAAACTGGCCGAGATCGAGATTGACCGCAAAGTGCTGGCCGATATTGCCGTGCACGATCCGGAAGGTTTCGGCGCGATCGCCGAGCAGGCCAAAGCCAGCCTTTCAAGCTGATTGCGGCCGTGCCAGGCCGCGTTGATCGAGCAGCCATCGCGGTGACGTGGTGAGTGACCTGTCGACCCTGGTCGGGCAGGCGGAGCAGGCTATTGCCGGCGCCGCCAGCCTGGCTGATCTCGACCAGGTGCGCGTTCGCTTCCTGGGTAAGAAAGGCGAGCTGACCGGGCTGCTCAAGCAACTGGGAAAGCTGCCTGCGGAAGAGCGGCCGAAAGCCGGTGGTGCGATTAACGAGGCCAAGCAGCGGGTCGCGGCGCAAATCGATGCGCGCCGTAGCGAACTCGAGGCGGCGGAGCTGGCCGCAAAGCTCGAGTCCGACCGCGTCGATGTCACGTTACCGGGGCGTGGTGTACCGCCCGGGGGCCTGCACCCGGTTACGCGCACCATGCGCCGAATCGAGCGAATCTTCCGGCACATCGGTTTCGAGGTGCAGGAAGGTCCGGAAGTCGAGGACGAGTTCCACAACTTCGAGGCGTTGAACATACCCTCGCACCACCCGGCGCGGGCAATGCACGACACCTTTTACTTTCCTTCCGGCATGCTGTTGCGTACGCACACGTCGCCCGTGCAGATCCGGGCAATGCGCGAGGGCCGGTTACCGTTGCGGTTGATTGCTCCGGGCCGGGTTTATCGCTGTGATTCGGATCTCACTCACACACCCATGTTTCACCAGGTGGAAGGCCTGCTGGTTGACGAGAACGTCAGCTTCGCGAACCTGAAGGCAATCCTTCACGGCTTTGCCCAGCAGTTCTTTGAACGCGACCTGCGAATGCGTCTGCGACCATCGTATTTCCCCTTCACAGAGCCGTCGGCAGAAGTCGATATCGAGTGCGTCATTTGTTCCGGTGACGGCTGTCGCGTTTGTTCCCAGACAGGTTGGCTGGAAATCCTGGGGTGCGGCATGGTGCATCCGAAGGTTTTCGGGCACGTTGGTATAGATGCCGAGCAATACACCGGTTATGCATTTGGTATGGGTGTCGAGCGGCTGGCAATGCTGAGATACCAGGTCAACGATCTGCGGCTGTTCTTCGAAAACGACCTCGCCTTCCTGGAGCAGTTCTGATGCGCGTCAGTGAGGCCTGGTTGCGCGAATGGGTCGACCCGCCGGTCGCCACGGAAGAGCTCGCTTCGCAGCTTACGATGGCCGGACTGGAGGTCGGGGGCGTAGCGCCGGCCGCACCACCGTTTGAAGGTGTAGTGCTGGGCCGGGTGACCGCGGCCGACCAACACCCCAACGCGGACAAGCTGCGGGTCTGTACGGTCAGCCTGGGAGACGGCGAAGAGCAAATCGTGTGCGGCGCGAGCAATGTAGCTGCCGGACAGCTCGTCGCAGTTGCCCGGGTCGGCGCAAAGCTGCCGGGGGGCCTGAAGATCCGGAAGGCCAAACTTCGCGGCGTCGAGTCGCGCGGCATGATTTGTTCCGGCAAGGAGCTCGGTCTCTCTGAGGAATCCGAGGGCATCCTGGTGCTTCCGGAAGGGGGCGAACCCGGCGTGGATGTTCGCGACTACCTGGCGCTGGACGACCAGGTAATCGAGGTCGAATTGACGCCAAACCGGGGCGACTGTCTCGGCATGGCGGGAATCGCCCGTGAAGTGGGCGTAATCAATCGCCTCGATGTTTGCCGGCCGGTCGTGGAGCCACAGCCGGCGCAGAATTCTGCGCGCGTTGCGGTCAGCCTGGAGGACGGCGAGGGTTGCCCGGTCTATGCCGGCCGGGTGATTCGCGGCATCGACAACACGGCGACGACGCCGCTGTGGATGCAGGAGCGGTTGCGCCGTGCCGGCATACGCCCCATCAGCCCCATCGTCGATGTCACGCAGTACGTCATGCTGGAATCGGGTCAACCGATGCATGGCTTCGATCTGAACCTGCTGCGGGGCGGTATCGTGGTTCGTCGTGGCCGGCCCGGGGAAAAGGTCACGCTGCTCGATGGCCGCGAGGTGGTGGTCGACGACCAGGTGCTGGTCATTGCTGACGATTCGGGAGCGCGTGCGCTCGCCGGCATCATGGGGGGCGCTGATTCAGGCGTGAGTAACGAGACCGTCGATGTGTTCTTCGAAGCGGCCTTTTTCGACCCCCTGGTCATCGCGGGCCGCGCCCGGCGTTTCGGGCTGCATACGGATGCCTCATTTCGTTTCGAACGCGGTGTTGCGCCGGGTAACCAGCTGACGGCGATAGAGCGCGCAACCGGCTTGTTGCTGGATATTGCCGGGGGTGAGCCGGGGCCTGCCGAGCAGGTGACCTCCGAGGCGTTTTCGACCCGCCGTGAGCCGGTAAACCTGCGGCGTCGCCAGCTGCACCGGGTGCTGGGTGTCGAGATCGACGATGACCAGGTTACCGAGATACTCACGCGCCTTGAAATGAAGGTGCGCAACACGGACCGCGGCTGGGCCGCGACGCCGCCGGCATTCCGCTTCGACATCGAGATCGAGGCGGACCTGGTGGAGGAGGTTGCGCGGATTTATGGCTACAACCTGATCCCCGAGATTGACTCGACCGAACAACTGCCGGTCATGCCGGATACCGAGTCCCGGGTGCCGATGACGGCTGTCGAATCCCTGCTGGTGAGCCGCGGTTTCCGGGAAGCGGTGACCTACAGCTTTATCGATCCGGCCCTGCACGAGATGCTGTTTCCCGGAGTGGAAGGCCTGGCGCTCAGCAACCCGATTTCTTCGGAACTGTCCTGCATGCGCACTTCTCTGTTACCGGGGCTGCTGCATGCCCTGAAGCAGAACGTCAGCCGGCAGCGGGACCGGGTACGCTTATTCGAGTCTGGTCTTAGGTATGTTCTGCAAGATAATGATTTAAAGCAGGAAAAATGTGTTGCCGGGTTAATCTACGGAGATATCGCACCGGAGCAATGGGCGCAGCGGGCCCGCGAAGTGGATTTCTTCGATCTCAAGGGTGAGGTCGAGGCGCTGCTGGCTTTGACCGGGGAACCGGAGCGGTTCCGTTTCGAACCGGCAGCACACCCGGTGCTGCATCCGGGCCAGGCCGCAGCAATTCTCCGGGACGGCGAAACCGTGGGCTGGGCCGGTGCGCTTCATCCCGCGCACCAGCGGGTGCTGGACCTGCCTAAAACGCCCTTTTTGTTCGAGATTTTGGTGCAGGGCGTATTCCGTGCGAAGATGCCCGGGTACGGGGAGATTTCACGGTTTCCGTCGGTTAGACGGGATATCTCGTTATTCGTTGAGGAGTCGATCTCGGCGGCCACCTTGCTGGAGTGCGCTCGACAGCATGCTCCGAAGGTATTACGTCAAGTTTTCGTCTTCGACGTTTATCGTGACAGTGGAATAGATTCCGGACTAAAAAGTGTCGCTTTAGGCTTGATTCTACAGGACTATTGCAGCACTCTTACAGATGGGGAGGCGGATGCCACGGTAGATGCCGTTAAAGCCGCTCTGATCGAGGATCTCAAGGTAAAAATAAGAGACTGACTGATGGCGCTGACGAAAGCTGACATGGCTGAATCGCTGTTCAACGAACTGGGGCTGAACAAGCGGGAAGCCAGAGAACTGGTGAATTGTTTTTTTGAAGACTTGCGCGCTGCCCTGGCGAGCGGCGAGCAGATCAAGTTATCCGGGTTTGGCAACTTCGATCTTCGCGATAAGAACGAGAGACCTGGCAGGAATCCCAAGACAGGCGAGGAGATACCAATTACGGCTCGTCGGGTAGTGACATTCCGGCCTGGTCAAAAACTGAAAGCGCGAGTAGAAGCATATGCTGGAACCCGGGAACAATAGAGAATTACCACCGATCCCCGGCAAGCGTTACTTCACAATCGGTGAAGTGAGCGACCTCTGTGGCGTCAAGCCGCATGTCCTGCGCTACTGGGAGCAGGAGTTTCCCCAGCTCAAGCCGGTGAAACGGCGGGGCAACCGGCGGTATTATCAGCGGCAGGATGTGCTGATAATCCGGCAGATTCGCAGCCTTTTATATGACGAAGGCTTTACCATCGGCGGTGCCCGGCAGCGACTGACCGGCGAGGAAGCCCGCGAAGACCTGAATCAGAGCCAGCAGATTATTCGCCAGGTCCGGACGGAGCTGGAAGAGATTCTCAAGATACTTCGCCGGTAAAATAGTTTAAGAGGGCAGCCTGACTGATTCGCCGCTGGCGGGTGAGCGGGCTGCCCCGTTCATTCGGGGCGTAGCGCAGCCTGGTAGCGCACCTGCATGGGGCGCAGGAGGTCGGAGGTTCAAATCCTCTCGCCCCGACCATATTTAAAAAGTGCCGGCCTACGCCGGCGTTTTTTTTAGGTCGGGCCGCTCGGATTCCCGGCCCGTGCGCCGGTAGGCGCACGGGCGTTCGCCGGGACGAAGCTGGCGCTTCGTCTTTTACCGGCTCACCCTCTCGCCCCGATCAATTGTCTAAACGGCCGTGCAAAAGCACGGCCTTTTTTTTGAGTCGGGGCTCGGGATTCCCGGCCACCGCGCCGGCAGGCGCGGCGGCGTTCGCCTAGGTGACTGTCATTAACAGCGCTGTTTCCGCCACGCCGTGACCCTTGACCTCGGCCGGCGCCGTCTCGAGATGTTTGATTGCGCACCAGTCGCCGAACAGAGCCTGCACTTCGCTGTTGCTTACGCTGAACGGTGGCCCCTCGAATCCGACCACGTCGTACTGCAGGGTAATCAGCAGTATCTGAACGCCGGGGTCTAGCAGGTTGCGTAACGCATCCGCGTATCGCTGCCGCATTTGCGGCGGCAGGGCAATCAACGATGCCCGATCGTAAACCGCATCGACTGCGCCAAGCGCATGGCGATCGAGCATGAAGAAATCACCGACGAGCAGCGTGTAACCGGGCGCGCGATGGCGATCGAAATGACCGACCGTGTCTTGACGCGCCGGGACGTTCTGCTCGGCAATGAACGCCTCCACAGCCTTCGGGCTGAGTTCGATACCGATAACGTCGTGGCCGTGCTCGCACAGCGCCACCATGTCGAGCGACTTGCCGCACAATGGCACGAAAACGCGCGAGTGAGCCCCGACCCGAACTCGCTCCCAGTGCCGTTCAAGCAGCGGATGAACAACAGGCTCGTGGAAGCCGATCTCGTTGTTACGCCAACGTGTGTGCCAGAATTGGTTTTCCATAGACCGCAAAAACCTAGCAGCGGGTGCCGTCAAATGCCAGCCGGGTGAGCTGAACATGTCTGCACGCGATTTGTTGAAGAACTGTCCAGGCTCGGGGACAAAAAGCTGGGGCATTCGGTCCAGATTAGACGTGGGAGCCGGGAATCCGCGACCTTGCTATGCTGGCCGTCGCCTTTCGGAGCTGCGCAGAATGTTATTAACACGATGGAAGTTCGGCCCCAACGCAGCCTGAGCATTGTTTTCGAGACCGGCAGCGCGCGCCGTTGCCGCGAGCGCGCGCTGGTATTGCACGCGCTGGATATTCCGTACGAAATTCTCGAGCTCGAGGGGCAGCATATCCTTGCCGTAGACATGAGCCATGCAGACCAGGCACGCGAGCAGCTGGGGCTGTACGAAAGCGAAAACCGCGGCTGGCCGCCGGTGTTGCGTCAGCTGCCGAGGGCGTCGGACGGCGTGCTCGGTGCATTGTGCTACGCCACGCTGTT
>JAHEKH010000202.1 GCA_024638445.1 Gammaproteobacteria bacterium | reverse complement strand
GCAAGTACCGCACCGCAGGCCGGGTATCGATGGACATGCTCACCATTGACCTGGGGCCGGAGCCACGGGCCGGAGCTGGGGACGAGGTGTTGTTGTGGGGCAACGGACTGCCCGTAGAAACAATCGCCGGCGGCGCAGGGCGATTGGCCTACGAACTGGTCTGCGGGGTGTCGGCGCGGGTGCCTCGATTTGCGGCGTGAGCGTATCCGTTCAGGTCGTAAAGAAGCCCATCTTCACGCCGGCGAGTTCGATGACGTCGTTATCGACGAGTTTGCGCGCCTGCGGTCCGATCGGTTTGCCGTTTACGATGGGGTAGTTGCCGGCCTGTCCGCTTTCGACATGCACGACAAAATAGCCTTCGGCGCGGCGGGTGATTGCAGCGACCTGCACACCGGGGCGACCCAGCGTGGTCAGGGCCTTGATCAGCGCCAGCTCCTTGCCCGCGAAAGCGCCGCTGAGCACCTGCAGCTTGGCGGTCGGCAGAGCCTTGCGCTCGGCTGTCGATGCCGTCGAACCCACTGCAACTGCGGCCGGCGCCGCATCGCGGTCTACCGTGGCGGTCGAGGCATGGGTAACTTCCGGCGCATTCCCTGAAAGCGGCGCGGCCGGTGACCCGGCTGTTCTGTCCGGCATTCCAGCCGGGGGCGCCTGGGCAACCGCCGCGTGAATATCTTCCTCGCTGGGGCCGCCGGTCATGCCCGGCCGGATAATCATGGTCTTTTCGAATTCGTCGGCCCCCGCTTCCTCGCCCTGCTCGTCGACGAAGCGCAGCTGGTGATGGCCGATGGTGATGACATCGCCATGCTGTAACGCGTGCTTCTTGATCAGCTTGCCATTGACATAGGTGCCATTGGTGCTGTTCAGGTCCTCGAGGAAGGAGTCGTTGAGGATGTTGATCACCAGCGCGTGGTGACCACTCACAGCGGGATTGTCGATACGCACGTCATTGTCCGGCAAGCGGCCAATCGTGTATCGCTCTTTATTCATGTTGTACTCGGCGAGAACCTGCCCGTCGAGACTCAGCAGCAACCTAGCCATTTCGCTCTCTTTTGGTCGACCTTAGTTGAAAAGACTGGAAATCTTGCCGAACAGGCCCTTCGAAGCTTCGAAGGATTTTACAACGCGAGCCAGGACCACCGACACGTTGTCACGTCCACCGTTGTCGTTGGTCAGCTGGACCAATTGTTTACCTATCATGTCAAGATTACCATTAAAAGTGCTGATAGTTAAGTGAATATCTTCGTCGTCCACCATGTCGGACAGCCCGTCTGAACACAGCACATACAGATCGTCCGGGCGGACCGCTTCCTCTCTCACTTCTACCTCTACCGTGGGCTCGATGCCAAGCGCCCGCGTCACATAGTTGCGATTCAGGGACCGCTGGGCCTCCTCGGGCGAATAGAAACCGCGGTCGACCAGCTCCTGCAGGAGCGAGTGATCCTGCGTGATCTGCTGGAACTCGCGGTTTCGCAGCCGGTAGATCCGGGAATCGCCGACATGGGCGACTGAAACCCGGTTGTCATGAAACAGGGCAGCGACAATCGTCGTGCCCATGCCCTCGCACTGGGGCTGGCTCTTCGAGGTCTGGTAGATGATCTTGTTGGCCCGCAGGATCGCGTCGCGCAAGATAATCGACTGGCGCCGCAGCCCGGTCGCCGAGTCGATTTCGCTGCGATTTTCGCGCCTGAGCCCCTCGCGGACCATTTCGACGGTGGTCTTGACCGCCATGCCGCTCGCGACTTCGCCGGCATTGTAGCCGCCCATGCCATCAGCCAGCACCAGCAGGCCGAGGTCCATATCCGAGCCGACCGCATCCTCGTTGTGCTCACGGACCTTGCCCGTGTCGGACAACTCGATGAATTCGATCTTGCCTTTCAAGGTTCCCGCCATGTCAGGCCGCCATCTCGGTGCAGCATTCGCGCAGGGCTACCGCCATCTCTGCGCCCGTCTGGAAGCGCGCGTCCGGATCCTTGTCCAGCACGCGGTCGATGATCTCGCCGAGCGTGTCCGGCAGGTCCGGTCGAACCGCGGACAATGGGGTGGGCGCCTCGTTTGTGATCTTGAACATCAGTGTGGCCATCGAATCCGCGCGGAAGGGCAGCTGCCCGGTAAGCAGCTGGTAGAGCGTGACACCCAGTGAAAACAGGTCGGAACGGCCGGTCACCCGCTGACCCGAAAGCTGTTCCGGTGACATGTAGGACGGCGTGCCGAGCACGATGCCTGTCTTGGTCTTGCTCGAGTCGGTAATCCGGGCAACGCCGAAGTCAGTGATTTTGACGTCATCGGCCTGGTCGTCGTACATGATGTTTGCCGGCTTGATATCCCGATGAATGACGCCTTCCTTGTGAGCGTAGTCCAGCGCTGCGGCCGCCCGGGACATAATCTGCAGCACCTTGTCGGTCGCCAGCCGCACGAGATCGTCGAACTCCGCGAGGGAGAAGTGCGGGCTGCCCACCGCGACGGCGTCGACGCGCTCGGCGCCCCGCGCCGTGCTCAGCCGGTCGCGCGCGTCGCGCACGTCGGCGGCGCCGAGCTCGATGCGACGCTCGGGCGGCGCGCCCCCGGTCGCGGCCTCCAGCGTCTCCGCCTCGGGGGTCACGCCGACCACGTGGAAGAGCGCGACGGCGCCGGTGGTGGCGGCGGCGGCGCCGAGCGCCTTGAGCTGGTCGCGCGAGACGGTCGACGGCAGCCCGACGATCGCGGCGACCGCCCGGCCCACGGCCAGGCCGAGCCAGGTGCCGAGGACCGGGTAGAAGACGTCGTGTCCCGCGAGCGCCCGAGGCACGCCGGACGCGTCGACGACGATCGTCGCCTTGCGGTGCTCGTCCCGGTGCAGGCCATGCAACGGCGCCCGGCCGGTGAGGGCACA
>JAHEKH010000086.1 GCA_024638445.1 Gammaproteobacteria bacterium | reverse complement strand
TCGCTTGCCAGCGCATACCAGTCGTCCAGCTTGTCGCGATGAACCGTGCCGCCGAAGCGGGTCATTTCTTTGTCGACCTGCGCGGTGAAACCCGAGGCCATCGGATAGTAGGCCTCGTTGATCTCGTCGATCGTGCGTTTTTTCGAACCGCCGTCGGTCACCATCGCCGCGGTCAGCGCGGCGAGGCCTTTCTTGCCCGGCGGGTCATAGGCGGCACCGGTGTTGAACAGAAACGCCAGGTCGACCAGCGGAGCGTTTTCCGACTGCATCTCCACCAGCTCGAACTTGGCCGGTTCGCGCTGTGACAGGGCCGCAACACGTGCCGCCAGCGGCGTGGCGTCGGTGATTCCGGCCAGCGATTCGCTGTTGGCCAGCGTGACCGTCACACGGCGCTCGTCGGTAAAGTACTTGTTGGCATAGTCTTGCAGGTCCTGCGGCGTCAGCTCCGCGTAGCGGTGATAGACCTGGTTGAGCGTTTCCGGCGTGCGCTCGAAATGCACGTACGAAGCCAGCAGCGCGCCGATCGAGGCGGAGTCGTCCATCTGGTTGGTCACGCGGTAGCGCTGGTTGGACTTGATCGCGTCCAGCTTCGCGGCGTCGACCAGCCCGGTGCGGGCCTGGGCCAGTGTGTCGAGGATGGCGTTGTTTACCGTCTCGGCGTTGGCTTCATCCATCAGCCGGGCGGCAACGATCAGCAGGCCCGGATCCTTGCGGTCCGGGAACCAGGTCCACAGCTGGTCGACCAACTGTTCGCGGGTTACCAGTCGCTGGTAGATATCCGAAGTCTCCGAGAAGTAAACCTGCGAAATCAGGTCCATCGCCGGCATGTCCTTGCGGGTCGGGTCGAAGCGCGGACCGTGAAAACCGATCATGATCCACGGCTGGCTGGGCTGTTCCCAGGCAATGTGGTCGAACTTCGGTTCCGTCGGCGCCGGCTCCTGCGGAATGTCGGCCTGGTAACCGCTGCGTTTCCAGTCGCCCCAGTATTCTTTTACCAGCTTGAAAGTCTCTTTCGGGTCGACGTCGCCAACGACGATCACCGCGGTTTTTTCCGGGCTGTACCAGCGCTCGAAAAACACCTTCGAGTATTTCATCTGGTCAGGCATAGCCTCGATGTCCTCGATAAATCCCATCGTGGTGTGTTTGTAGGTGTGTGTCGTGTAGCCGATATCGCGCATCCGCTCGATAATCTGGCGCACCGGGTTGGAGAAATTTTTCAGGTACTCGCCCTTGACCGCGAGCGCCTCGGTGCGGAACTGCTCCTCGGTGTAGCTCAGGTTCTGGAAGCGATCGGCCTCCAGCTCCAGGACCTGCTCGAGATCAGCCTTGGTAAAAGTCAGGTGATAGTTCGTCAGGTCATCCGAGGTGTAGGCGTTCTGGCTGGCACCGGCGTTTTTCAGGATTTCCTTGTAGACGTCCTGCGGATATTTCGGCGTGCCGCGGAACATCATGTGCTCGAAAAAATGAGCGAACCCGGACTTGCCTTCCTCCACCTCGTTGCGTGAGCCGGTCTGGACCGGGATCTGCAGCGAGACGATATCGGGGTAGTCAGTCTTGACGACAATGACCCGCAAACCGTTTTTCAGGTCCTTCATCAGGTAGGGGAGGTCGAACACGTCATTGTCGGCCGGTTTGGCGCCCGGCGCGGTGGCGATAAATGCGGCGGCCAGTGCGATGCCCGCCAGGATCAGTTTGCGCATGTAGAGTCCCTCGGAATGGCGCCACGCAGGCCGTGGCGCGAAATGCGAACGCGAGATGATACCCGAGTCGCCCGGGTGAGTAGGGGTTGGACGCCGCCCGACGCCGCAGGGTTCAATGCTGCGGCGCAAAAAAGCGAAACCTGATCAAACCCTGTACACTCAGCGCCGTCAAAAAGCCCGTAACCCGGGCAAAAAACGCATCCCGTCGCGCCGGGGCCGTGCGACAGACAGAGAAACGCTTAACAGGGATCTGTCACCAGGGCGGACGTGACCGGTCTGCGCGCCGGAAACCGCGCACCGGGACCAATGCCGCAGCCCGGCCCTGCCAGGTGTGGAAACGGCTTTGCGCCACGGCATCATCGTTAAACAAAAGTAGGAAATTGCATGAACGAAGCCAGCCCGAAAACCCCCGATCGTTCGCTGGACCATGCCTTTTTTGGTCATCCCAAGGGACTGCAAACCCTGTTCCTGACGGAAATGTGGGAGCGGATGAGCTATTACGGCATGCGTGGCCTGCTCGTGTTGTTCATGACCGCTGCCCTGACCGACGGCGGGCTGGCGATGACGACCGCGACCGCCACCGCAATCTATGGTCTGTACACCGCCTCGGTGTATTTCATGGGACTGCCGGGCGGCTGGATTGCCGACCGGCTGATCGGTGGCCAGAAGGCGATCTGGTACGGCGGCATCATCATCATGAGCGGCCACATCGTTCTCGCTATCCCGAATGACAACACCTTCTATATTGGCCTGATTCTCGTCGTGCTCGGCACCGGCCTGCTGAAACCGAATATCGGTGCGGTGGTGGGCCAGCTGTACAGCCGGGAGGACGAGCGCCGCGATTCCGGTTATGCCATCTACTACATGGGCATCAACGTCGGATCCGTCATCGGCTACACGGTCTGCGGCTGGCTGGCGGAAAATGCCGGCTGGCACTATGCCTTCGGTGCCGCGGCAGTCGGCATGTTCTTCGGATTGATCCACTTTCGCCTGACTACCGCTAACCTGCAGGGCATCAGCGCCGAACCCGCGGTGCATATGTCACCGCAGGGCGAGCGCCGCAGCTGGATGACCATAGGCGCCTTCCTGATCGGTGTCGGGCTCGTAACCGCGATGACCCTGACCGGGACCCTGACGCTCGACCCCGTCGGGCTGGCGAAAAACACGGCGGTTGCATTCACCGCGATCTTTTTCCTCTACTTTGGTTTTGTCTACTTCCGGGGGAATTTGAGTCCCACGGAGAAAAAGGGCATGTGGGCGCTGATGCTGGTCTGTGTCGCCTCCGCCTTCTTCTGGTCCGGTTTCGAGCAGGCGGGTTCATCGCTCAACCTGTTTGCCCGCGACTACACCAACCGGGTAATCGGCGGTTTCGAAATCCCGATTATCTGGTTCCAGAACGCCAACCCGACCTTCATAATCCTGCTGACACCTTTTTTCGCGGCGCTGTGGATTCAGCTCGGGCGGCGGATGATGTCGCCCGGCTACGGTCTCAAGTGTGCCGTTGGCCTGATGATCATGGCTTCCGGTTTCGGTGTGATGATGATTGCCGCGCAGGTCGCAGCAGGTGGCATGCAGGCGGCGCCTTATTTCCTGATCCTGACCTATTTCCTGCACACGGTCGGCGAGCTTTGTCTGAGCCCGATTGCGCTCAGCGCGGTCAGCAAGCTGTCGCCGCAGCGATTTATCGGCCAGATGATGGGCGTCTTCGTGCTGACCTACTCGATCGGCAACATCATTGCGGGCCTGGTGGCCGGCAATTTCGATCCCAGCAACGTGGCCGAAATGCCGAACCTGTTCAGACAGATCGCCACTTTCACCTTTAGCATTGGCGTGGCAGTGCTGCTGGTTGGCCTGATCAGCCGGAAGTGGGAATCCGAAGTCGTACACCGGAAAGACTGACCACCTATTGTTAATCATGGGGCGCAGCTCTTGCTGCGCCCTTTTCAACTGAGAAAAGACGATGAAGCGATTGACGACGATTTTTTTGTTCCTGACGCTGACGGCCTGCGGCAACGGTGGCGGCGCGGGAGCCGCAAACCAGGTGAAGGCAGCAGCGGATGCGGCACGTAACGGTTCCGCAACGGCCGCCGATGCGCGTGCATTCGTCGAAGAGTACAACGAGAAAGTGCAGGAAATGCGCAAGGAGAACTCGCGTATTGCGTGGGTGCGCGCGACCTACATCACGCCCGACACCGAGTGGCTCAGCGCCCGCGCCACCGAAAAGTCGCTGGCCTTCAACAGCGAGATGATCGAGCGGTCCAAGCGCTTCAACGACGTCGAGCTCGATGAAGAAACCGCGCGTGCGATCAACCTGATCAAGCTGGGCTCATCGATGCCAGCACCGAACGACGAGGAAAAACGCACCGAGCTGGCGGAAATATCGCAACGGCTGGGGTCCACCTACGCCAAAGGCAAATACTGCCCCGATGGCGAGGAGTCCTGCCAGACGCTGGAAGATCTCGTGGCGATAATGGCCAGCAGCCGTGACTTCAACGAGCTGAAAGAGGCCTGGGTTGGCTGGCGCACGATTTCGCCGCCGATGCGTGACGACTATGCGCGTTTCGCGGAGCTGACCAACGAGGGTGCGGCCGAGCTGGGCTACGACAACCTCGGCGTCATGTGGCGTTCCGGTTACGACATGAGTGCCGACGAGTTCGAGCAGGAAATCGAGCGGCTTTGGGGTCAGGTAAAACCGCTGTACGACGAGCTGCATTGCCACGTTCGCGCCAAGCTGGGCGAGACTTACGGCGTTGACAAGGTGCCTCAGGATGCACCGATTCCCGCGCACCTGCTGGGCAACATGTGGTCGCAGAACTGGGGCAACATCTACCCGCTGGTCGAGCCTTATGCCGGCGTGTCCAACCTCGATGTGGATGCCGCGATGGTCGAGCAGGGTTACACCGTTGAGCAGATGGTAGAGCAGGCCGAGGATTTCTACGTGTCGCTGGGCATGCCCGGGCTGCCTGAATCGTTCTGGAGCAACTCGATGCTGGTCCGGCCGCGCGATCGCGAAGTGGTGTGTCACGCCAGCGCCTGGCCGATGGACGGCGACGACGATGTGCGCATCAAGATGTGCACCCGGGTCAACGAGGAAGACTTGCGAACGGTTTTCCACGAGCTGGGCCACGTGTACTACTTCCTGGCCTACCAGGATCTGCCCGAGGTCTATCACAACGGTGCGCATGACGGGTTCCACGAGGCCATTGGCGACACCGTGGTGCTGTCGATGACGCCGGCCTTCCTGCAGGAAATCGGCCTGGTCGGCGACTACGCAAAGGATGACAAGGCGCTGATCAACCAGCAGATGAAGTCGGCACTGGATCGCATCGCCTTTCTGCCCTGGGCCAAGCTGGTCGACCAGTGGCGCTGGGACGTGTTTGCCGGCGACACGCCACCGGGTGATTTCAACCAGGACTGGTGGTCACTGCGTGAGCGTTACCAGGGCATCACGCCGCCGGTCGAACGCAGCGAAGCGGATTTCGATCCGGGTGCGAAGTACCACATCCCGGGCAACACGCCGTACACGCGTTATTTCCTGTCGTTCATCCTGCAGTACCAGTTCCAGCGGGCATTGTGCGAGAAAACCGGTTTCGACGGCCCGCTGCACGAGTGCTCGGTGTACGGCAGCCAGGAGGCCGGCCAGGGTTTCTGGGAAATGCTCGGCATGGGGCAGAGCCGCCCGTGGCGCGATGCGCTGGAGGCGCTGACCGGCCAGCGTGAAATGGATGCCACCGCAATCATCGACTACTTTGCGCCGCTGATGGCCTGGCTCGAGCAGCAGAACGCCGGCCGCCAGTGCGGCTGGTGAACCTGAGCGGCTGATTCCGGCCCGCAGAATGGCGGGCCGTCGAGGGGTGCTCTACGCTCGTATTGAGGAATACGGGGAGACGCGCCATGAAATACGCCTTTGCACTTGCCACGATAGTCGGTCTGGGTTCAGCGCAGGCCGGGATCGGCCCGGTCGATCTGACCGGCTGGACCGACGAATCCTATCCCGCGGTGTCCGGATTTCCAGCGGGCAATTGGGTGGTCGCGGCTGACAACCTGTCGGTCACCCAGCAGAACAACGGCCAGCCGACGATGTTCTTCAGCGATTTCGATGCATTCGGCACCGACCTGGTCGGCCAACTCTCCAGCGGTGGCGGGGATGACGACATGATCGGTTTCGTGCTGGGGTTCCTGCCCGGTGACAGTTCCAACCCCAATGCCGACTACCTGCTGGTCGACTGGAAACGCGGCACCCAGACCTTCGATTTCGGGGCGCCGTCAAATACGCCGGGCGGGACCGCGGACCGCGGTCTGGCTGTTTCCCGCGTTACCGGGCTGCCTACCGCCGACGAGTTCTGGGCACATGTCAATCACCCGGAAAACCCGGACGGCGGTGTCGAGGAGTTGGCGCGGGCGGCGACACTGGGCGACACAGGCTGGAGCGTCAGCGTTGACTATACGTTCGAGTTCGAATTTTCCCCGACACGTCTGCGTATTTTCGTCGATGGCGAACTCGAGTTCGACATCGCCGGCGTTTTCCAGAACGGCCGCTGGGGCTTTTACAACTTTTCCCAGGCTGGCGTGACCTACAGCAATTTCGCCACCGCCGTGGCCGACAGCGATGGTGACGGCCTGCTCGACGATGCCGATAACTGCCAGTTTGCCGCCAATGCCGACCAGCGGGACACCGACGGCGACAACATTGGCAACGCCTGCGACCCGGATATCGCTCCGGTTCCGAATGACTGTGTCGTCAACTTCCCGGATCTCGATGCCATGAGCCAGGCATTTTTTACTTCAGCAGGCGATATCAACTGGAATGAAGATGCCGATTTCAACGGCGACGACACCGTCAATTTCCTCGACCTGGACCTGATGAGCGATTTATTTTTCCTCCCGCCAGGGCCGAGCGGGGTCATTAACAACTGTTCGATCTGAGCAGAACAGGCCCGCCGCAAGGGTGCGGCGGGCCGTAATCCTGAACCCTTGTTCAGGGGTAGGTGTAAGTCGATGCCAGGCCCAGCGGAATGCCGAGCGCCCAGTACGCCAGCAGGAACAGCGTCCAAGTGACCAGCATCGTCACCGAGTACGGCAGCATGAACGAGGTCACCGTGCCGATGCCGGTGCTCTTCACCCAGCGCTGCGAGAAGGCCACGACCAGCGGGAAGTAGGGCATCAGCGGCGTGATGATGTTGGTGGTTGAATCACCAACGCGGTAGGCGGCCTGCGTCAGCTCCGGCGACATGCCGACCTGCATCAGGATCGGCACGAAAATCGGCGCCAGCAGCGCCCACTTGCCCGAGGCCGAACCCACCAGCAGGTTGACGAAGGCGGTCAGCAGGATGATCCCGACCAGCGTGACCGACCCCGGCAGCGCCAGCGCCTTGAGCACGTCGGCACCTTCCACCGCCAGCAGCGCGCCGAGGTTTGATTGCCCGAACGCAGTAGTGAACTGGGCGCAAAAGAAAATCATGACCATGTAGTAGCCCATGGTCTCCATGCTGGTGCTCATGCCCTTGATGAGGTCGCGGTGACTGGTCACCGTGCCGGCCATGTAGCCATAGACGGTGCCGGGAATGATAAACAGCAGGAAGATCAGCGGCACGATCGACTGCATCAACGGGGCGCTGAACGCGGTGATTTCGCCCTTGGGCGAGCGCAGCGGCGAATTTTCCGGCCATACCGCGGCAACCAGCAGCACGATGCCGATGACCATGGCCAGCAGGCTCCAGTTCAGGCCACGGCTTTCCCTGTCGGTTAACTCTTCGAGCTTGATGTGTTCGGCCTCGTCGCCGTCCACCTTCGTGCCGCTCAGCCGCGGCTCGATCACCTTGTCGGTGATGAACCAGCCCACGCTGATCACCAGGATGCTGGAGATACTGGTGAACAGCCAGTTGCACAAGGGGTTGACCTCGCGGGCCGGGTCGAGAATCTGCGCGGCCGACTGGGTGAAGCCCTGCAGCAGCGGATCGATGCCAGACGGAATGAAGTTGGCGCTAAACCCGCCCGACACACCAGCGAAGGCGCAGGCGATACCGGCCAGCGGGTGTCGTCCCGCCGCATGAAAGATAACGCCACCGAGCGGAATGACCAGCACGTAACCTGCGTCGGCGGCGGTATGGCTGACGATGGCAACCAGCAGCACCATCGGCGTCAGCAGTTTCTCAGGGGTAAACGACAGCAGTCGCTTGAGCCCGGCATTGATAAAACCGGTGTGTTCTGCCACGCCGACGCCGAGCATCGCCACCAGGACCACACCCAGTGGCGCAAAACCGGTGAAGTTGGTCACCATGCTGGCCAGGAAGTTGGCCAGCGAGCTGCCGGACAGCTGGTTTTCGACCGCCAGGCTGCGGACCCCGTCGGCCGCGGGCACCGAGAATTCGTGACCGGACAAGAGCGCGGAGACTGCCCACACGATCAGCAGGGCGATCAGGAACAGCATCGCCGGATCGGGCAGCCTGTTGCCGACCCGCTCGACGGCGGCCAGGAAGCGATAGACGAATCCGCGTGGTGCCTCGGCGGTGGCGTTCGGGTCAGTCATCCCCATTCTCCGGTTGTTGTTGGCGGCCAGCGGCTATTCTTGCGCCCGCTGCGACGATTGTCTAACTATACTGCGCTGCACGGCCGGGCAGGTGTCGTATCGGACCCTGCCTGGCGCGGTTTTTTCCGGCACGGGTGATTTCGTTGAGCGAGCGCAGATTTCTGCAGGTGATGGCCGCGTTCGCGGTGGTCTACGTCGTGTGGGGCTCGACGTACCTCGCCATACGGATCGGTGTGCATGACATGCGCCCGGGTTTGCTGGCGGGAATTCGTTTTATCGTCGCCGGCCTGATCACCGTCGGCCTGGCGGTCGGCTTCGGACATCGCCTGCCACGGCGGCGTGGCGACTGGGCGCTGATCGCCATCATGGCGATGCTGATGATCGTGGTCGGGAACGGCGTGGTCACCTGGGCGGAACAGTGGGTCGAGTCCAACCAGGCGGCGCTGCTGATCGCCAGTTCCGCGTTCTGGACCGCCTGGTTCGGCACGTTCGGCCGCAAGGGGCATCCGCTGTCGGCCCGGGTCAAGGTCGGGCTGCTGACGGGTTTCGCCGGGGTGGCCCTGATCCTGATGCCCGAGGGCGGCTACGACGCGCAGTATTTCTGGGCGCAGGCGTCCATTCTCCTGGCGCCGGTCGCCTGGTCGGCTGGAACGATTTACAGCCGCTCGCGGGATATCGAAACCAGTCCGCTGATGATGGCCGGCTGGCAGATGCTCGCTGGCGGCGCGGTTATGCTGGCGATGGGGATCGCCGCGGGCGAGCTGCAGACTGTCCGGTTAACGCCCGCCGGCCTCGGGGCCCTCGCCTACCTGACCGTATTCGGATCCTGCCTGGCCTACGTAACCTTTATCTGGCTGATCGATCACACGACCCCCGACAAGCTGGCAACCATCGCTTACGTGAACCCGGCGATCGCAACGCTGCTGGGCTGGTGGCTGCTCGACGAGACGCTGGCCGGACCGCAATTCGCAGGAATGCTGGTGATCATTGCCAGTGTCTTCGTGGTCACCGGCGCGCGGCGGCGGGTCAGCTCAGCGCCTTAGCCAGGAACGGCAGGCTGACGTCCATCCGGTGGTCGATCCGGGAGTGGGTGCCGTCGAATTCCTCGTAACGATGCTCGACGCCGTGCTCGCGCAGCCGCTTTGAGAGAATGCGCGTGCCGTAATGGATGTGGTACTGATCGCGCCAGCCGCAGTCCATGAATATGCCGCGCAGGCTCTTGAGCCTGTCCTTGTACCGTTTCACCAGGTTGATGGGGTCGTGACGCTGCCAGTGTTTCCAGCGTCCCGGTATTTCCTCACCCGTTTCCAGGTCGAACGGCAGGCGAAACCCGTTGGGTGCGTCGGGGTCCGGATCGTAGGTGGCCGCCATGGCCAGCATCATCAGGCAGTGGATCTCGTCGCCACCGGGATTGGCTTTCTGCCAGAGGTTTTTCAGGAAACGCCGCACGCGGCCGTCATCCACGCCGTCACCGGTTCCACGGGCTTCCTCGGCGATATTGATCGGGCCCGGGCTGCGCTTGCGGCGCCGATGCCGGGCCAGCACATTGAGCGCGCCCGGCCAGTCGCGGCGGTAGACGAAATCGAAGTAAGCGTCGCCGGAGTGGTTGGCGATGGCCCCCCAGTACTTCGTGTATTTCATGCCGTGAATGATTGCCGCGTAGCCGCCCGATGACTTACCGAAGCAGCCACGATGTTCGCGGCTGGCGTGAGTGCGAAATTCGCTGTCGATGAACGGTATGAGTTCGCGGGTGAGGTAATCGGCATAGGGCCCGATGGCGCTGGAATTGATGTACTGGTTTCCGCCGAGCGCGGTAAAACAGTCCGGGAAAACGATAATGCACGGTGCCATCTTGCCTTCGTGCACGAGACGCGCTGCGCGCTCGGGCACGTTTTCGTCGAAGTTGCGCCAGCCGGTATGACCGAGACCGGAGCCGGTAAAACCGGCGAGGTCGAACAGAACCGGGTAGTTTTTCTTCGAGTCATCGTAGCCGGGCGGCAGCCAGGCATCGAGCCGTCGCACGTGGGGATCCCCCAGCGGATTGCCCCGCAGCAGTTCGGAGTGGTGTTCGAGCTGCAGCACGCGGCCGCGGTCCCAGCGCACCCGTTTGATGGTCATAGCATTTTTCTCCCGGTCTGGCCCGTCGCCGCGGGTCAATGACAAGACGGCAGGCGGACGGTTATGCTTGGCGGCCGTCGCAGAATACCGGAGTCACCCCTGGATGAGTAGCGAGCTGTTTCACGTCATCGAGCCGCGTGCGTTCAACCGCGAACTACTCGACGAGCTGTGCGATATCACGGATCGCGCCCGGGCGATGGCCAAGGAGCGCGATGGCGCCATCGCGTTGCAACAGCTGCTGGCCGACAAGCGGGCGATGCTGTATTTCACCCAGGCCTCGACGCGCACCTTCCTGTCGTTTAACAACGCCTGCCACATACTCGGGATGGGAACGAGTGAAATTCGCGACCCGGCAATCTCTTCTGAGATCAAGGGCGAGAGTTTCGATGACAGCATCCGCACTTTCAGCTCTTACGTTGACGTGATCGTCATGCGCACACCGGAGCGTGGGCTTGCGGGACGTGCGGCGGCGCTGATGGACCGGATTCCGCGACGGGTGCCGATCATCAATGCCGGCAGCGGGCCAGACCAGCACCCGACCCAGGCCCTGCTGGATATCTACACGCTGGAGCACAGCTTTATCGGCCGCGGTGGTATCGACGGCAAGACTATTGGCATGATGGGCGACCTGCGGCGGGGGCGGACGGTGCGCTCGTTGTGTCAGCTGATGAAAAATTATCACGACGTGAAGCTGGTATTCATTTCACCGCCGAGTTTTGCGATGCGCAATGACATCAAGAAGCAGCTGGCGCAGCATAAGATCGATTTCACCGAAACGCAGACGCTGGACGATGTGCTGTCGGACCTGGATGCGCTTTACGTCACGCGAATGCAGTCGGAGTGGGATGTCGATGGCGAGTCGCTGAAGATCAACCTCGGCGAGTTTTCGATCGGGCCGGCGGAGATGCAGCTGCTGCGTGAGGACGCGGTGGTGATGCATCCGTTACCGCGGGGGCCGGAAATCGATCCGGCGGTCGATGACGATTCGCGGGCGGTCTACTGGCGGCAGGAGCGCAACGGCATGTGGATGCGGGTGGCGCTGCTCATCAAGATCTTCGGTGTGGAGGCGCAACTCGCCTCGTAGGAGCGGCTTCAGCCGCGATTCGCTGCTGTCGCGAGATTGCGCGAGCGAGCTACCGGCACCTTGCTTTGGTGCCGAGGATCTGACGTCACCAAGCAAGGCACCGGCATCTCTCTCGCTTGGGCTGCTGCAAGCCCGGGGGTTCATGACGTTGCGTCGGA
>JAHEKH010000085.1:4152-11646 GCA_024638445.1 Gammaproteobacteria bacterium | reverse complement strand
TCGTTGGCGAGCCGAACCGCCTGCGACCGGGCTTCGGCTTCGGCCTGCTCGAGTTCGCGGGTGCGCAAGGCAACGAGACGCTCAGCCCGATCGGCGCTCCCGGCCAGTGTGACAATGAGAATCAGCAGCAAGGCGGTAATCGCAATGCCCGTCAGCAGCGTGCCCCAGGCCACAGCGGGAATGCCCGAAGAACTCGTTGACGTTGCCGTCACGGCCCACATTTCGCTGCCAAAGGTCATCGTCGACTGGAATGGCCTGACGCTGGCGTCGAGATTGCCCAGCTGCAGGATCAGTTCACCGGAAACCTGGTCAATGATCGAAACCGCCCCGTTCCAGTCGTCCCCGAGCCAGGCGAGCATCGAGGCTTCAGGCAACACCGCCATCACAAGGCCTGACCAGTCGACTTCATCGAGCGTCGGCATGATCAGGACCAGGTTGTCATTCATCTTGAGGTGTTGAATCTCGCCAAGCTCGAAGGAGCGGTCGACTGCCGCACGCATCTTCGGAATGGCCATGAGGTCGTCACCAAACGTCATTCCCTCGACAGGGCCTGGCTCGATGAGCGACAGCGGCAAGGAGATGCCGGCGCTCAGCGATTCATCGTTCGGGTCCGGCGGTTCTTCCGATATCTCAATTGCGGCCCAGCCGAGCAGATCGAGCCCGGCAGCCTGGCGCAGGTAGGGCGCGGTAAATGACCGGAATTCCGCTTCGCCAACATCGCCGAAGCTGTAGAAAAAGGCACTGACAGAGCGAATGCGCTCGACTGACTGCGCCAGACCCTGCTCCAGTTTGGCGAGCTGGCGGTTGACCTCGAGCTGGAAATCGTTTTCCAGCGCGGCCCGGTGATTATCGACGACCACGTCGAAAACCGCGTACGAGAGCGACAGGCCCAGCAACCCCAGGGTCAGGGCCAGCAATATGAGCCGCGGTCTGGCATTTTTCTCAGTCAAAGCGGGTCCCTTCGCTAGCTGGCTTGCGCCTCCTGCCGGAGGCTTGGGGCGAGCCCCCATTGAACATATCGTCCGCGCAGCCACTTTCTTTAGTTTTCCGCCCTGCAGCATTGAACCCGCCGGTCCCGCTGGCGTAACCTTCCGGCCTCATCGATCAAGGGGATACAGGTGCAGGGATTTTTTGTTGGTTCCGAAGTCACCCGGCTGCGCCGGGTGCTACTGCACCGCCCCGAGTTGAGCCTCAAGCGGCTCACGCCCCGCAACTTCGAAGACCTGCTGTTCGACGATGTACTGCGGGTCGAGCGGGCGGCACAAGAGCACGACCATTTTGCCGCGACGCTACGCGCCCACGACGTCGAAGTCCTGCTGCTGCAAAACCTGCTCGCCGAGCTGTTGGAGCTGGAAGAAGCCCGCGACTGGGTCGTTAACAGGCAGGTATCCGAACACCAGCTGGGCCCCATGCTGGCCGGCGAACTGCGCGAGCAACTGGGAAGCCTGGACGGTGCCGAACTGGCACGGGCCCTGATTGGCGGGGTGACGCGCGATGATGTGGAAATTTCGGTGCAGAGCATTACCTCTGAGGTGCTCCTGGGCGAAACCGATTTCCTGTTGCCGCCGCTGCCCAACCATCTGTTTACGCGCGATACCTCGTGCTGGCTCTATTCAGGCGTGTCGATCAACCCCATGGCGCGTAGCGCACGGCAGCGCGAAAGCGTGCACCTGAAGGCGGTTTACAAGTTTCACCCGCTTTTCCGCGACAAAAAGTTCGACGTCTGGTACAGCGGCGACGAGTCTCCACAGGCCGGTTCTACGATCGAGGGCGGCGACGTCCTGGTCATCGGCAACCGCGCGCTGCTGATGGGCATCAGCGAGCGCACAACTCCGCAGGCCGTCGAAATGCTGGCCAAGCGGCTCCTGGACCGGGAAATTATTGACCGCGTGATTGCCGTCGACCTGCCGAAGAACCGGGCCTGCATGCACCTGGACACGGTAATGACACAGGTCGATCACGACTGCTTTACCGTCTATCCGCCGATCATTAACGATGACGTCGCCTGCTGGGAAATCAGCCGGTCGCGCAAGAACCTCCGGGTGCGTCCGCGCAGGCGTTTCTTCGATGTGCTCGCAAAAACGATGGGCATCGATAGCCTGCGGCTGGTCGAAACCGGCGGCGACAAGTACGCCGCCGAGCGGGAACAATGGAACGATGCGAACAACGTTCTTACGGTCAGGCCAGGACGGGTGATCGGTTACGAACGCAATGTTCATACTATCGAGGCGCTGGAGAAGGCCGGTATCGACGTCGTCACTATTCCCGGTGAGGAACTCGGTCGCGGCCGTGGCGGCCCGCGCTGCATGAGCTGCCCGCTGCTGCGGGCCGACTAGCCTGCAATACCCGTGAGGGGATCCCGAGGTGTGCAGGCAGGCTAGCGAGCTGCGGGTTTCAGGCTGATCACTACCGACTTGTAGGCCGGTGTGTTCGAGCCCCGGGCGACATGTTCCAGCGGTACCAGCGGGTTGAGCTCGGGGTAGTAGCCCGCGGCACAGCCCCGGGGGATATCGAAGGCCACCAGCCGGAAGCCTTCGATCGTGCGTGCCTGGCCACGGAAATGACTGGTGACATCCACCAGCATGCCGTCGGCCAGCCCCTGCTCTGCCAGGTCTGCCGCGTGCACGAAAATAACCTGGCGACCGCCCGAAACGCCGCGATAACGGTCGTTATCCGAATAGATCGTGGTATTGAACTGGTCGTGACTGCGCAACGAAGTCAGCAGCAGCTGGCCTTCCTCCAGCTCGATCTCGTCCGGTTGATGAACCGTGAAGACCGCCTTGCCTGCCGGCGTGGGGAAGCGGCATTCGTCGCGGACCGGGTGGGGTAACAGAAACTCGCCGTCGTCCCGCAGCTTCTCATTACAACCTTCGAACCCCGGTATCGTCCTGCCGATATGCTCGCGGATCAGCCCGTAGTCATTCGCCAGCGCCTGCCAGGCTACCGGGTCGGTTTCACCAAACAGCCGCCGCCCGATTTCGCAAACGATCTTGACTTCACTGCGCATCGTGTCGCTGACCGGTTTCAGCACGCCTTTCGAACCCCGCACCACGCCCATCGAGTTCTCGACCGTAACGAACTGCGCTTCGTCGCCCCTCATGTCCCGGTCGCTGCGGCCGAGCGCCGGCAGGATCAATGCCGTTCTCCCGGTGTAGAGATGTGAGCGATTCAGTTTCGTCGACACCTGCACACTCAGGCGGCATCGCGAAAGGGCGCGTTGGGTGACGGCCGAGTCGGGCGAGGCGGCAACATAGTTGCCACCCATTGCCATGAAAACCTTGACCTTGCCGGTGCGCATGGCGTGAATGCTGTCCACCGTATCGAAGCCATGACGGGCAGGCGGTTCGAATCGAAACTCTTTTTGCAGCGCCGCCAGGAATTCCCCGGTGGGCTTTTCCCAGATGCCCATGGTGCGGTCGCCCTGGACGTTGCTGTGCCCACGCACCGGGCAGGCACCGCTGCCCGGCCGGCCGAAATGCCCGCCCAGAAGCAGCAGGTTAACGATCTCCTGGATATTCGCGACCGCGTTGCGATGCTGCGTAAGTCCCATCGCCCAACAGAAGATCACCCGCTTCGACTTTGCGAGGATTTCCGCTGCCGCGCGGATCATGTCGATATCGACGCCACTGATCCGGGTCAGCATTCCCCAGGTCTGCCCGGCTATGTGATCGCGATAAGCCTCGAAACCGACCGCGTGGCTTTCGATAAAGTCGCGATCGATGACGGCTGAAGCCTTGTCCAGCTCGAACACGGCTTTGGCGATCGCCTGGAACAGGGCAACGTCGCCGTTGACGCGTACCGGCAGGTGCAGGTCTGCCAGGAGCGTACCCTTGCCGATATAGCCAGACAGCCGCTGCGGGTTCCTGAACCGGCGCAGCCCGGTTTCGTCCAGCGGATTGATGCTGACGATATGCGCGCCACGCCGGCTGGCCCGCTCGAGGGGCGCCAGCATGCGCGGATGGTTGGACCCGGGGTTTTGTCCCGCGATAAATATTGCGTCCGCATGCTCGAAGTCTTCCAGCGTCACCGTTCCCTTGCCGCTGCCGATGACCTGCGCGAGCGCCCGGCCGCTGGACTCATGACACAGGTTGGAGCAGTCCGGCAGGTTGTTCGTACCGAGCCGGCGGGCGAGCAGCTGGTAGAGAAAAGCCGCCTCGTTGCTGGTGCGGCCGGAGGTATAAAACACGGCCTCGTCGGGCGTCGACAACAGCTTGAGCTGAGCCGCCAGCAGGTCGAAGGCATCGTCCCAGGAAATCCCGGTGTAGTGGCTGTCTCCCTCGCGCAGCACCATGGGGTGAGTGAGGCGGCCCTGGGCGTTGAGCCATCGGCCGTCCTGCTGCCGCAGCTCCTCGATACTGTGCCGGGCAAAGAACCCTGGTCCTGCCGTCGCCTTGCTGGCTTCGTCGGCTACGGCCTTGGCGCCGTTTTCACAGAACTCGGCATGGCTGCGGTTGCGGGACTCGGGCCAGGCGCAGCCGGGACAGTCGAAACCGTCGAGCTGGTTGGTACGGGCCAGCGCAGCCGGTCCGCGCAACCAGCCGGCACGGCCCATTGCATGCCGCAGCGCATTGGCCACCGCGGTCAGTCCGCCGGCCGTTTCTGCCGGCGGTACAGTCTTCAGGCGCTTTTTCCTGTTCACTGCCGGTCCTGGCGTGGATGCGGAAACGCGTCAGCGTCGTCTTCGCCTTCGCGTGGCACCAGGCAGGCAAAGTCTTTCTCGACCAGGATCGAAACCAGCCCGTCGGTGCCGCGCAGGGATACGTCGGCCGACGAAGCCCAGCGCATGGCCGCGTCGGCCGGTAATGCAACTTCGAGTTGCGTGCCATGCAAGCGTGCCGTCATGGTGGGCGCGCCGGTTGCAACCAGCGCATAGTCGAGGCTGCCGGATGCAAGCTGCATGGATTCCTCGATCCGCCCGTCTGCGGCGAAGCGCTCGACCTCGCCACGCGTCAGCCGCAACCGCAGGCTGTTGCCCTTGATTCGCAACTTCATCGCGCCACCCTGCTGCGGCCTGCATAAATATTGAATCGACTGTCGCGCAGGAAACCAACCAGCGTCATACCGAACTCGTTGGCGACCGCAACGGCCAGGCTGGATGGCGCGCCAACCGCCGCCAGCATGGGGATCCCGGCACGCAGCGCCTTTTGCATCAGCTCGAAGCTGGCGCGACCGCTGACAAGCAACCCGTGCTCCGCGGCAGGTAGTGTGCCGCTGTCCAGCAACTGGCCCACCACCTTGTCCACCGCGTTGTGACGGCCCACGTCTTCCCGAACGAGCAGCAGGTCGCCGCCGGAATCGAACAACGCCGCGGCGTGCAGCCCGCCGGTCTCATCGAAAGCAAGCTGGTGTTCGCGCAGCCTGGCCGGCAGTGCATCGAGCACGCGTCCCGCGACCCGGAACCCGTCTGCCGCAAGCGATTCGCTTCCGGTCAGCGACAGCGCTTCCAGCGAGCTCTTGCCGCAAACACCGCAACTGGATGTCGTATAGAAATGTCTCTCGAGCCGGGCCAGGTCGACACGGGATTCATCGCGCAGGCGCACCTTGACGACGTTAGGCACACCGGACCCCGGAGCCGGCGGGCCACAGGGCGATGCATCCAGGACATCGCCAGGCCGGTCGATGATTCCCTCGCCGTAGAGAAAGCCCAGCGCGAGGTCGACGTCATGGCCCGGCGTGCGCATCGTAATCGACACGCTCTTTGCAACCGGTCCGCGCGGACCCCTGAACTCCAGGCGAATCTCCAGCGGTTCCTCGACGGCAACGGCATCGACCCGGTCGATCGTTTTGTCGCCGCTGACCGCGGCTATCGCAAGAGACCTGCTCTGAATCATCGCCGCAAGTATATCCCAGCGGGAACGGGTATCATGCTGGCGCATGAGTGCAGCTTTCACGCTTGCCGTACTGCTTGCCGTCATTGTGATGTCCGACTGGCTGGCTCGCAACACCGCACTGCGCCATGCCGGCACCGCCCTGCTGGTCATCGTTTTTTCCGCTGCCCTGGCAAACGTCGGCGTCATACCCACGGCGTCAAATGCGTCACCGCTGTATGCGGGCGTGTTTCATTACGTCGCACCGCTGGCAATCTTTCTGCTGTTGCTGCAGGTCGACCTCGGCCGGCTGCGCCAGGCCGGTCTCGCCATGTTGCTGGCGTTTGCCATTGGCTCGGCGGCCACGGTTGCCGGCGTGCTCGCCGGTCTCTGGCTGACGCCGGTCGGCACCCGGCTCGGTGAACTCACCCCGGCCCTGGGTGGCATGTTCGCCGCTACGTACACCGGCGGCAGCATCAACTTCAATGCGATCGCGCTGCATTACCAGGTCAATGAGCAGGGGGCGCTCTACGCCGGCGCGCTGGCGGTCGACAACATCATGACAATGGCCTGGATGGTCGTGACGCTGCTCGTGCCCCGGGTCTTTGGCCGGCTGCAGCGCGGTCGCGAGACGCGCCCGGTGAGCGCATCAGGCGTCACACGTGAGTCCATCGACCTGCCCGGGGTGTGCACCGTGCTGGCGCTGGCGGCAGTGTCGCTCTGGGCCGCCGAACGGCTCGCACAGCTGCTTGCGTCTACGCCGGTGCCGCTGCCGTCGATCCTGATCCTGACAACGATCGCACTGGCGCTCGCCCAGTTACGGTGGGTCCGGGAGACCGGTGGCACCCATGTGCTGGGCCTCCTGGCGGTCTACCTGTTTCTCGCGGTCATCGGCGCCCACGCCGAGTTTGCCGCGTTGCGCGAGATCGGCGGACTGGCGGTCTCGTTGCTCCTGTTCGTGACCGTGCTGCTCACGGTGCACGGCGTTATCCTGTTCGGGCTGGGCCGTTTCTTTGACGACTGGCCGCTCATCGCAATCGCGTCGCAGGCCAATATCGGGGGTGCCACCACCGCCATGGCGCTGGCCGAAACCTTTGATCGCGAGGACCTGTTATTTCCCGCCATACTCGTGGGATCGCTGGGCACCGCGACCGGAACCTATCTCGGTTTTGCCGTAGCCGCGATGCTGTAAACAAAACTGGAGAGAAGAAAGTGAAATTCCTGTCTGTCGTTTTCCTGCTTTCCTGCCAGTTGCTGCTGCCGGCCGCCGCCGAAACCACGGCCCTCGTGGGTGGCCGCCTGGTCGACGGTTTTGGCAGCCACCCGATTGCCGACAGCGTGATTCTCATCGAGGGAGAGCGCATCGTCGCCGTGGGGCAGGTCGGAACGGTCGAGATCCCCGACGACGCGAAGATCATCTCGACCGAAGGCATGACGGTCCTGCCGGGTCTCTGGGACATGCACGTGCACCTCATGATCAATGGTCATGCCGACTATGGCCACTGGCAAAAAACTTACGCCGACCGTTTCGAGTCTGAAATCATGCCGGCGTCGGCCCGCCAGCTGCTGCTGGCCGGCGTGACCAGCGCGCGGGATCTCGGTGCACCGCTGGAAGCCAGCATCGCGGTTCGCGACGCCATCAACTCCGGCCGAATTCCCGGCCCGACGCTGTACGTCTCCGGCCCGT
>JAHEKH010000085.1:0-4142 GCA_024638445.1 Gammaproteobacteria bacterium | reverse complement strand
TCCAGAAAGCACCGTATCCCGGAACGGAGGCCTATCGCTGGGGTGTCGACGGACCGCGGGATGCCAGGGCCAAGGTCCGCCGGCTCGCGCAGGCCGGCGTCGACGTCATCAAGCTGATTGACCAGGACCAGATGACGATGGACGAGTTGCGCGCCGTCGTCGCCGAGGCCCACGCCCATGGGCTGACGGTCGTGGCGCACGGGCACCGGCCGGAGGAAATTCGCCGGGGTCTGGAGGTCGGGGTCGACTGTTTCGAACATACCGGCCTGTCCACCGCCCCTGAGTATCCACCGGACGTGATTGCCGGAATCCGTGAACGCACCGCCAAAATGAACCTGGGTCCCCTGTTCTGGACGCCTACGATCGAGGGCCTGTTCAACTATGAGTACGTGCGCGACAATCCCGAGCACCTCGACGATACCGGCTGGCACCTCGGAATGCCGGACGATGTCATCGCCGATATCCAGGCCAGCTTCGAACACCCCGACCGGCTTCCTTATTTCCAGATCACACCGGCACGCCGCCCCACCCTGGCGACCAAGTTTCATCAGCTGAGAGAGTCAGGTGTCGTGCTGCTGATCGGCACCGACAGCGGCATCCCGATGAAATTCCACAACCAGTCAACCTGGCATGAGCTGGAGATCTGGGTAAACCACCTTGGGGTGCCCGCGATGGAAGCCATCCGCGCTGCGACCTACTGGCCGTCTGTGCTGATGGGTGTCGATGACGAGGTGGGAACCGTCAGCGAGGGCAAATACGCCGACATCATCGCCGTTCGTGGCGACGCCCTGCGGCATATCGCCCTGCTCCAGCGGGTTGACCTGGTGATCAGGCGCGGGCAGCGCCACCGTTGATCAGAGTACGGCCGATACTGCTTTCGGCAGCGGCTTGGAGCGTTTGCGCTCTACCATCAACAGGTCTGCGTCGCGCAGCAGCTCGGTTACCCGCTTGTGACGGCCCTGCTCCCACTGGATCACTCCCGCGCTGAAGAGTAACCGGTACTGCCTGCCGGGCATTTCATTGCGTGCATTGACGGTATCGCGAAACCGCTCCACGCCACGCCAGGCGTGCTCGAGATCGCTGTCGGCCAGCAACACGCAAAACTCATCGGCGCCAACACGGGCCACCACGTCGGACTCGCGAAAAGACGTTCGCAGCATCTGGCCGAATTCCACCAGCGCCTTGTCGCCGGCCGCGTAGCCGAGCTCCTCGTTGATCTGGCGAAAACCGTCCAGGTCGATTACCAGGAGTGAGGCTATGCCGTTGTTGCGCGCACAAAGACTCAGCGACTGGTCGGCCATCATGTTGAACGCCCGCCGGTTGGACAGCCCGGTCAATTCATCGATGGTGGCAAGCCTGAGCGTGGCCAGCTCGCTGGCCACCATGGCGGCAACGTCCCGTAACGCCTCCTCGTCCTCGCGGCTGAATTCGCGTGGCGTTTTGTCGATGATGCATAACGTGCCCAATCGAAATCCATCAGGCGATTTCAGCGGGCAGCCGGCATAGAAACGGATATTCGGGTCGCCCAGCACCAGCGGATTGTCGTTGAAGCGTTCGTCGCCGGTTGCATCGCCAACGACGAGAACTTCGTCATCGAGAATCGCATGACCGCAAAAAGAGATGTCGCGTGGCGTCTGCCGCGCCTTCAGCCCGTCTGCGGACTTGAACCACTGGCGGTTGCGATCGACCAGGCTAACCAGCGCGATGGGCACATCGAACAAGCGGCGTACCAGCCGCGTGTATCGGTCGAATCGCTCCTCGGGCGCGGTATCGAGCACGCCGCTGGCTTCAAGCGCCGCGACACGGCCCTCTTCGTCGAGTGGAATTGCTGGCTTGATCATCGTCGACCTCTGTCCCTAACAGCCACCATTGTGCGCGGGCGGGGTCTTGCCGGTCGTGAACCTTTTCACGTAACGGCAATGTCATTAATGACGAATTGTTACAGCAAACGGGATTATGTCGTGTGATTGTCCGGGTACCAGTCCCCGCGGCCACCGGGCGTCAGGTCGAGCAGGTTCCACAAAGGCCACAGCATGTCGACGTGCCGGGGGTCCTGGCCTGCTTCGGCGAGTGCAAACATCAGCTCCGTGGCGTAACGATGATGGATAGTCTGACCGTCGCGCGTGAACACGTTGAGCATCGGCAGCTGGTTGCCCTCGGCGTTTTCGCCGAAGTAGGCCTGGCTGTATCCGTTTCCGGCTGCGGACAGCAGGCGCAGGTGGCGCCATCCGCGCTTCTCCGCAAATTCCCGGATCTCGTTGACAGGCGCTTTCGCGACAACGGCCAGGCTGAGCCGTTGCCCGGCCTGTCGGGCATTGCCGTCCAGCCCATCCAGCATGGAACTGCACATCGGGCAGGGTTTCTCGCCGGGCCGGAACATCAGGCTGTAGAGCGCCAGCGTGTCGTGGCCTGACGCAAAGAGCGAAGACATTGTCACTGAGCCGTCCGCGCTATCAAACTCATAGTCCTCGGGTACGGTGCCCCCCTGCGGCAGCGCCCGGCGCATCGCCGCAACACGCTCGACCTCTCGCCGCAGATCGACCTCGGCCGCCAGAAGTTTGTCCCGGGCGTTGCGGTAAGCAACGGATTCACCCGGAAAACGGTGATCGTGAAATCGCGTCATGACAGTTCTCCTTCGGCCCGTACGCAGTCTAACGGACGTCTAGAGGTAAGGGGAAAATAGCCAAATGAGCGAGTCCCGGACGCGCTGCCAGACCGGCCGCGAATCGACTTCCTCGAGCGTGACGGGTCTGGCGTTCGCGCAGACATCATCGAAATGGGCACGCAGCGTACGGGTCAGGCCCGGGTCGAAGATTTCCACGCCCAGCTCGAAGTTCAGGCGCAGACTGCGTGGATCGAGGTTGGCTGAGCCGATGAGACTGTAGTCGTCATCCACGAGCATCAGCTTGGAGTGACAGAACGGTGGCGGCTGGTAACAGACTTCGACGTCCCACATCAGCAGCTCCCACAGCATGTTGCGGGTAGCCCAGTGCATGTACGGGAGATTGTTCTTGGCGGGCAGCACGACACGCACGCGCACACCGCGGCTCCGCGCCGCCTGGAGCGCAGAAATCAGCTCCCGCTCCGGCAGGAAATAGGGCGTCATGATATCGACCTGGCGTTGTGCCGCGCTCACCACCCCGTTGATGACCATCGACAGCCGGTCCATGTTCTCGGCGGGATCGTCCAGGATCATGCGGCAGGTGGCTTCCCCGTTTCCCATCTCGGGGCACGGCAAACCCGGCAACCGGTCGCCGGTTACGAAATACCAGTCCTCGCGAAAGGCGAACGCCAGCTCGCCGACGATCGCGCCGGTCAGCATGAAGTGAACGTCAGTAACCTCGTGCGTGCCGTCCGGCTGAACGACGTGGCGGTCGCCGATATTCATTCCACCGGTAAACGCCGCAGAATCATCAACAACAATAATCTTCCGGTGATTTCTCAGGTTGAGATGCAGCGCCGGTGGAATGAGCCGCAGCGGCAGGAAGACCCGCGCATTTATGCCCGCACGTTTCAGCAACCGGACCGCCGACGGGCGCGCATAGTGCTGGCCCACGCCGTCAACCAGCACCCTGACATCGACACCGCGGTCTTTCGCCTCGACCAGCGCGTCAATAAAACGCCTGCCCGTCTCGCCGGTTTCGAAAATATAGGTCGACAGGTACACGTGGCGGGTGGCCGCATGTATTGCGTCGAGCATCGCCGTGTAGGCTGCGTCGCCGTTATACAGCGGGCTGACGTTGTTGCCGGACACCAGCGGATGACCGCTGATAGCCGCACCGACGGCAGCCAGCGGGCTGCACAACGACTCTGCAGCATCCGGTTGCGGCCGCTCGCTGCGTTCGAAGCCGACAAATGACCGGGTTTGCCGGTAGGCCTGGGCCCGGGTGCGTACACGGTTTACACCCAGCAGGTAATAAAGCGCGGGTCCAAAGAAGGGAACCATCAGGCACACCACAACCCAGGTCACTGTCGAACGCGGATCGCGCTTGTAGAGCAACGCATGCCCGCCACTGGCCACAGCCAGCAGCAGGTGCGCCAGCGTCAGGAGCAGTGCCTGCAGATCGATCGGCAATGGCCGGCCCGGGTTGCGGTAAGAGCCGCGACTGTATGTCGCGCCGCCATCGCTGGCAACCGCAGCT
>JAHEKH010000016.1 GCA_024638445.1 Gammaproteobacteria bacterium | reverse complement strand
CCGCCAGCTCGCTGGCGCAATCTCGCCACAACACCCCAGGCGTCGCCGCAGCAAGCTGCCCCGACCGGGAATCCCCCCAGGCTTGCAACAGCCCCAGCGAGAGAGCTGCCGGTGCCTTTCTTTGATGACGTCAGATCCTCGGCAGCAATGAAAGGTACCGGCAGATCGCTCGCGCAATCTCGCAAAAAAGCCCGAGTGATCGCGGCCGGAAGCCGCTCCTGCGGTCAATCGCGCGGTATAATTTTGTAATGCAACAGGAACTGATCGCCGAAGGCCGCGAATCGATGCGTTTCGCCGTCGCGGAAAACGCGGCGAACGACCGGCTGGTGTCCACGCTGTTCATCGCGACCCTGTTTCATGGCCTGCTGATACTCGGCATCTCGTTCAACGCCGGCCTCTTCCCGGACAGCGTCGTCGACCCGACCCTCGAAGTGGTGCTGGTCAACAGCATCACGCCGACCGCGGAAACCAACGAGACTGCCCGCTACCTGTCGATGGAAAACAGCCTCGGCGCGGGCAACACCAGCGAGCGGGTTACACCCGCCAGCCGGTCGGCGGAACCCGCGCCAGCCGATTCCGCCGGTGTGCCCGATGGCACCGCACCGGAACGCAGTCGCCCGGGGCCGGAGGATCCGACACTGGAACTGGTCGTTACCCGCTCACTGTCGGCGTTTTCGCTGATCTCGCTGCGCGAAACCGATTCGCAGCGAGAAGAAGCCATCCTGATGCAGAGCGCGCCGTCGCTGGATGTGCCGCTGAGCGACGTCTACGACGAAACCCGCAGCCGCGACGACGACCCGCGCGAGAAAATCGTTTCGGTCAGCACGCGTGAATCGGAGATTGCCGGCTACCTGGCCGGCTGGAAACGCAAGATCGAGCAGGTCGGCACACTGAACTTCCCCGCGCTGAATGAACTCGGGGCGCGCGCCGAGAACCCCGTACTGGAAGTGGCGGTGCGCTCTGACGGCCACCTGCACGATATCGTCGTTCGCCGTTCGTCGCGGGTTCGCGCGGTAGACGAAGCAGCAGTACAGATACTGCGCATGTCTTCCCCTTTCGATCCATTCCCGATAGACCTGCAAAATCAATACGATGTCCTGCGTTTCGTCTATGAATGGCAGTTTATCGAGGGCCAGTCAGCGGCGGTGAAACCCCGGCCCGACTCGGATGTCTAAGCGCTTGTCAGGAACCTGACAACGTGGATACTGGAGACATGAACGCTTTCGACGGACTTACCAACCAGCTGCTCATCGCCATGCCGGCACTGGGCGACCCGAACTTCAAGCGTACCGTCACACTGATTTGCGAACACAACCAGGACGGTGCGCTGGGCATTGTCATCAATCGGCCGATGACCGTGAAGATGGGCGAGATATTCGAGCAGCTCGAGCTGAGCGAACCGGCCAGCGAAGTCGCCGAGCGCCACGTGCTCAACGGCGGTCCGGTGCAGCAGGAGCGCGGCTTTGTTCTGCACCACCCCGACAACGAATGGGAATCCACGTTGCGCGTCTCCGACGAGATCGGCGTGACGACCTCCCGCGATATCCTGACGGCAATTGCCAGCGGCGACGGGCCCCAGGAATCGCTGGTGGCCCTCGGTTACGCCGGCTGGACGGCCGGTCAGCTCGAGGCCGAAATGCAGGCCAACGCCTGGCTCAGCGTTCCGGCCAGCGGCGAAATCATCTTCTCCACGCCCTACGACAACCGCTGGCAGGCGGCCGCGCAGCTGGTCGGCGTCGATATAGACCGCATCTCCAGCGAGGCCGGCCACGCGTGAATCCGTCCGGCGTTCCGCCGCGCGGTACGATCCTGGCTTTTGACTACGGTGGCCGCCGCATTGGCGTCGCGGTTGGCGAGCGCGAACCCCGCACGGCATCCGGTCTCGATACGGTCGCGGCGCGCGACGGCGAGCCCGACTGGGCAAAGCTGGATTCACTGGTCGGGGAATGGCGACCTGTCGTGCTCGTGGTCGGTGTCCCGCACCACGCCGACGGCCGCGAGAGCGACACCGGCAAGGCCGCCCGTGCTTTCGGTGCGGCGCTGGGCGAGCGCTACGGGCTGCCGGTCGAACTTGTCGACGAGAGCCTGACCTCCCGGGAAGCGGATGCCGAGTTGCGTCATCAGCGCAGAAGCGGGATGCTGCGTCGCCGGGTCAGGCGCGATGACAGTGACCGTATTGCGGCGCGACTGATCCTGGAAAGCTGGCTGGCACAAACCGGGCACGAAAGGCACGATTGATGACCAACGATAAACCTCATCGCGGCACGATCCACGTCGAGGAAGGCGTCGTCGTGGAGCAGCGCGCGTATCCCGGAGACCAGTTCGTGCTGCGTCTCGAGGCACCGAAATGCGCTGCCCGCGCGCAACCGGGTTGCTTTGGCCATCTCACCTGCGACCCGGCAGTCCCGATGCGCCGGCCGCTGTCGATCATGCGGGCCGATGCTGACGCCGGCTGGGTGGAGTTTCTCTACAAGATTGTCGGCGACGGCCTGCGTCATCTCGCCTCGCGTCGTCCCGGCGACACCGTGAGCCTGATCGGCCCGATCGGCCAGCCGTTTCGCCCGCACCCGGAGCGCCCACGGACCGTCCTGATCGGTGGCGGTGTCGGCATCCCGCCGATGGTGTTTCTCTCCGAGTGGCTGAAAAACGATTCCGGCCGCTGGAACCCCATGGTGTTCATGGGTTCGGAAATTCCTTTTCCGTTTCGCACTCGCCCGTCGAAACTCCTGGTGCCCGGGATCCCCGATGGTGTCATTGGCTGCATGCCGCTACTCGACGACTGGGGTATCCCCAGCCGGTTGGCCAGTTTCAGCGGTTTTGCCGGCTGCTACGACGGTTTTGTCACCGAGCTGGCCCGTGTGTGGCTGGATTCGCTCGATGAAACAACGCGAAACGAGATCGAGATTTTCGCCTGCGGGCCGACACCGATGCTGCGCGCGGCCGCCGGCGTTGCGCGCGATTTCGATCTGCCCTGCCAGGTCTCGCTGGAGGAATACATGGCCTGCGCGGTCGGTGGCTGCGCCGGCTGCGCGGTGGAAGTTCGCACCCCCGAGGGCCTGGCGATGAAACGCGTCTGCGTGGACGGGCCGGTCTTCGACGCCGCCCTGGTGTTCTGATCGCCTGAAACGAAAAAGGGACGGCCGGGCCGTCCCTTCGGTTCTTGCGATCAATGGCTATCAGCCGAAATTGATCTTCGCTTCCAGGTTGGCGCGCGAGTCGGCGTTGAGCAACGCAGCCTCCAGCTCGATACGGCCGTCACGATACAGCTGGTAGAGCGAATCGTCGAAAGTCTGCATCCCCGGCTCGGAGCTGTCGCGATGCGCCTCTTTCACGCCATGGATATCGCCGGCCTTGATCAGGTCGGCGATGTGCGGCGTATTGATCATGACCTCGACCGCGGCCACCCGCTTGCCGTCTTTGGCCGGGACCAGCCGCTGCGAAACGATTGCCCGCAGATATTGCGCCAGGTCCATCAGGATCTGGGCGTGCTGGGCCTGCGGGAACATGTTGATGATCCGGTCGAGGGTTTCGGCCGTGTTGTTGGCGTGCAGGGTCGAGATGGCCAGGTGACCGGTGCCGGCGAGGGCAATCGCGGCCTCCATGGTTTCACGCTCGCGAATTTCGCCGACGAGAATGACGTCGGGCGCCTCGCGCATTGCGCTTTTCAGCGCCCTTGCATACGACTTGGTGTCGACGCCGATCTCACGCTGGTTGATGATCGAGCGCTTGTTCGGGTGCAGGAATTCAATAGGGTCCTCGATCGTGAGGATATGGTTGGCGCTGTTCTCGTTGCGGTGATTGATCATCCCCGCCAGCGTCGTGGACTTACCCGAGCCGGTTGCGCCGACCATCAGGATCATGCCGCGCTTGCGCATTGACAAGTCTTTCAGGACCTGGGGGACACCCAGCTCATCGAGCCGCGGCAGCTCGCCGGTGATGTAACGCATGACCATGGCCGGGTTGCCACGCTGGTGAAACACGTTGACACGAAAGCGGCCCAGGCCGGGCTCGGAGATCGCGAAATCGATCTCCAGCTCGCGGGCGAAGGTGTCGACCTGGTCGTCGTTCATCAACGCGAGCGCCGCCTGCTTGATCATCTTCGGTGTCAGCTCGGTCTGGTTGACCGGAATGATCTTGCCCTCGATCTTGACCATCACGGGGGCGTAGGGGGTGAAAAACAGGTCAGACGCCTGCTTCTCCACCATCAGCTTGAACAGTGGTTCTGTATTCATTCAGGTTCCGGCGATCAGAAGTGCGAGCCGCCTGACTCATTGTCCATGATACGAAGTGACTGGCCGCCCTCTTCGCTAGCCTGGAACTCGCGCTTGCTCTCCAGCTTGATACGCAGCCGCAGCTCGTTCTTCGAGTCTGCATTGCGCAACGCGTCTTCGTAGGCAATCAGGCCTTCTTCGTAAAGATCGAACAACGCCTGGTCAAAGGTCTTCATGCCAAGCCGGTTGGACTTGGCCATGACTTCCTTGATCTGGGCTACCTCGCCCTTGAAGATCAGGTCGGCGATGAGCGGCGAATTCAGCATGATTTCCATCGCGGCAATCCGGCCGGTGCCGTTTTCCAGCGGGATCAGGCGCTGCGAAATCAGCCCCTTGATGTTGAGCGACAGGTCCATCAGCAGCTGGTCGCGGCGCTCCTCGGGGAAGAAGTTGATGATCCGGTCGAGCGCCTGGTTGGCGCTGTTGGCGTGCAGCGTAGCCAGGCACAGGTGACCGGTTTCCGCGAACTGGACGCCGTACTCCATTGTGTCGCGATCGCGAATCTCGCCGATCAGGATGACGTCGGGCGCCTGGCGCAAGGTGTTTTTCAATGCCATGTGCCAGGAGTCGGTATCGACCCCGACCTCACGCTGGGTTATCACGCAACCCAGGTGGGGATGCACGTATTCGACCGGGTCCTCGATCGTGACAATGTGTCCCCGGGAGTTCGCGTTGCGGTGACCGATCATCGCCGCCAGCGTGGTGGACTTACCCGAACCGGTGCCGCCGACGATGATCACCAGCCCGCGTTTACCCATCACCACGTCCTTGAGAATCGGTGGCAGCCGCAGCTGATCGAATTCAGGGATATCGGTGGTGATCCGGCGCAGGACTGCGCCCATCATGCCTTGCTGGATAAACGCGTTGACGCGAAACCGGCCAATCGGCTTGGGGCTGATGGCGAAATTGCATTCCTTGGTGGAATCGAATTCCTTGCTCTGCTTGTCGTTCATGATCGAACGGACGAGCGCGGCGCTCTGGGTAGCGGTCAGACCGGTCTGGGCCACCGGTTTGACGAGCCCGTCGACCTTGAGAGCCGGCGGAAAGCCCGCGGTAATAAAAAGATCCGAGGCCTCGCTGTCGACCATCTTTTGCAGCAGCTCACGCATGAGCTTAATTGCCTGGTCTCGTTCCATCTGGTCGTTCTCCAAGTGCCCCCGGGGCTAGAAGTTCTCTTTGTTAACTGCCTTGTAGCGAGCTTCCTCGCGGGACACGAGGCCGGCCTTGACGACATCCTGCAGGCACTGGTCCAGGGTCTGCATGCCGCTTTGCTGACCGGTCTGGATCGCCGAGTACATCTGCGCGATCTTGCCTTCGCGGATCAGGTTTCGGATTGCCGGTGTGCCAATCATGATTTCGTGCGCCGCTATCCGGCCGCCGCCGTTTTTCTTCAGCAGCGTCTGCGAAATCACCGCGCGCAGCGATTCCGACAGCATCGACCGAACCATTTCTTTCTCGCCCGCGGGAAACACGTCGACAATACGGTCGATGGTCTTGGCGGCGGAACTGGTGTGCAGGGTGCCGAACACCAGGTGACCGGTTTCGGCCGCGGTCAGCGCAAGGCGGATCGTTTCGAGATCGCGCATCTCGCCGACCAGGATGACATCCGGGTCTTCGCGCAGCGCCGAACGAAGTGCCTCGTTAAAGCCCAGCGTGTCGCGATGCACCTCGCGCTGGTTGATCAGGCACTTCTTGCTCTCGTGCACGAACTCGATCGGATCCTCGACGGTGAGGACGTGATCCGGGCGGGTGTCGTTGATGTAGTCGATCATCGCCGCCAGCGTGGTGGACTTACCCGAACCGGTCGGACCAGTCACCAGGACGATGCCACGTGCGGTCAGGGCGATTTCCTTGAAGCTCTTCGGTGCGTTGAGATCTTCGAGGCTTAAGATCTTCGAGGGAATGGTCCGGAACACGGCGCCGGCGCCGCGATTCTGGTTATAGGCGTTGACACGAAAACGGGCGAGGCCGGGAATTTCGAAGGAGAAGTCGGTCTCCAGGAATTCCTCGAAGTCCTTGCGCTGCTTGTCATTCATGATGTCGTACACCATGCTGTGCACTTCTTTGTGCTCGAGCGACGGCATATTGATACGTTTCATGTCGCCATCCACCCGGATCATGGGCGGCATGCCCGCCGACAGGTGGAGGTCCGAGGCGTCGTTCTTGACGCCAAAAGCAAGAAGTTGCGAAATGTCAACAGCCATACGATATCCTTGCGTGAGTTACATCAGGCAAAACAAAGAGTTGCGTTATCGCCGCTCGCACCTGACCACTGCGCGCGGCGTAGTATAGCCGAGCGGGCGTTATGCCAGTATGACGGAAGTCACAGTCACACTTAGAGAAATCCACGATCGTATCGCTGCGGCCGCGGCAGCGGCAGGCCGGGATCACGCCCGTATCCGCCTGGTGGCCGTATCGAAGGCCAAGCCCGCCCGGATGATCCGCGAGGCCCTCGAAGCCGGCCAACGCGACTTCGGTGAAAACTATCTACAGGAAGCCACCGTCAAAATCCAGACGCTTTCCGGGCAGAATGCGTGCTGGCATTTCATCGGCCGGGTCCAGTCCAACAAGACCCGCGCGATCGCCAGCCACTTTGACTGGGTCCAGACCGTCGACCGGGAGCGCATCGCGCGGCGCCTGAACCAGCATCGCGGCGCGCACCAGGCGCCGCTCGAAGTCTGTCTGCAGGTCGCATTGGGTGACGATCCGCAGCGCCCGGGCGCGGCACCGGAGGATCTGCCGGCGCTGGCGGCGACGATCAGCGAATTGCCGCATCTGCGCCTGCGCGGCCTGATGTGCATGCCGCCGCTGGAAACCGATCCGCAGCTGCAGCGTGAGCACTTCGACAAGACATACGGTATTTATGAGTCATTACGGCAGGCCGGTTACGAACTCGACACCCTGTCGATGGGCACGACCGGCGACATGGAAGCCGCCATAGCTGCCGGCTCGACGATGATACGGGTCGGCACTGCAATCTTTGGCGAGCGTGACTAGCCTGCATGATTCACGAGAGCACTCCTCGCGTTCCCTCATGAATCATGCAGGCTAGCCCGGACGCATGGCGATGGTTATCCTAGGCACTCATTAATCGGGGTCGAAACCGAATGCGCGACAAGACAATCTGTTTCATTGGCGCGGGCAATATGGCGCGCAGCCTGATTGGCGGGCTGATCGCTGACGGCGCATCGCCCGAAAGCATCTGCGCCGCCGATCCTGATGAGACTCAGCGCGACGCCCTCGCGCGAAACTTCCGGATCCGGACTTACGCCGCCAACTCCGACGCGGCGGCTGCAGCCGACGTCGTCGTCACCGCGGTCAAGCCCCAGGTGCTGCGTGCCGTCGCCGGGGAAATTGCCGCGACGGTAACCGAGCGCAAGACGCTGGTGATCTCGATTGCGGCCGGTATCCGCGAACCGGACATACGTCGCTGGCTCGGCGGCAATGCAGCCATTGTGCGGGCTATGCCCAACACACCTGCGCTGTTACGCAGCGGCGTAGCCGCCCTGTACGCAAACCAACAGGCCAGCGAAACACAGCGGGAGATGGCGGAATCCATACTGCGTGCCGTCGGTGCCGTGGTCTGGCTCGACGACGAGGGGCTAATGGATGCAGTCACCGCGGTGTCCGGCAGCGGCCCCGCTTATTTTTTCCTTTTCATGGAACAGATAGCTGCCGCAGCCAGGAAAACCGGGCTGGCGCCCGACATCGCCCGGCTGCTGACCGTCGAAACGGCGCTGGGTGCGGCACGCATGGCGCTGGAGACCAGCGAAGATCTCGCAACGCTGCGTCACCAGGTCACCTCGCCCGGCGGGACGACGGCGGCTGCACTGGAAGTCCTGGACAGCGATGCCTTGTCCAGCCTGATTGAAACCGCGATCGGCCGGGCACGCGACCGTGCCATCGAACTGGCCGACGAGTTCGGAAAGGACTAAAGCATGCGCGCACTCGAGTTTATCGTCAGCACGCTGTTCCATCTGTACACGATGACTTTCATTCTGCGGTTCCTGATGCAGTGGACCCGAACCGGTTTCAACAACCCTCTCTCACAGTTTATTTTCCAGGTAACCAACCCGGTAACGCGGCCGGTGCGGCGCTTCGTGCCCGGCTTTCGCGGGATGGACCTCTCCACGCTGTTGATTGCCTATTTGCTGATCGTGCTCGCGGCAGTCGTCAGCCGACTCATACTCGGTCAGGCCCTGGGCGATGTACCCGGGCTGCTCATCGGGTCCCTGTGGGAAATGGGCATGATGATCCTGCAGATCGTCTGGTTCCTGATCATCGCGCAGGTGCTGTTGTCGTGGTTCGCCCCGCATCACCCGATCGCCGGCGTATTGCATACCCTGACCGGACCGGTTCTGCGTCCGTTTCAACGCCTGATACCGCCCATTGCGGGCTTCGACCTGTCGCCGCTGTTCGCGCTGCTGGCCATCCAGGCGTTCATAATCCTTCTCGGCGAGTTGCGGTGAGCTGGCACCGCTGGGACGGCGACGACCTGTTGCTGTCCCTGCACGTACAACCCGGCGCCTCCCGCCCGGGCATTGCCGGATTGCACGGTGATGCCGTGAAAATCAGGGTCAGCGCCGCACCACAGGACGGCCGGGCGAATCGCGAAGTAGTCCGGCTTCTGGCCGACGCCTTCGCGGTAGCCCCGTCGGCGGTCAGGCTCCTGCGCGGCGCAACCGGGCGCCGCAAGCGCGTTCGTGTTGCCCGCCCCGGGAAAGGACCGGCCCGCTCCGTACTCGACAAGATTGACCCGAATGGTTGAGCACGCTTGCAATCCGGCCTGCCGGATAGGCTATAGTACGGCGATTCGCAGAATCGTCAGGGAGTAGTCACGCATGAATACCAGACTCGCGATGGCCACCGGCCTGTTGACCGCGGCGATGCTGGCGGCCGGCTGTGGGGGTTCCAGCCCGGAATCGGGCGCATCCCGTCCGGCCGCACCCCAGGCTGCGGAGCGGTCTAAGGATTTCGGTGATTACGTCCTTCACTTCAATGCCCTGACCACGGATCAGCTGCCCGCCGATGTCGCAAAGAACTTCGGCATCGCCAGGAGCAAGTCGAGGGCAATGCTCAATATTGTAATGATCCAAAAGGTCGAAGGAACCCTGGGCCGTTCCGTGAAAGGTGAAGTCACCGCGAAGACCACGAATCTAACGGGACAACTCAAGAACTTAGAGCTACGTCCTCTCACAGAGGGTGATGCGACCTATTACATCGGAACCATTCAGGTTGCGGATAGCGAAGTCCTGGTCTTCGACATCGAGGCAACTCCGGAAGGAACGACACAACCGATGACGGTGCGTTTTCAGCAACAGTTCTTCACCCGCTAAACCGGGAAACACGCGCCAAAAAGAATTAGCTTAACCGCTTACCTTACCCCTTATCTTGTGCTATTTTCTGCGCCGAGACGATCACGATTCGGCTTTATTTTCAGTGCAAACGCTCATCGAGGAGAACGCAAATGGCTACTAAGAGCACCGCAGCAAAGCCGCCGACAAAAGGCGAGATCATGCGCTTTATTTCTGACGATACCGGTCTGACCCGCAAAGAGGTCGGTTCCGTTTTCGACAGTCTGCAGACTTTGATCAAGAAGAACCTTGGCCGCCGTGGCCCGGGTGTCTTTTCCGTACCCGGCCTGATGAAAATCAAGGTCGTGAAGAAGCCGCCGACAAAAGAACGCGAAGGCATCAATCCGTTCACCGGCGAACCGACCATTTTCAAAGCCAAACCGGCACGCAAAGTCGTGAAGGTATCGGCACTGAAAGGCCTGAAAGACATGGTCTGAGCCAGCGGCTCTCCTGAAAGATAAAAGCCGGGGCAGTGCCCCGGTTTTTTTATGGCCCGGGCGGGCCGATCTCGACCTCGTAGGACGGAAAGTCGATCGCGTCAATTCGTGTATCGTCATTGCAATCGTCATCGTCACTGACGTCGAGACCGCTGGTGTCGCCTACGACCCATACATAGGGCCTGCCAGAGAAATCCTCCAGCGCCTCGCGACTGTCCTCCATGTAACGACTCTCAAATAGTCCGTTGAACCAGTGTTGCCGCACCCGAACAGGGTTTCCCAGGTAATCCGAGCCCAGGTCCCGGCTCATGGCAACGACCCGGGGCGAAAGATCAACATCGGTGCCGTCGCCTGCCCAGCGGCGGCTGGCCCGGTCTAACTCGGTCCAGCGCGCCTGCACGACGGCCATGATCCGGCGGCCGTCCGGAGAAACCCGCCCGGTAAGACCAAGCTGCAACCACGGGCCGTGCCCGTCGAACTCCCGATCGCCCCGTGCCAGGTTGGCGTCTGTCGGGCACACCGGACCGTTAAATTGCAGCGGCGGCATGTCGAGCCGGTAGATACAGGCCTGCCCCGGCTTGCCACGAAGGGTTCCGATGTACTGATTACCGCCGTTGAACGTGCACTGTGCGTTGCACACACCCTCGCTGTCGAAACCATACCAGCGGGGAAAGCTGCCGGCGCTGCCGGACTCGCAACGCGCCAGTGCCTCGGTGCCGCAGGGCCTGCAATTGTGCGGCACTCGCTGCGTACCGATGAGGGTATCGGCGGGGACGATATCGTAACTTTCCTGCGGGCGAAAATTATGCGGGTTGACCGGTGTGCGCATCGTTTCGCAGGCGGGGGCGACGAGCAGGACGGCAAGCGCCATCCTGGCCGGCCAGCTGCACGGGCCCGATCCTACGCTATCCATGTCCTGAGCGTAGTCGCCCCTGCCGGGCTAATCCAGAAAACGGATTACGGTATCAGTCCTCGCCGGCGTCAAGCTCGCCGAGCACGCGGTGCTTCAGCCGCACGAGGTCGCCGTGCGAGACATACAGCAGATCGGCGACCTTGCGAACGAGATAATCCTCGTGCTTGTCCAGCTCGGCATCGGCCAGCGCAACGCGCCAGAGCATTTCAACGATCCGGTGTTTTTCTTCGACATCGAGCTGCTCGTGCAACAGCTTCGTGAATTCATGCAGCGAAACTGCCTCGTCCGCACGAGTCCCGGCCTTGTCCAGCAATGCCCTCGCCTCGTCGGCCTCGAGGCTGTAATGATCGGCGAGAACCCGGAGTATCTCCGCGTGCTCGTCGCTGTCCTCGGAAAAATCCGCGCGCGCCATTTCGACCAGCAGCGCTGCGGTGGCGACCCGCAGGGCTTTCGAATCGTCGGCCGGTTCGGTCTCCGCGCTGCGACCGCCGAGCAACTCGCGCAAACGGTCAAGCATCGGCCGAATCGAGGTGCCGCGTCACGAGGTCATAAAGACGCTCACGCAATTCCCGCAGCCTGCCATGGAAAAAGTGGTCCACACCTTCCATGACCACCAGTTCGGGTCCCGGTTCCAGCCGGTCGACCCAGTCGACCACTGCGTCTACATCGACCAGCTCATCCTGGTCGCCCTGGACCACGATCCAGGGACAGGACGGTTGCGCCACCCCGCCAACCTCGAACCGCTGCACCGGGATCGCAACCGTCACCAGGCCGGCCGGACCGGCCTTGTCCGTCGCGCGCAGCGACACAAAAGCGCCGAAGGAAAAACCCGCCAGCCATAACGGCAGACCGGGCCAGCGCTGTCGCGCCCAGTCAGCCATCGCCAGCGCATCGTCGGTTTCGCCGATAGCTTCAGCGTATTCGCCCTCGCTCTCGCCGACACCGCGAAAGTTGTAGCGCACGGCAACGAAACCGAGATCGTTAAAAACCCGCGCCAGCGTATGTGCGACCTTGTTGGTCATGGTGCCCTGGTACAGCGGGTGCGGATGCGAAACGACCGCGATACCGACGGCGTTTTCGGGTGCTTCGACGAGGGTCTCGAGCGCCCCGGCCGGTCCGGCGACGACCAGGCGTTCGCTGACCGGGCGCTTCATACCGGGCTGGGTGCCGGCTCGACCGGCGTCTCCGCCGGCTTCTCGCGGGCTGCCTGGCGTTCCGGCGCAAAGTACAGGATCGTGTCGCCGGCAACCGGCTCCCGGGTATCGCTGGGGGATACCAGCCGGAAGGTGCCATCGGCCCGTACCACCAGGACCTGGATCGCGTCGGCGGGAAAATCGCCGAGGAAGTCGCTGTACTTGTACGTAGCCGTGATCCGGGTGCGGTAGAACTTCCAGCCCCGCACCTGCAGCCGCCAGAGGCGCTCAAACACCGCACCGGAGTCGAACGCCGGCTGGCCCCGCAGTGGCCGTGCCACCGCTCTCGGATCTTCTTCGTCGCCATCGCCCATCGGTAGCTGGAATACCTTGCTGCGCCCGACTTCGTGCGACAGGGCGGTGCAGACCAGCGCGTTGTAGGCGTCGTTGCTGGTCGCCGCCAGCACCAGGCCGATGTGACTGATCTCGACCGATTCCTCGGCGAAGTCGGACAGTATCTCGCCATAAAACACCGGCAAACCCGCCAGCCGCGCCGCACGCAGCTTCTGCCACGAGCTGTCGGCGATCATGACTTCAATTCCGATCTCCTTGAGCTTTGCAGCGAGCGCGATGCTCCACGGCGAAGCCCCGACGATCAGCAGGGTCATCTGGTCGCCGGTGGTGAGATCGAGCCGCCGTGCCAGCCAGCGAATGCTGATGCCGTGAAAAAAGACGGTCGCAAATATAACCGCGAAGACCAGCGGCAGCAGCGACTGGGCGTCGGCACCCATGCCGGCCGCCTCCGGCCCGATTTCCGCCGCACGGGCGACCAGCGCCGAGCCCATGACACCGGCAGTCGCTGCAGCGACGATGCCGCGCGGCGCAATCCACGACAGCAGCAGGCGGTCGCGAATGTCCATGCCGGCACCGATGGTCGCCAGCATGATGGTCGCCGGACGCGTGATCAGCAGCACGGCGGCAACCAGCGCAGCACCACGCCAGTCGATGCGGCCCAGCACCTCGCGCTCGAGATCCGCCGTGAGGATCACAAACACCACGGCCACAAGCATGACGGTGATGTATTCCTTGAATCGTTTCATGTCCTGGATGCCCGCCAGCCGCATGTTGCCGACGGTGATACCCATAATCGTCACGGCCAGTAGCCCGGCTTCGTGCTGCAGCTCATTGGACAGCACGTACACCACCAGCACCAGGCCGAGCATGACGGGTGACTTGAGATATTCCGGTACGAGACCTTTCTTGAACGCCAGACCGGTCAGCCAGCCGCCGACACCGCCGAGCAGGCCACCCGACAGCAGCGCCCAGCCCAGCCCCTGGGCGACCCCGGCCAGGCCGAGGTCCTGGAACGAGATGAACTGGAACACCAGCACCGCCAGCAGTGCGCCGATAGGGTCGTTGACGATGCCTTCCCACTTGAAATAGGACGCGGTGCGGCGGTTGAGCCGCGCCTGGCGCAGCATCGGCATAATCACCGTCGGACCGGTCACGACCATGATCGCCCCGAATACCAGTGCCACCGGCCAGCCCAGGCCGCCGATATAGTGCGCCGCCGCGCTCGAAAACCCCCACGCCAGGGGTGCACCCGCATAAACCAGCCGGCGTACGCCCGCTGCCGCCACCTTGAGTTCGTGCAGCTGCAGGTTGAGCCCGCCCTCGAAGAGAATAATGGCGACACAGAGACTGATGACAGCCGGCAGCCGGCTGCCCAGCTCCTCCGAGGGGTCGATCAGGCCGAATACGGGGCCGGCCAGCAGCCCGGCCACGGCGAGCAGGATGATGGCGGGCAGATGGGTCCGCCAGGCCAGCCACTGGGCGCCGACGCCCAGCGCCACGATGGCGACGATGACGACTGATAGATGGTGTTCCAAGCCTTACGCTCCCCTGCCTGCGCAACGGGGATAACGGTATCAGCCGGAACCGGCGGCAACAACAGCCCGGCGCGGTTCCCCGGCAGCCGGGCCGCCGGTAGAATGGCGCATCGTACTCGTCGAGGGGCCTGGGTCACGCCGTGGCCGGACAATCCATCAATCGTTCAACCGTGCTGGGCGCCGGCATCCTGGCCGTGGTCGTTTTCGGAGGGCTGTGCATTCGTCACAATGTGCCGGCCATCGAAGCCGACCTGGCCAACCGTGCATCGCAGGCGTTGAAAAAGCAGCGCATGGGCTGGGCGAGCGTCGAGATGAGCGGACGCGACCTCACGCTCACCGGTGTCGCGCCGGATGACGACGCACTGGCGGCCGCCACGGAGATTGCCCGGGTCGCGGGCGTGCGACTGGTGGCCAGCAACCTGACGACGGTCGTCGACTACGTGGCGTCCGGTCCCCGAGCTGCCGAAGCCCGCCGGCGCGAAGCCACGGTGACACCGGTCCCGAAGCAACCGGTCAAAACGAGCGAACCGGCCCGGACACGGATTGTCGTGGTCGACGGCCGGCTGGTGCTCGAAGGCGCCGCACCGGGTGAGCGACAGCGACGCGACCTGGTGGAGCTGGCGCAATCGCGTTTTGGTATCGCCACGGTCGAGGCGCAGCTGCGTGACAGCGGCACGCCCGCACCCGACGGCTGGCTCGCCGCGGCTGCACTGGCGCTCGATATCGCCGACGAACTGGTTTTCGGCGAGGTGACCCTGGTCGACCAGGCCCTGCACGTCACCGGGGTGACCGCGACGCGTGAAGGCGATGAACGGGTGCGCCGCCTGGTGGCCGAATCCCTGCCCGCCGGCTACGCCGGCACCGCGCAGACCGGCGCGCGTACGGAACTCGAATCGGTACTGCGAACGACACCTGCGCTGGCGCAGCGGCTGTCACAGCGGGCTGCGAACCGGACAGAGCCCCTGCCGCCGCCGGAAGTGCTCGCGCCTTCGGACTGTGAGCTGCGGTTCCGCGAGACCCTCGGCGACCGCCGTATCCTGTTCGATACGGCCAGCGCCACGCTCACGGCAGACAGCAGGCAGCTGCTCGACGAGCTTGCCGTCGTGTTGAAGAGCTGTTCGGGCACCAGGCTGTCGATCGAGGGTCACACCGACGACCAGGGCCTGTTGGAAAACAACCTCGCACTCAGCCAGCAGCGCGCTGAAGCAGTCATGCAGCACCTGGTGGCGCGAGGCATCAGTCTCGGCCGTATGACCGCCCAGGGTTTTGGCGAGGAAAGTCCCCTGGTGCCGAACGAAACCGCAGAGGACCGGGCGGTGAACCGGCGCATAGAATTCGTTTTCGAGAACAGGTAACGCATGCTCTACCTCGTTGGTCAAATCATCCTGTGCCTGTTGTTCACGCTGGTTATCGGCATAACGGTAGGCTGGCTGCTCCGCGGCCTGGGGACGTCCCGCCAGACCGAGTCGCTGGAGGCCGGCTGGCGCGCACGCCTGGCCGAGCTGGAATCCCAGCTCAACCACCTGCGCACGGCCGATCCCGCCATGGCCGGGGATGCCGCCGAGATCGGCCAGCTACGCCAGCAGCTCGCGCAACGCGACGCGGCGCTCGAGACGCTGAAGACTGGGCTGGCCGGTGCAGAATCCGCGCGCGGGAAGAGCGGCGCCACAAGAGCAGAACAGGAAAACCTGCAGGTAAAGGTGGCCGGTCTGCAGGCCACAACCGACGATTACCGGCAGCAGGTGGAACAGGGCGCCCGGGACAAGGAGCTGCTGATACAGCGACTGCGCGAGCGGGAGAGCGAGATCGGCCGAATGAGCCAGGAACGCCAGCACGCCATCAATACGATCGCCACCCTGCAGAAGGAGATGCGCTCGTTACGCGGTGCGCAGCTGCGGCTGGAACAGGCGCAACGACGCGACGACGCGCCGGAAGAACCCGTAACGGTGTCTTCAGCCGCCGGCACAACTCCAGAGACGCCTGCGGCGACGCCGGATGCTGATACCCCGATGCGGCCGAAAGCCCCGGCGCCGCGCCCCGCACCCGCCCCGCAATCCGTGGCGCCGGCTGCCGGGCATACAGCACCGGTCGTTACCGGAGATCGCACGCCGGCTTCGGAAAACGACACGGCGAACACGACCAGCAGTCCGCAGCAGGACCTGCCCATGGCAACCCCCACCCCGCCACCCCGGCGGCCGTACGAACCCGACTGGCGCCTGGACCAGCCGCGCGGGCAACAGGACAACCTGCAGGCCATTTACGGCATCGGCCCGAAGCTCGAGCAACAGCTCAACGCCCTCGGCGTTTTTCATTTCGACCAGATTGCCGCGTTCGGCAAGGACGATATCCTGTGGGTCGCGCGTCACCTCAAGAGCTTCCCCGGACGCATCGTGCGCGATCGCTGGATCGAGCAGGCGGCCACCCTGGCGCGGCAGAGACGCGGCTAGCGCCGTTCGGGTGGATCCGCGGGTGCCACTTGCGATGGCGGCGCAACAGGCATGTCGGGCAGCCTGCGGCGGTCTGGATCCTCGCCGAGCAGCCTGGCGGCTTCCTCCGGCGTGAGGTACTCGACCTCGAAGGCCTCCAGGGAGGACTCGGGCGGGGCCTCCTTGCCGTAGAACAGGCGCAGGCCGATCACCAGCATGGCCAGCACGACGACGATGCCGAGCAGCAACGAAATCGCGAGCCGCAGCGCCGTCATCGTCAGGGACTCCGGTAGACCACGCCGTCTTTCATGACGAAGCTGACGTTCTCGAGGACGGCAATATCATCCAGCGGATTACCGCGCACCGCCACGAGATCCGCGAGCTTGCCAACGGCAATGCTGCCGAGCCGGTCGTCTACGCCGAGCAGCTCGGCGGCGGTCAACGTTGCTGCCCGGATAGCATCGGCCGGAGACATGCCGGCCTCGACCATCAACGCAAATTCGCGGGCGTTCTCTCCGTGCGCCGAAACGCCGCTGTCGGTGCCAAAGGCAATCGTTACGCCGGCCTCGTGGGCGCGGGCGAATGTCGCTGTAATCTGCGGACCGATGGTCGCCGCCTTTTTCCGAACTTCCTCCGGGAAGAAACCCGGCTCGGCGGCTTTTTCTGCCACCCACCGGCCGGCCAGCAGCGTCGGCACGTAGTACGTGCCGTGACGCTTCATGAGTCGCATGATTTCGGCGTCCATGTAGGTCCCGTGCTCGACAGAGCGCACGCCGGCGCGCACTGCGCGCTTCATGCCCTCGGCCCCGTGGGCATGCGCAGCAACATGAAAACCGTAGTCTTGCGCGATGCGCACGACCGCCTCGATTTCCGACTCGGTGAATTGCGGGTTCTGGCCGCTCTTGGCCATGCTGAGCACGCCACCGGTCGCAGTAATCTTGATCAGGTCGGCGCCATCCTTGTAGCGCTGTCGTACGGCCTTGGCGATATCGTCCTCGCCGTTGACCACGCCTTCCCGCGGCCCGGGATCGCCGCGCAGGTCCGGCCGCCAGCCGTTGGTCGGGTCGGCATGTCCGCCGGTGGTTCCCAGCGATTTCGCGGCGGCGAAGATACGCGGACCCTGCACGTAACCCTTGTCGATCGCGCGACGGAGGGCAACGCTGACATTGAAGCGATCACCGAGATCACGCACGGTCGTGAAACCGGCAGCCAGGGTTTTCCCGGCCGCAGCCGCACCACGCAACGCGAGGTCAGCGGCATCCATGCGGAACTTTTCCAGGTAGGAGTCTCGGCTGTAGGCGCTGGTAAAGTGGACATGCATGTCCATGAGCCCGGGCAACACGGTGTAATCACCCAGGTCGACCAGTGCATGACCGCCCGCCGGTATATGGCCGTGTTCGATTGCGGTAATACGGCCATCTTCGACAACGATACTGGTCTCGCCGAGGACTCCGATGACCGGGTCTACGACGGAACCGGCATGGATTACGGTTCCCGCACCGGACATGACCGGCACGACCAGGGCAACTGCCGCTGCCAGCAGCTTCGGAAATCCATGCTTCATTCGTCGCTGGCCTCTTCTTCGCCCTCGAAATTCAGCGCCGCCGAATTGATGCAGAAGCGCTTGCCGTCGGCACCCGGCCCGTCATCGAAAACGTGGCCGAGATGTGCATCGCAGTTGGCACAACGAACCTCCAGCCGGCGCATACCGTGACTGGTGTCGAGCAGGGTCGTTACGTTGCGGTTGTCGTGGGGTGCGGTAAAGCTCGGCCAACCTGACCCCGAGTCATACTTGGTGGCGGAATCGAACAGCGGGCTGTCACAGCAAACGCAGTGGTAGCTGCCGTCACCCTTGTGATAAACGTAATCGCCGCTGAAGGCCGGTTCAGTTGCACCTTCACGGGTTACCGCAAGTTGCAGCGGAGTCAGGCGCTGACGCTCGTCTTGTTTGTCATAGTCGCTCATCCGGACAGGATAAGACTTCTGGCGCCAATGCGCCAAACGGACAGTGTCTCAGGCGCTAACGGCTGAATCGAGCGCCAGGTAGCTGCCGAAGGGAATGGATATGCCGCCGAACTTCCAGTCGTCGAGCCGGCACTGCCGGGAAACTGCCGCAAATTTTTCGACCAGCTCGGCCCGGTTCCTGACCCCCAGCAGCTTGGCCACCGGCCCGAACTTGTCGGCTGACTGTGCGGCAAAAAACAGGTCGAAGCCGCTCTTCTCGTAGTCGTGAGCGAACACCAGCGTGCGGGGAAACCAGCGGGTCAGCGCTTTCGGATGGTCGAAGAGACCCCGGACACACAGGATAAAGTCAGCCTGCATCATGTCTTTGAAAGAGCACATCGGCATGTCTGCACGGGCGTTGAGCAGGTCGGTCGAGACCGAGAGGCGGTTCTGCCGCAGGCGGCGGGCGCGAAACTCATCCAGCGTCTTGATGTAGGCATCGAATCCCAGGAAAGCCGCACGCTGCGGACCCCGGCATGTCTCGAACCGGTAGTCGAAGCCGAGATAGCGGTCGATCTCCTCGAAATTGCGGCGTGCAATCAGCGTCGCAACGACACCGAGAAACACTTCACGCAAAAAGAACCGGTAGTGATCGCACCACAGGTGATTGAAGGTGATGACATTGCGCGGAGCATGCTTGAAGCCGAGCAGGCTGCCGAGAAACGGACGCAGCGCGGCGTGTGCAGCCTCACCGTTGTCGCTTTTCTCGACGATCTCCACAAACTGCAGCAAATAGTTTCGCAACGGCTTCAGGCGCTCGATCAGTCCGAGGATTCGCTCATCCAGCGGCAGGTCGGAGGGACCTTCGACGCGGCAACCGGCCAGCGCTTTGTCGATCGTGCCGAAAAACTGGCCGGCCGCCTCTTCCGCGTGAGATTTCCCGCCGCTTACCGCATCGCAGGCAATAGAAAACCGGGTCTCCACATTCGAGACCAGTTCCACCAGTGGATCTGCTGCTGCTTTGTTTTCTTCGGTAACAATCATGATTATCGGGCCACAATACGAGTCCGCGATGATTCGCGGACGAAACAGTGGCCCTTTAGAGGTTAGCAGCGGGGTGTGAGGGGAAATGTGTCCTGGATCACACCGTGGGGACTATTCGCCGCAGGCTGCAGCCGCAGCCTTGTCCAGGGCACCGGTGCCGCGCACGGTGCCGTTGCCGGCGGGACCCTCATAAGAAAAACGCCCATCGCGATGCTCGACGACCTTGAGCAGCTGCCCGTTGTCGCAGGATCCGTAGTACTCAGTGGAATTATCTTTACCTGAATAACTGTGCTTGATGCTGTACGCATGACTCGCGGCAGCGAACAGACCGAGCGCGGCAATCAATATCAGCTTTTTCATCTCTTGTTGTCTCCAGGGTATCGCCGGAGCTGGCATTCTAACGGCCGCCAAAAGTTGATATCAAGCCTGCGTTACATTCCTTAAAAATTGAAAACTATAAAATTTTCATTCGGTCTGGGTCGCCGTTGCGCCACGAGTCCACAGCCGTTTTCCATACTTCCAGTAGCCACGCACGTTATTGAGCCGGGTATCGGTTCCAGGCTCTACCGGCATAATCTCGCCCTTCAGGTGACTGGACATGAACGGCGCCAGCACTGCGCCACCGCCGCCGGTGATCATCACACGATCGATATCCCAGTCGTTGGCCCAAAGCCTGTTGGCATCTGTGGCAATTTGCGAAGCGAGCTGCGAGAAGGCGTGCTCCTTGACGAGCTTCAGATCGTAGCGCTTGCCGTGAATCTTGATCGAACCGCGGTCGACGGCATTGTATAAACGATACAACTCGACGTTGATCCCGCTCGACTCCTGCAGCTTGGCCGCAATGGTTGCGTAGGCCCGCGAGATGCCGGTGTCCGTTGTCTTGCTGCCGCGCTCCGAGTAGCGGGTACGGTCCGCGATCGTGTAATCGGTGGTCCGGAAACCCACGTCAATGACGCCGATTTTTTCCCCGAGGAATCGCCGGTCGCGCACCTCGCCCAGGTCGCTCAGCATCAGGTTCATCACGGTGCCAAACGGCTGTGGCACGACCTTCACGTCTGAAACCCGCACCACCGAGTCCTCGCGTTCACCGTTCTTGTTGATGATGACAAGCGGATGCTGACCCTTCAGGATATTGATCAACTCGGAACGGTGACGCCGGTAGTGGCTGATCGGCAATCCGGCCACCAGCTTGACGGGCTCCTGGCGTTCGACCATTTGCGACAGCGGCGTCAGCGCCAGCACCTTGGTGAATTCAGCCACGAACTGGCTCTGGTCGAGCGTGAAATACCTTTCCACACTCTGCCGCTCGGCGAGTTCTCCGACGAAATAGTTGTGATCGTCGATCTCGAGATGCAGGTATTCTTCTTCGTCCGGATCGCTTAACAGCTGCTCACGAAACTGTAGCTCCGAAGCCTCTCCGTAAACAGACTTGAAGACGATGAATCGCTGGCCGTTCGTTGCCTTGGTATAGCCGAAGCCGATATCCAGCCCGATTACTTCCATCGTTATCCCCAGGACGGCAAGGTGAAAGCGAGGCTGTATAGCATGCTGTTCTCTGGCGGTCAAAAAGGCCAGACCGGGAACGGCTTCCGGCTTGCTGTGCAGACGCTTCCCTGTGCATCGCGCAGACCGGACAAACCCCTGCGCCCAGCGAGATTGACAGGGGCGTCAGGCGTCTTTTTTGGCCCGGGTTGCGGCACCGGTCGCAGCACCCACTGCCAGCAGACCGCCGCCAAAACCCGTAATACCCAGCACCGCTGTCGCCACGAGCAGCAACACGATACTCAGGAAGGCAATGAGGATGAACGCCGGAGAACTCGCAGCGCTGCAGACACCGAGCATGTCGTCGAAATCATCCATGAGCCGGGCCAGCTGTTGCATTGCGCGCTTCCGATGGGAACAGGAGCGAGTGATGTTAAAAGCTGGACGGGTTCTCAGCCGTGATGCGGGTCACACCGCGGGAGGGTCAGTCTTCCTCGTCGGGGTCGTCGACTGCCTTATCGTTGTTCTTGCCGGGGCGCATCGCTGCCGCAGCGACCGCCCGGGCTATCCACTCCTGCCGGTCGAGTGGCTGGGGAGAACTCGCCGGCTCGTCGCGGCGTTTTTCGTCTTTGGCTTTCACGAAACGAATCCTGTCAAAAACTGCCCGGAACTATAACGGCAGATCGCGGTTTTCGCCGCGGCCTGTGTCACAGGCTTGTGCTGTTGACATAGTCACACGCGGCATCGAACGAAGCAATCTCGCCCGCCACGGCAGCAACCGTTTCACTTTCCAGGTGCAGGTGATGATGACCGGGCAACTCGACGCGACGCAGGTTGCGGCAGGCCGCCACCCGGACCCTGTAAATGTCCTTCGGAAAGTCGAGCCCGTCCTTTGCCCGGATGAGCAGGACCGGTGCCCGGATCGCAGCAATAAAGGCCAGCACCTGTTCCTCGGTCAGACGCACCGGCGAGTCATAACGCAGGCGCGGATCTGAGCTCCACGTCAGCCCTTCGCTGTCTTCGAGGGTCCCGCGCTCGCAAAGGTGCCGCGCCGCATCCAGGCTGACCCGGGTAGCGCCTGCACGGGCTTTGACCGCTTCGTCGAGCGACGAAAAGCGCCGCCTCTCGCCACGCGAGTCGGCATAGCGCCGGATCGACTTACGCAGCTGGGCCGGCGCCCCGTCTGCCGGTGTAGTCAGCGCACCGAATCCCTCGATACACACGACATGCGTCACGCGATCTGCAATGGTGCCGGCCACCAGGGTTGCCACCGAAGCGCCGAGTGAATGGCCCAGCAGGCCAAATTCCTGCCAGCCCAGGGCATCCGCGGCACCGATGACATCGGCAACGTTATCGACGAAATGATAGGGCGCGCCCGCCGGGCGGTGATCAGAGTGACCATGACCGGGGAGATCGAGCGCGCAAACGTCATAACATTCGAGCAGCGGTAACAGCAGGTCCCAGGTTGCCGCGTTGTCGAGCCAGCCGTGGATCGCTATCACACGCGGGGCGCCGGGACGCACCCAGTGGCGTGCGGCGAGCGTCCGGCCGTTGACGGCCAGCCTCAGTTCGGCCGGAACGCTCAGCTGACCGCCGCCACGTTGCCGGACAGGTGCCGAGCCGCTTCCCAGGCCAGCATCGCCCGCTTGCGGGTTGCACCCCAGCGATACTGGCCGGTCTCGCCGGTGCTGCGGATTACGCGGTGGCAGGGGATCAGCCAGGCAATGTGGTTTGCGCCTACCGCGGTGCCCGTCGCCCGCGCGCTGCCGGGCACGCCGGCGCGTTCGGCCAGCTGACCGTAGGTGCATACGGTTCCCGGCGGCACATCGAGCAAAGCCTGCCAGATCTTGATCTGGAAATTGGTGCCCGAGACCAGCAGCGACAGCGGCCGGCTTGCATCCGCCGGCTGCTCCAGACGCCCCGCCACGGCGCGGGTCGACTGCACGTCCTCACGCAGACTGGCCCCCGGCCATAATTTCTGCAGCCGCTCGAGTTCTTTGGCCACGCCCTCCCCGTCACAAAACGCCAGACCGCAGATACCCCGGACCGTCAGCGCCACGAGCACCGGGCCGAATGCGCTCACGTGATGCCCGTAGACAATTTCCAGGCCATCCCCGCCGCTGCGGTATTCCCCGGGCGTTACCGCCTCGATCGAAACAAACTGGTCGTGCAGACGCGAGGGACTGGACAACCCCAGCTGCAGCGACGTGTCCAGCACGCTGCCGGACTGGTCGAGCAGCCGCTTCGCGTGCTTCACGGTCAGGAACTCGAGGAAGCGTTTCGGGCTGACGCCGGCCCAGCGGCGAAACAGCCGCTGGCAGTGCGGAACGCTGACGCCTGCCGCGAGGGCGATCTCTTCCAGCGACGGCTGATGGTCGATGGATTGATCGATAAACCGGATTGCGACGGCGATCCGCTGGTAATCCCGTAACTGGCTCTTGTCGTTCATGGACAAAGCGTACTGCCAGGGTCGCGGCGTAACCACCCGTTTTGCGTCATGACTTAAGTCCTGCTGCGGCTGTCGGCATTTCTTACAGCGTAACCCCTATCGAGGACCCAAATTTTTTCTTATTTTACATAAATTTAGCAGCGGATCGTGTATCCGGCTGATTCGCATAGCAACCCGCCAGGCTGGCACAGAACCTGCTTATAAGTCTCTGTATGCACGCAACGAGTTTCCGCAAGAGAAAACGACGCGGCATGCAGGGAGATCAGACAGGGAGAAGATTTCGAAATGCGTCACGCCACGGTTCCCAGACTTACCGCGACGCCGAATGCCCGATCCGCCCGAAGCGAAACTGACAAAAACCGCGAGCTATAACTACAACAAGAAAAGAATAAAAATAACACCACCGCCGGACCTGAACACCCCGCTTTAATCAGCGGGGTTTTTTTATTTTTCGGCGGGCGTATTAAGTCAGAACGACCACTTGCCGTCGTTGCGACGACGCATGCCGAAACGCTCCCGTGATACACCGGGAAAGGTGTCATAAGGGTCGTAGCCACGGGGCTCTTTATCAGTCCCGATCTCGCCGGGCTGCTGACGCGAACTGTCTTTGCGCGCGACCGTCTTTTTGTCACGCCGTTTACGGAAGAAGAAATTCAACGACTGTTATCCTTGAGCAGCAGGTGAGCACAAATTATCGGCCCGCGCCTGCCCGTCTGCCAGCAAACTTTGCAGTTGTTGATTCATTGTGACGACACGTTACCGGTGCCACAGAATGTAAAAAGGCCGGGACAAGCCCGGCCTCTGGTCGCTCGTGGCCGGGCGCAATCAGTAGTTCACTGCACGCGGCAGTTTCTTGGCCTGTGCCACCCAGTCGGTGACCTGGTCGGCCGTAGGAAGCTTGCGAACGAGCTTTTTCTGCTCGTTGATCTCGGCCATCTTGGCGTGCAGGTTCTGGGCGCTGCGATTCTTCAGCTCCGGCACGGTATCGACGCCGGCGCATTCGAGCAGGTCGGCATACTCGCTGCCAACGCCCTTGATGCGGGTCAGGTCGGCTCGGTTTACCCAGCCGAGGATCTGCTTTTCGGGCAGGCCGGACTTGGAAGCGATTTCCTTGCGCCCCTTGGGCGAGCTGCCCATCTCCAGCAATTTCTCGGTCGTCTTGATGCCGCAACCCTGCAGCTTTTCAGCGTAGGCGGGGCCAATCCCCTCAATGTCAGCAATTCTGGCCATCCCCGGTTTCCTCCGAATAAAGTGGGTTTTAATGATGCGGCGATTGTAAAGGAACACCCGGACCACGGGGCGCCGGGTAGCAACAATTTACAATCTCAGTTGCCCAGCTCCTGGCGCAATGCAGCGACGTCGTGAACACCCGTTACCTTGTGGTGATAACGCCACTCGCGTCCCGCAATGTACTCCCGCATCGTCTCCGACTCAGACTCGAGGCTGTAAATACGGGCCTTGACCACGTCGCCAATGCTGATGATTCCGGCCAGCTCGCCGCCGTCGAGGACCGGCAGGTGGCGCACCTTGCGATCGGTCATACAGGCCATCACGAATACCATGTCGTTGTGGGGCTCACAGACGACGAGCTTGCGCGACATGACGTCGCAAATCGGCAGCTTCAGGGCCTCGGGTCCGTGATCGCCAAGACCCGACACGATATCGCGTTCTGAAGCGAGCCCGGCCAGGCTGCCGTCATGATCGCGTATCAGCACGCAGCCAATGCGGTGCTTGCGCAGTATCCTGGCGACCTCGAAAATACTGTCGTCGACGCTGGCGGTTACCACGTCGCTGCCTTTGCTCTGGAGTATCGTCGCCACGGTTACCGTGTAGGCCCATTCGAGATCGCGAATCCGCGCAATCCAGTTATTGAGCAGGTCTTCATATAGCTGGCGCCGCTTGCGATGCAGAAACAGCAGGTCCCAGGCCTGGCCAAACAGGCCGTACTTGGGCTTGTACTTGTAGTGCATGCTCAGGACTACGCCGTCGTCGTGCTCCTCCAGCTCGAAACGCCGGTGCATCGACCTGAAGGGATAGACCTTGTCGCTGGAATCGACTTCCATGGCATAACCATGTCCCTCGTTCCACATGACGCAGTGCTCGGTCCAGGAATAGCCGTGATGACTGGTCAGCCGCCGACGGACGGTTTCTTTCTCGCCGCCCAGCATCTCCACGCTGGCGATATGGGATGAAACCTCGGCGAAGGACTCCAGGTCGCTGATTACCCGCCAGACCACATCGGCGTGGGCCTTGATCTTGCGTTGGAGATGAATTACCGGCATATCCGCTTCCCGCGGCCCGAGATCAGTGCTTACTGTGCCATTGTTCCCGGTCTTTTTCCGGGATCTGCTCCAGCTCCCAGCGCGCCAGCATCGGGAACGCATCGAACAGCAACAGCAGCAGCAGCAGAAAGCCGCTGAAAAGTGCGATTGTACCAGCCGCCCCGCCCAGGGTGCTGAACGGAAGGTGTTCCTCCCAGCGCGCCGGCACCACCATGAGATACCGGTTGAGCCAGACACCGGTGCAGATCAGGGTAGCCACGATGCTGGCCAGCAAGAGGTTGCGCTTGACCCTGGCGAAGATCAGGAAGGCCAGTGGCAACATGAAAAGACAGGCGATCGACACCCAGAAAATCGGTCCGTAATGACCGGTCATCTTGGCGTTGAGAGGCCGCATTTCGTGCGGCAGGTTGCCAAACCAGGACACGAAGTACTGGGCCCAGAAAAAATACAGCCACAGGCACATGAAGCCCGTCAGCATGATGCCGATGTTCTTGACCTGCCGCGTGCTGAACACGCTGTCCATGCTGACGTAACGTCGCTGCAGCGCCGCCAGCAGTAAAACGAGTGCCGTGCCGCCGAAGATGCAGCCAATCATGTAGTACATCGTGAATATGGTGCTGTGGTAGTGCGGCCACAGCATCATTGCAAAATCCCAGGAAATAAAAGTGTTCGCCAGCCCGGCGATCATCAGGATGGGTACCGACCACCAGTACAGCCGGTGCGTCAGCGCCGCGGGATCGGTTGCGCCGCCACCGCCAAACAGGCTGCGCACGAGTCGTCCCAGCCCACCGGTAGACTCGCCCGCGGAGGCGTTGATATCAGGCCGCACGCTCATGCGCACATAGTGGAAGGCAAAGGCGTAAAAGACGACCTGCGTGACAAGCGCCCGGAACAGCAGCTTGCCCTCGCCCAGCCAGGGGCTCAGGTGTTCGCCGGGCTCCGGCGACAGCCAGAAAAACAGCTGGTGCCGGGCACCAAAGTAAATCACCAGGATGCCGATGAAGGAAATCGGCATGAACGCCAGCGTGGTGACTTCGGCCAAACGGAACGGCGGCCGCGCCCAGAATCCGCCTGACAACCGCATGATGGCGGTGAAGGCGATACCAAATTGCGTCAACCCCTGCAGGAACAGGAAGGTTGCCAGGAACATGCCCCAGCCCCCGGCATCGTCACCCGGCAGGGCGAAGATCGCCGCGACGGTGCTGAGCACAAACACGGCGGCTACGACCAGCCGGGCGGTGTTGTACGCCGGACGGCGGTCGACGCCGTAGTGACGGGGAATCGCCGCCGTTGCGCTGGCCTCGTTCATTGCGCTTTCAACTCGCTCTTGACGTAATTAACCAGGTGCCAGCGGTCGATTTCCTCGATCGCATCCCTGTAGAACGGCATGGCAACGCCGCCGTGAGTAATCGTGTAGTAAATCTGCCCGTCGGCCTGCAGCTGCACGTAGTCGGTCGAGAGGTCCATCGGCGGTGGCACGAACTTCTTGCCGACAGCACCGTCGCCCTTGCCGGTGTCGCCGTGGCATACCAGGCAATGAATCTCGTAAATCTCTTTGCCGCGCTCGATCGATTCCGCCGTCATCGATGCCGGGTTGTTGAGCTGCTGACCAGCCTGCAGGCGCGAGCGCACGACCTCAGCGACATCCGAAGGCACGGGCATCGCCTCTTTGCCGGACTTCGGCACAGAGTCCGGAGCCTCGCGCACCAGCGTTTCCTGCGGCTTGACCGAAGGCTGATCGACCATGTCTTTCGACCAGGGCAAAGCCAGCGCCGCGCCACTCGTTGCCAGCATCAGCAAGAACACTATGCGCCGCATCTCAGTACTCCACCCGCTTGACCTGGTCCGCGCCGCCTTCCCGCAGGACGCTCTCGACCGCCGATACATCGCCCTCGATCGGTACGGAAATCACGAAACGGTCGATATTCGCCTCCGGCGTGTACGGCGCCTCCTCCCAGGCAGGCAGCCGTGAGACAACATGAAAACCGAGCAGCGTGGCGAGTACGCCGAACAGGATCGTCATCTCGTAGCCGATGACCAGGTAAGGCGGGATGGGGATGATCGGCCGTCCGCCGGTCGGCAGGACGAAGACCATCGCCGTGCCGACGGCCAGCGCAAAACCCGACAGGCCGCCGAGGATCGCCCCGGCGAGTGAGAAAAAACGAACCTTGCTCTTGCCGATGCCCAGCACCTTCTCGACATCATGCATCGGAATGGGCGTCATGACGGTCAGCGGCACGTTCATGCCCTTCAGTTTCCCGGCTACGTCGAGAAAGTCTTCTTCGTACTCGTACGTTGCGATCAGGCTTTCTGCCATTTGGCATCCCTCCGCAGCGGCGTCAGCGTTTCCTTGGTCTCGTAGATCGAGATACAGGGAACCCACTTGACGAAGATCAGGAACAGCGTGGCAAAAATGGCGAACGAGCCGATGGTGATCGACACCTCGACCAGGCTGGGCAGGTAAAAACCGAATGAATCCGGCAGGTACTTACGCGGCAGCGCGGTACCGACGATGATGAAACGTTCGGTCAGCATGCCGATATTGATCAGGATCGACAGCACCAGCATCTTGTTCCAGTTGCGCCGGAACTTGTTGGAGAACATCACCAGCGGTGCAACGGCACAGAACAGGATCATCTCCCAGTACAGGATCGCGTACGGCCCCGCCATGCGGAACTTCAGCCACTCGGCCTCGGCCGAGGTGCCGCCGTACCAGGCATTGAACACTTCCATGATGTTGATGTAGGTCCAGATCAGCGACAGCACCAGCAGCAGCTTGCCGAGATTGTCGACGTGAATCTCGCGGATGTATTTCTCGTAGCCGAAGGCTTTACGCAGCAGATACATGACGGTGACGATGCCGGCGGTGCCCGAGTAGATCGCGCCGCAAACGAAATACGGCGCAAAGATCGTGTGGTGCAGGCCCGGCACGACGGACAGCGCGAAATCCCAGGACACGATGCTGTGAACCGACACCGCCAGCGGAATGACGAAGACCGCAAAGAAGGTGTAGGCCCAGTTCAGCGTATGCCACTGGTGCTCGGTGCCACGCCAGCCAAACGAGAAGATTGTGTAGAGCCGCCGCCGCATACCCGTACTGTTGTCACGCACCGCGGCGAAATCCGGTACCGAACCCATGTAAATGAAGATCGAACTGGCGGTCAGGTAAGTGGTGATCGCCATGACGTCGAACATCAGCGGCGAGCGAAAGTTCGGCCACAGGCCCATCGCGTTGGGCAGCGGGAAACTCCAGTGCACGTACCAGACCCGGCCCACGTGCACCATGACGAACATCGCCGCGGTCATCAGGGAGAACAGCGTCATGGCCTCCGCGCTGCGATAAATAGTCTTGCGCCAGGAACTCTGGGTGATGTGCAGCACCGCCGACAGCAGCGTGCCCGAGTGGCTCAGCCCGATCCAGAAGATGAAGTTGGACAGGTAGGTGCCCCACACGGCATTTCGGTTCATGCCCGCAGCGCCGACGCCGACGTTCCACTGGTAGATCCACGGCAGGAAAAAACACACCGCGGCTATGGTCATCATCGTGCCGAGCAGCCACCAGTACTTTGGCGTGGTGACCAGCATCGAGCGCAGGACGTCCTTGTTTACCTCATCCCATTCGGGTTCGCGGTATTCGGTATCAGTCATGATGCTCGACCCTGGTGAGATAAACGATAGAAGGCTGCGTGTTCAGTTTTTCCATCACCCTGTAGTGGCGCTCGTCCTCAGCCGCGCGGGAAACGGCGCTGTCGGGATCGTTGAAATCGCCAAAGACCATCGCTTCGGTCGGGCAGGCCTGCACGCAGGCAGGGGTCACTTCGCCGTCACGCACCCGGTCGCCGCGATCCTTGGCCTGGTCCTTGGCATCGCGGATGCGCTGGATGCAGAAGGTGCATTTCTCCATCACGCCCTTTTCGCGCACCGACACATCCGGGTTCAGCTGCTGCTCCAGCGGCTCGTCCCACTGGTAGGTGAACCAGTTGAAATAGCGCACCTCGTAGGGGCAATAGACCGCGCATGTGCGGGTGCCGATACAGCGGTTGTAGACCTGGGTGTTGAGGCCGTCCTGGTTGTGATAGGTCGCGAAAACCGGGCAGGCCGTCTCACAGGGTGCCTGGTCGCACTGTTGGCAGAGCATCGGCAGGAACGTGACCTTGGCGTCCGGATATTCGCCTTCCCAGTAACGCTCGATCCGCAGCCACTTGATTTCGCGGTTTTGCGCAAAGCGTTTTTCACCGACGATGGGCAGGTTGTTCTCGGCCTGGCAGGCGACCACGCAGGCCTCACAGCCGCTGCACCGGTCGAGGTCTATGACCATGCCCCAGTGATAGTCGAACTTGCCGAAATAGCCCGGCTCCCGAAGTTTTTTCCATTTTTCTACGATATCGGCCACGGGTTACTCCGTCTGCTCAACCGTGATGTTCATCATCGCCATGCGGGGCGGGTTTGCCGCCCTCGCCGTACGGACCCAGTATCGAGCGGCCCAGGTCACGCGGCGTGCCGGACTGCCGGATCAGCTTCACCCGCCGGCCCGTCTTCGCAACGCTTACCGTGGTCGAACCCCAGGCCAGCGCGCCGCTGTCGCGGTCGACGGTTTCGTCGACGATCGACAGGGGATTGGCGCCCCGGCCGCTGGCGTACCGGCCAAAGGTGCGGTGACCCTGCCCCATGGGCATCGCGACGACATCGGGCCGCACCGCCGGATAAACGACGACCGGCGCTTCGAGGCTGCCGCCGGCAGCGCTGACGGTGACCACGTCGCCGTCCTCCACACCGAGTTCCTTTGCCGTTGCCGGATTCAGCTCGACCCAGCTGTTGTAGACCATGCCGGTCAGTGGATCGGGCAGCTCCTGCTGCCAGGGCAGGTTGGCGCCGCGGCCATCGGCCATCGCCAGGCTCACGTAAGGGTGAAAGTAGAAACCGTCGCCCGCTGCTGCCGGTTCGCCCGGATCGATGACCCGGCTGACCGCGGGCAGCGCCGGTCCCTTCCGGTTCTCGGCCCACACGCCCGCCTGCAGCACGTTGTTCCAGAACTTGCCGAACTCCATGCTGCCCAGTTCGGCGCTGCGCGGACCATAGAGTTCGCGCCAGCGTGCCTGTAGAAACTCCAGCGTGTTTTCCCACGGCAGCTGCGTGGCGACATCGCGGCCCAGCCGCCGGCCAATTTCAATCACGATGTCGCCGAAATCACGCGTGTCGTGTACCGGTGCCACTACCGGCTGCGCAATCGACGCACTGGCGATGCCGACGCCGGGCTGCGGCGTGTCATCGGACCAGCTTTCTAGGAAGGAATGAGGCGCAAGGATCACGTCGGCCATCGCCGATGTGTCGTCGATGAACGGCGAAATCGCGGCGACGAAGGGCACCCTGGCAATCGCCTCGCGCAAACCCAGCGACTCGGGCGTCGAATGCAGTGGATTGGTGTCGGCAATTATCAGCGCATCCACCTGCCCGGCATTCATTTCGTCAACCAGTTTCCTGAGTCCCGGGTAGCCGGCGATATGTTTTGCGGCGCTGGCGCCAAACGCGGGGTCGGGATTGCTGGTGACGGCGCCGCCGCCGGCCGAGTTAAGCAGGTTGACGGCAGCGGCATTGGCCATGCCGTTTTCCGCGGCAAGCGCCGCGCCGCCGATGAGCGCGAGCGGTTTTTTCGCCTCTGCAAAGTGTTGGGCCAGGTCTTCGATCTTTGCCGCGTCGAGACCGCTGGCGGCGGCCGCACGCTCGACGCTGTAAGCCGACGCGCCCGGCGCGCCCAGCCTTCCCGCAATCGCCAACGCGACCAGTCCCTCGCTGCCGGGCCTGGCCGGCAGCCAGTGGTCAGCGTTTGCGCCGCTCAGCGACATGCGTGGCTCAACCTGCACGACCAGTCCGCGCTCGCGGCCGGGGCCCTGGCGCAGCTTGCCGTAGCCCAGTCCGTAGTGCACCGGCGACAGCCAGTGCGACAGGTAATCGGCGCCGAAAGACAGCACGAAGTCGGCATTGCCGATGTCGTAATAAGGCAGCTCCGCACGCCCGTAGCTGGCCTGGTTGGCGGCGAGCAGGTTTTCCGGAACCAGGAAGTCGTACTGCAGGTAACGGCTGGAGCCGACACCCGCCATGAATGTTTCCAGCAGCTCGTGCAGGTGACCGCGTACGTTGCCCGTCAGCAGCGCGACGCGATCGCCCTTGCCGGCGCGACGCAACGACGCCAGCCGGTCCGATACCGTTGTATAGGCCTGCTCCCACCCGATCGGCTGAAACACCCCCGAGCCGCGTTCGCCACGGGACTGCTGTGGCTGGCGCAGGCGATCCGGGTTATAGAGCACGTTGAGCGACGACTGGCCCAACGCACAGCTGCGGCCCTGGCTGACCGGGTGCAGGGCATTTCCTTCGATTTTCTTGGCGCGTCCTTCGCGTACCCGCACTTCGATACCGCAACCCGCAGCGCACTGCTGGCAGACGGTCTTGTACCAGGTGGCGATGCCCGGGGTGTAATCCTCGGGCGTGGCAACGTAGGGAATGTACTGCTCGGGCCGGTTCTTGCTGCTTTCCTTGACCAGGAAACCCGCTCCGGCACCCGCGGTTCCGGCACCGACCAGCATCAGGAAATCTCTCCGGTCTATGCCCGACATCTCGTATCAATCCCGCCTTACTTGTGACAAGTCCAGCAGTCGCGCCCGTGCTCGACCTGCCGCTCGTTGTGGCAATCCAGACACCACTGCATCTTCAGTGGCTCCACCTGCTTGACCCGGTCCATTCCGGCCACGTCCCCATGACAATTTGCGCAATCGACGCCCGCCTGGATATGCCGCTTGTGCGGGAAATAGGCGAAATCGGGAAGGTCGTGCACCTTGATCCAGGGGATGGGTTCCTGGCGTTCCCAGTAACCACGCAGCTTGACGATCTCCGGGGTTTCCCAGACGCCCGGCATATTGCGGTGGCAGTTCATGCACTTGTTGACGCTGGGAACGGTTGCGTTGATGGAACGCGCAACGTGAACGTGACAATGCATGCACGGGATCTCGTTGTCCTGCGCATGAATCTTGTGACTGAACTCTATTGGTTGCACCGGTGCGTTTTCGCTGTAAAACGCCGCATTTACCCAGTGACCAGCAGTAAAACCGACGATCACGGCCAGTGCAATCAGAGCGTATTTTTTAAAGGTCCGCAGCGCCGCGAGAACCGATACGGACATCCCCCAGATCCTTTATGGTTAGTGCGATGCAAGAGTTACAGCATGTTGCACTTGTTAACGGTTCGCTGTCATGCTGCAACGCAGCTAGGTGGGATCGAGTTCGCGCGCGTCCGACAGGTAAAGATCGGGACCGAAAATCTCGCCCTCGGCAAGGCGGAAGCGGGTGCGATAGCGACCCGCAACAGGAAACACCACGTTTTCCAGTGGCAAAACCAGGTGCGTGCGTGGCGGCGGGCGGCCGGAGATCACGGCGTGTACGTCGGTATGACCCTCAACGGTATAAACCGACTGGTCTCCGGGGTCGAGCAGGTCGACAGAAAATTCCTGCCGTCCGGCCGCCTTGTCGTGCCATTCAATGACGCCACACAGGACGAGCCGCTCCTGGCGCGCGGGAAAGCCCTCGGCCATCAGCTCGTTAAAAATGCCGTGGATGTGCAGCTTGCCGCCATCGGCGGCCGCGTTATCGCAGAAAAAAGCCTGTAGCACTCAGTCCAGCGTTGCGATGTAGGCGGCGACGTCATGTATGGCCTGCTCATCGGCCAGCATCATCGACATCGGCCGCATCTGCATCCCGAAGGTGTCTTTCGGGTTCGTGCCGCGAAGACCGCTCTTGTAGGCCTCGAGCTGACGAGCGATGTACCAGTCGTGCTGGCCGGCCAGCGGCGGCGAATTGAGTGCCTCCATGCCGCTGCCGTCGGGACCATGGCAGGCCGCGCAGGTCGCGTAGGCCGTCTTGCCCTTCTCGACGTCACCCTCGACAGTCGCCTTGACTGCCGGTGCCTCCATCGCCTCGATGTAGGCCGCCACGTTTGCGATCGCATCAGCATCTGCCAGTGTCATTGCCATCGGCCGCATCTGTACGCCATAGATGTCCTTGGGGTCGGTGCCACGTGCGCCGTCCTTGAAATTCTGCAGCTGTCGCTCGGTATACCAGGCGGGCATGCCGGCGATCAGCGGGGCATTGAGATCCTTGTTGCCGCCCCCGTCCGGGCCGTGGCAGGCCGCGCAAACTTCATAGCTGGCCTTGCCTTTGTCCAGGTCGGCCGCGACGGCCGTTCCGGCCAGTCCCAGCGATGCAATACAAACCAGTGCTGCTGTTTTAGTCACAGAATCTCTCCAGATAGCTGTCTTTAATCAGAGGTCGCCGGGCCAGTCGATCGTGTCAAAGCGATGCTCTTCCTCGCCGCGCGCCAGCATCTTTATACCATCGACAATTTTGCGCGCGTACCATTCCACCACCTTATCTGACATTTCTTTAATCTTTTCCGGAACAGGATCCGGGCCAAAGGGTTCGACGGCCAGGACGGGTTTCCCGTGCCGTTTCGCCGTGGCCATCTGCAGTTCGATCATCACCGGGTCCCTGAGGTACTGGGTCGACAGGACGATGACCACCTCCGCCGGCTCGATCTGCGCCAGCAGGGCCTCGCGGGAAGCCAGCGCATCGGCGCCCTCGGGTTCGTCCTCCGGCGCGCTGTGGTTCACATAATAAAAGTTGTCGATATCGCCCAGGTAGTCGAACAGACGCAGGTAGTCGTCGTCGTTTTCCCACAGGTGCGTTGCAAATACGTGGATCGAGTCTTCGTCGGGCACGGTAGCTCTCCGGTTATCGGGTCATTTTAACCCATCGGCCGGCTCCGCCGCTGACCGGATCGGTGGAGCCTGCCGGGGGCCCTCCCGTATACTGTCCGGCTGATCCAGAGAGGTTTCGCCATGCTGCACCCGAAAGACATCAATGCCGGCACCGCCAGTCTCGATTTACTGGCGGAGATCCGCGCCGCTGCCGCCCCCGGCCCGGCCACGGTGGGGCTGCCCGACCCGGTTATCGAAACCTTCCTCGCCATCGATCCTGCCCTCGAACAGGCGATCAACGATGCCGCCGTCACCCACCGCCAGCTGCGCATCGAGCGGCCCGACCTCGTGAGTGCGCCGGAGCATGAGCAGACGGCGAGCCTGCAGGAAGGCCTGACCAATTTTTATGCGGCCGATGCGGTCAACCCCTACGTCGCGATCGCGGCCAGCGGGCCGTGGGTCGTCACGCTCAATGGCGCGGTGGTTCACGATTCCGGGGGCTACGGGATGCTCGGGCTCGGGCACTCGCCAAAGCTGGTGCTCGACGCAATGAATCAGCGTCAGGTCATGGCCAACGTGATGACGCCCAGCGTTTCACAACGGCGCTTCGTGGACGCCATGCGCGCGGAGCTGGGACATCGCCGCGGCAGCTGTCCTTTCGACAGTTTTGTCTGTCTCAACAGCGGCTCGGAGTCGATGACCGTGGCGCTTCGCATTGCCGACATCAACGCCAAGGTCCAGACCGATCCCGGCGCCCGGCATGCCGGCAAACCCATTCGCCGTATTGCGCTGAACATGAGCTTTCACGGCCGCACCGACCGCCCGGCACGCTATTCCGATTCGACGCTGGGCAACTACGAATCCAACCTGGCCAGCTTTCGGGACGGCACCGGTCCGATCACCATCGACCAGAACAACATTGCGCAGCTCGAGGAAGCCTTCGCGATGGCCGACGAGCAGGGCTACTTCGTCGAAGCGCTGTGCATGGAACCGGTCATGGGCGAAGGCAACCCCGGCAGCGCGATCACGCGCGAATACTATGACGCGGCCCGCCAACTCACCCGCGAGCACGGGTCGATGCTGGTCATCGACTCGATCCAGGCGGGGCTGCGGGCCCATGGCTGCCTGTCGATCATCGATTACCCGGGTTTCGGGGACTGCGAAGCACCGGACCTGGAAACTTATTCCAAGGCCCTCAATGCGGGCCAGTACCCGCTATCGGTACTGGCGATCGGCGAGCGTGCTACCTCAGTCTATCGTCCCGGTGTCTACGGCAACACCATGACAACCAATCCGCGCGCTCTCGACGTGGCCTGCGCGGTCCTTGGCAACCTCGACGACGACCTGCGGAAAAACATCCGCGAACGGGGCCAGGAGTTCGTGCGTCGCCTGGAAGCGCTGGCGCGCGAAACCGGCGATGCCATCACCGCGGTGCAGGGAACCGGCCTGCTGGTGAGCTGCGAGCTGAACCGTGACCGCTACAAGTGCTATGGCAGCGGCAGCATCGAGGAATACCTGCGCCAGCATGGGATCGGTGTGATTCACGGCGGCACGCACTCGCTGCGGTTCACGCCGCCGTTTACGATCACCTCGACGGAAATCGAGATGATTGTCGATGCCGTCCGCGAGGCCCTGGAAAAAGGGCCGCGCAAGGCGTGATTCGCGCTAAGCGATTGAAAACCTTATGGCATTATGTGAAGTAGTGCCGCCTCAACCCCTACGGATCAAATACATAGAAATATCACTTATTTAACATTTGCGCCGGGGTCGGCGCAGCGCCTAAACTATCTCCATGTGCTGGCCTCGAGAGGGGGGCCAGGATCGGGGGTCGGTGGTTTCACCGCAAGACAAAATAAATAACGGCGTTTGGCCGGTTTAAGAGACTAAGGGATAACAAGATGAAGACCTTTATGATTCGCCTCGCGGCAGTTGCAACGCTTTCGCTGTTCACGCTCAGCGCGAACGCGGCGACATTGATCGGGACGTTCCTCGACAGCAACCGCTGGACCCTGGTGCATGACAGCGCCACGCCGGGCAATACAGCGCCCGCCGACTTCCTGCGCTGGGACCCGGGCCAGACGATTATGCTCGATCTCACCGGTTCCATTCTTTCTGCGGGCGGACCGCAGGAATACAACCTGACCAGCGATAACGGCGCGACCGCGACGTTCACCCTGCTCAGCGCCAGCTTCGACCTCAGCGGCGCCAACGGTTTTGCCGGTGGCACCCTGGATTACACGATGGATGTAACCGGCGGGCCGATGGACGGTTCCTTCGCGGGCACCTTTACTTTCGCCGAAGCGAGCTACGGCAACTCGCCGTTCAACTCATCGACTCTCGAAAACGGCAAGCTCAGCCTTTACGGCTGGGCCGGTGACGAAGCCAACGGCATCGGTATCGATATCGCCTTCAGCGCGCAGGTGCCGATCCCGGCTCCGCTGCTGCTGTTTGCCTCGGGCCTGATGGGTCTCGGGCTGCTGCGCCGCCGCAGCTAAGAGCGTCTAATTAGACAATAAAAGGCCGCATCGTCAGATGCGGCTTTTTTGTGCCTGGCGGAAGTGTGATTGCGATCACCGCAATGCATCATTGCATGACGTATAACTACACTCCACAACGCGTCGCACTGACGCGCGTGACCAGGGCAAACCCACCGAGAGGCGGGGACGCAAAGCCACCGGTCCCAAGCCAGGCGCCAGCCGGCCGGACAGCGGAGCTGCCACGACAACGAGTCGCATCCGCTCAAGCGATGCTGTCCCACTTATGTGCGACTCGTCACAGGCAACGTCCTTCCCTTGCGTGACAATCCCCTGACCCGACCGGCGGGCCCGGTGCATGTCACCGGGCCGTCAGTTTTTTGCAGGAAACAGGACAATGTTCAGCATATTCAAAAAGCGTAAACAGGAATCAGATCAGCCTGCCGAGGCCACCGAGACTTGTGGTATGGGCAACCTGGTCGAATCCAACACGATCGCAGATGTGCTGCCCGGCGTGCGGCATCTTGCGGTAAACCTGTCGATTCGCGGCCAGGACAACGAGATCGAACCGAGTCTCAACAACCGGAGCTTTGGTCCTCAGTCACGTGCCTACTTTCACTTCCGCTGTAAAAACGTCGACTGTGTAGACGGCGGCTTCGACCTGCAGGAAGAGATCATCAATGCCGTTAACGAAGGGCGTAACGAAATCACCGGACGCCGTGTTTGCCAGGGCTGGCGCGACGCCTCTAATGTTGGCCAGCAGAAGTGCTTCTTCGAGCTGAACTTCAAGATCTACGTAAGCTACAACGCAATCTGAATTCCGCTTGGGCGGCCACGCCCATTCGGCATATCATGGGGTCTCACCTGGGGGACCGTAACCATGACTGACCCGATTGCCGGACTCTTTGCCGCCCATCAACGCACCCTGCGCACGCGCCACGACGAGGCGCTGGCGGTTAGCGGCTTCGACCGGGTCATTGTCTATTCCGGCCAGCCGCACCCACAGTTTCTCGATGACCGCCTTTGCAGTTTCGAGGCAAACCCCCACTTCAAGTGCTGGGTGCCGCTGACCGAACATCCCGGCTGCGCCGTCGTGGCCGGCAGCGGCGAAACACCGCGGCTGATCTACCTGCAGCCGCGCGACTACTGGCACCTGCCACCGCAGGACCCGGCCGGCTACTGGACGGAACATTTCGAAGTAGAAATCGTGCGCAGCGACGACGAAGTCGTTGCAGCACTGGCGGACCTGGCCGGAAACGTCGCGATCATCGGGGAAGCGCTTCCGGAAGGCCTGGCGGCCCTTGGCGAGGTCAATCCGAAGTCGCTGATCGACATCCTGCACTTCGAGCGCGCCGCGAAGACAGACTACGAGGTGGAGTGCATGCGACGCGCCAACGCGATCGCCGCGCGCGGCCACCTGGCTGCGGAGCGAGTCTTTCGCGACGGCGGCTCCGAGTTCGACATACACCTGGAGTATTGCCGCGCCTGCGGGCAGACGCCTGCCGAACTTCCCTACGACAACATCATCGCGCTGAACGGCCACGGCGCTGTACTTCATTACCATGCTTACGAAGACCGGCGCGACACACCACGGGCTTTCCTGATCGACGCCGGTGCCTCCTGCAACGGCTATGCCGCGGACATTACCCGCACCTACTCGGCCGAAGAGGACGACTTTGCAGGGCTTATCGGCTCGGTGAATGCGGCACAGCTGGAGATCTGCGATCTCGCCGCGCCGGGTGTCGACTACGTGGACCTGCACCTGGAGGCGAACCGGCGCATGGCGGCTGTATTGGTGGACCATGGCGTACTGACCTGCAGCGCGGAAACTGCAGTCGAGCGCGGGATCGTCGGCACCTTTTTCCCACACGGGCTGGGGCACTACATCGGCACCCAGGTACACGACGTCGGCGGCCACCAGGCCAGCCCGGCCGGCGAGGTGCAGCCGCCGCCACAGGCGCATCCCTTTCTCCGGCTGACCCGTACGCTCACGCCGCGCGCGGTCTGCACGATCGAACCGGGCGTTTATTTCATCGACATGCTGCTGGCAGAGCTTCGCGGGTCGGACTCCGCTGCAGGCGTCGACTGGGATGCGGTCGAGCGGTTCCGGCCCTATGGCGGCGTGCGGATCGAGGACGATGTGTACATAACGGCATCGGGGCACGAAAACCTCACCCGGCCGCACCTCGGATAACGGTTGCTCGGGACCGGTATTTGTAACCTTTTGTGTTTACGGCGGTTTGATGTGACACAGGTCACGTAAGCCGTGCTGAACCAGGTCTAGTCTGGAACGGTCACCAGGCACTCGGAGGCTGCTACGGATGGCAGATCCGGCAGACCACAACAACCCGCAACTGGACCGGCTCAAGCGCTGGACCATCCTGCTGCTGGTCGTCCTCCAGGCAGTGACCGTAATCGCGATCCTGTTCTTTTCCAGCCTGGCGAGCGAGTCGGCGCTCCTGACTCAGGCGCAGAAGATCCTCAATGGTGCGACCTCGGAAACCATCGCCCAGACCGAGGCGTTCCTGGACGATGCCTATCACGAGGCGAGCCTTGCCGCCGAGTTGTTCAGCACGGGCGTGCTGAACATGTCGGACACGGACAGGCTGGAGCGCTATTTCCTCAGCCAGCTCGCGCACAACGAATCATTTGCCGGTCTCTACATCGGGACGTCGGCGGGCGAGTTTTTCTATGTGTCCCGCGACCCGCAGCGCCAGCAGTTCAGGACCAAGCACATTCACACGGATGGCGGAGTCAGCAAGACAGACCTGCGCTGGCGCGACAATGTGCACGCCGAGCCAACGGCGACCGAAGAGGCGCCCGGGCAGTTCGATCCCCGCACCCGGCCCTGGTTTCGCGAGGCTAATGCGGCCAACGGTTTTGTGTGGACGGATCCCTATATCTTCTTTACCTCGCAGCGGCTGGGTATCACCGCCGCCCGCCCGCTGTTCGACGCCAACGGCACACGGCTGGGCGTGATCGGGGTAGACCTGGAGCTCAAGGATCTTGCGGGCTTTCTCGCGGCCCTTGATATCGGCGAATCGGGTTCGGCATTCATCACCAACAGCGACGGCCTGCTGATTGCGACGCCGACAATCATTGAGCGGACCGATAGCCTGGCGTCCCTGTCGATCAGCGCCATGGCAGACCCTATCGGTCGCCAGGTGCTGGAATCGATTCGCACCGCCAGCCGCAGGATGACCAAGAGCAGCTCCGCGAGCTTTACGGTTGGCAAGACCCGCTATATCGCCGATGCCATGCCGATGCGCCTTTCGGACGGCGAACAATGGCTGGTCGGCACCTATGCGGCCCGCAGCGATTTTCTCAAGGACGTTCGCTCGACCGAACGCAACAACCTGTACGTGGCGATCGGCATCCTGCTGGTCGCCCTGCTGATCGGCGCATTGCTGGCCAACTCGGCCTGGACCCCGCTGGAGCTGCTGCACAGCCAGGCGAACCGGGACCAGCTGACCCGTGCCTGGAATCGTCACTACCTGATGAAGAACGGCCGCCGCCTTTTCGAAGAGGCGCGACGCAGTGGGGAACCGCTGTCCGTGGCCATCGTCGATCTCGATCATTTCAAGCAGATCAACGATACGCTGGGTCATGCCGCTGGTGACGCCGTCATCAAGGACGTTGCCCGGCGGCTGCAGCGGATATCACGCAGCCACGATATCGTCGCACGATTCGGCGGCGAAGAATTTGTGTTGCTGCTGCCCACGGCCTGCGCGGCGATCGCCGACACGGTATTGCAGCGGGCGCGTGACGACCTGAAGAGCAGTCCCGTCGAGTTTGACAGCCGCCTCATCGAGGTCGGTTTCAGCGCGGGTATCTGCGAAATCGGTCCCGGCCTCGACCAGCTCGAACCCGTATTGAGTGCAGCCGACGCGGCACTTTATCGCGCCAAGCACCGCGGCCGCGACCAGACTGCGATTCACCAGCATCCCGGGACACCGGAAGAAGACTGCCCGGAACCCGCAATGGCTACCGCACGCGCCTGACGCCGGCTCTCACTTTGAGCTCTCGGTGGGAGCGGCTTCGGCCATGATTCCTGGCGACTAATCGCGGGCTATAGCCACTCGCACAGAATCGCTCAACAGCGCAGCAAGTGCACAGGCAGCGCGCAAACGGGTGCATTGCGGTACCGGAGTCCCGTGGCGATGGCCGGGTTTAGGTGCAGGTGCAACCCGCGCTTCCTGAAAACCCGCGGAGACGCGCCGACCGTGACCAGGATTAGCCGGCGGTCCCTTAATTTGTTTTGCCGGTAATTTCGCCG
>JAHEKH010000201.1 GCA_024638445.1 Gammaproteobacteria bacterium | reverse complement strand
TTGGCCGGTGAGGAGATGGACGCTACCGGTGGTGTATTCGGTGCTGCGTTAACCGTGACGGTGATGGCATCCGAACCGGATAAGCCGCCACTGTCGGTCACCGAGGCGGTGATCGTGTGGGTGCCGACCGACAGCGTCGTGGTGCTGAACGATGCCCCCGAGCCGATGGTGCCGTCGATCGACGACGACCATGCCAGGCTGCTGCTCAGGCTGCCGTCTTCGGTGTCATTGGCGGTACCGGTGAAGGTCACGCTGTCACCCTGCGTATAGCTCGAACCATCAGCCGGTGCGGTGATGGTCACGGTCGGCGGCGTGTTCGGCGCCGCATTGATCGTATAGGTAATGGCCGCCGAATCGGACAGACCGCCGCTGTCGGTCACCGAGGCGGTGATCGTATGCGTGCCAGCCGACAATGTTGAGGTTGCGAAGGTCGCACCCGAACCGATGACACCGTCAATCGACGAAGACCACGCCAGGCTGGCGCTGAGGTTGCCGTCTTCGGTGTCGCTGGCGCTGCCGCTGAAGGTCACGCTGTCGCCTTCGTTGGCACTGCCGCCGTTGGCCGGTGCCGTGATGGTCACCGTCGGCGGGGTATTCGGCGGTGCACCGGATTCGACCGCAAAGACCAGGTCGTCACGGTCATTGTAGTTGCCCGACGCACACGGCGTCTGCGTGCTCTGGTAACGGAACTGCGCGCGCACGGCCTGCAGGCTGCCCACCGGCAGCGTGTACTGCGCGGACAGTGTCTGGCCGCCACCGGTCGGGGTCACAATCGAGGTGATGTAGACCCATGACGGGTTGTTGGCATCGGCCGCGTAGTAAAGGTCGAGCGTGTCGGAGGATCCGGTTGACCAGGCCCAGACCGTGGCGTCGATCTGTACCGTATCGCCCTCGGTGAAATTGCCCGAGTCCAGGGTCGACACAACGATGGCGTCGTTCGACTCGTCGTTGTGATACGAACCCGATCCGCCGTCGGAACACACGTCCAGCGTGTTTGGCTGGTTCGGTTCGGGGCCGAGGTTGGCGCGGCCGTCGACGAGCGTGGTCGAGTCACACGAGCTGCCCGCGATGGCACAGACCGGTACGCCGAGACCGGAATCGTACACGGCGGTTTGCGGCCCGTTGCTGCCGACCGGCACCACCTGCACGGCAACTGCCGATGTCCGGGTGCTGCCGCCGCTGGTGCCCTCGACGTTGAAGTTGTACGAACCGGTCGCCTGGCCGCCGGGTACCGACAGCGTCAGCGTGCTGGTAGCCGAACCGTCGACCGGGGGCGTGACCTGCAACGGCGCAAATGAGCAACCGATGCCGCCCGAGGCCGGACAGTCCAGGTCGACGGTGCCGGCAAAACCATTGAACGACGTGACGGTGCATGTGCTGGTGTCGCTGCCGCCCTGGCCAATAGTAAAGCTGGCCGGCGTGCACGACACAGTGAAGTCCGGTGCCGGCGGAGCGCCGCAGCCGGGAATCGTGAAGGTGCCGACGCGGGTTAGCCAGTTGGCGCTGGAAGTCGACGCCAGGTATTCCGACGTGAACCAGAACGTGCAGTCGTCGGCCGGGTCGAGTTCCATCGAGGAGTAGTCGCCCCAGCGCGCAGCGCTGTGGGTCTGCGAGCCTGAACCCGCGAACAGCAGCGCTTCGGCGCCCAGTGTGCCGGCCGGGTCGTTGGCGTTGCGCGTGGCGTAATAAATCGACGGGAAGTTGCTGCCATCGCCACGGCTGTAGCCAATCGCAATATTGCCGGAGCCGTCCATTGCGACCGACGGCATCCAGCGGTGAATGGAGTCGGGCGAGTAGGTGCCTTCCTGGTGGATCGACCAGCCGCCGCCGGTGTCTCTCAGTTCAAACCAGCGCGGTGCGGCGCGGTTGCCGCTCGCGAGTACATCGACGGTCCACGAGCCGACCAGCGTTTCGTGGGTGCCGAAGTTGCGGTAAACCAGCCGCTGCATGGGCCACCACGAGGCACTGTCGATGCCCTGGGCAGTTCCGGGCTGCGGAATACAGTTGGAGACGAAGAAGCCGCAAACCGTCCAGTTGAACGGTGTCGGCGACAGCGAGTTCACCAGCGTGAAGCTCGAGTTGGACGGCGTGTTCCAGTCGACGTCGAATTCCCAGACGTCGATGCTGTCCGAAGGCGGCGAACCAAAGTAGGGCTCCCCGCCGTCGCGGAAGGTGTAAAAGATGCCCGGGCTGCCGAGCGGCGGGCCGGTCGGGCCGTCGACATCGGCCGGCATCATCAGGTTGACGAAATTCTGGAAGAACTGCATCGGCCGTGCGGTGGCGCCGGCCAGCATGTTGGCCCGGTCGACAGCAAAGACATCGTACTGGCCCTGCACGCCGGAGTTGGTGCCAAAGAAATAGGCGTTGTTATCGGGGTCAGGCCACACGCCCAGCTTGTAGTAATCCGGGAAGCGTGGCGTCACTACTTCGTACAGGTGGTAGGCGCCGGTCGGATCGGAGGTCTGGGAGACGGCGAAGCAAACAGACTGATTGCTGCCGCCAACCGCGAATTGCGTCAGCACGTAGCGATCGGCCTGTTCGTCGTAGGCAAAGATGGCATCACCGCTGTTATCGGTCTGGCAGGGACCGCCAAAACCGGCCCACAGGGTGTTGGTGTTGACGGGACTGGTCAGCTGCGTGCCGGACTTGTCGTAGATCGCGAAGGCGGAGTTGACCACGTGCACGTAGTGGTTGAGACCGACGGTGCCCTCGGTGTCGGGCGGCAGCACGCCGGTGACGTTGCCGACACCGGCAAACTCGAAGTTCAGGCCGGGTGTGCGCCGGGCATTGACGCTGGCGTCGGCCAGCTTGTCCTTTTCCTTCGGCGCGATGGTGCCGAAGCGATTACCGTCCTGGTCGAACAGCGTTTCATGGCGCAGCGGATTGATCTCTTTCCCGTCCGCACGGTCCTGCGGCAGGGGTTGCTGCACGGCGACCGGCAA
>JAHEKH010000015.1 GCA_024638445.1 Gammaproteobacteria bacterium | reverse complement strand
CTCCTGGTAGGGAATTTCGACACCCTGCTTGATCCGCGCTTCCTGCTGATTGGCGGTAATGACGCGTGGCGTCGAGACGATCTCGCCGCGGCCTTCCGACTGCAGCGCGGACAGCTCGAGGTCGAGCAGGTAATCGGAATCCAGAATGGCCAGCGCGAGGCGGCCGACCGGGCCGCCGACCGGTGCGTTGATCGCGAACCGGTCTTCGATGTTCGGCAGGGTCACCGGGTATGGCGAGCCCGTGGAGCCCAGGTTGTCGACGGCGGAGCCGACGATGACGTCTGAGCCGGTCGCCGAGCCGGTGACCGAGATCAGGCCATCCGAGCTGTTATCGGAAATTGCGGTGTAGCCGGCCTGCACGCCGAGTTCGCGGGTGAAGTCGTCATTGACCACCACGATGCGGGACTCGATCAGCACCTGGCGCACCGGGATATCCAGTGTCTGCACCAGGCGGCGGATTTCCGTGAGCTTGTCGGCCGTGTCCTGCACCAGCAGCGTGTTAGTGCGATCATCGATGGCCACACTGCCTCGGGTGGACAGCAGCGACTGCTCGCCGGCACCGGCCTGGATCAGATCCGCCAGCTCCTGCGCCTTGGCATAGTTGACCTGGATGAATTCCGAACGCAGCGGTGCGAGTTCCTCGAACTGCTTGAGTTTTTCGAGTTCGGCGCGCTCGCGATTCGCCAGTTCGGCGGCCGGGGCAATGATCACCACGTTGTCGCGCTGGCGCATGTCGAGACCCTTGGTCTCGAGGATGATGTCGAGCGCCTGGTCCCAGGGAACGTTCTGCAGCCTCAGGGTGACGTTACCGGACACCGTGTCGCTGACGACGATGTTCATGCCGCTGACGTCAGCCAGCAGCTGCAGCACCGAGCGGGTGTCGATGTCCTGGAAGTTGAGCGTCAGCCGTTCGCCGGTGTAATCCTTGGTCTGCTGCTCCTCGAACAGGTCCGCCGCGGTGGGCACATACGGCTTGAGTTCCACGGTGAAGCGGTCGTCGGTCTGGTAGGCGACCTGCTCGTAGGCGCCGCTGGCGCTGACGATGAGCCGGGCATCGGCGTTGGACTGGGTCGCGTCGACGGTGCTCACCGGGGTCGCGAAATCCATGACGTCCATGCGGCGACGCATTTCGGCCGGCAGGCGGGTGTTCTGGAAATCGACGATGACGGTATTGCCCTGCTCGCGCAGGTCGACCACCGTGCGTGGATCGCTCAGCGATACCACGACCCGGCCGGAACCGTCCCGGCCGCGACGGAAATCGACGGACCGGATCGTCCGCTCACCGGGCAGCGCGCTGCCGGTGGTGGCCGGCGCACTGGTGGCTGCGACCGCCGGGCCGAAGGGCCCCGCTGACTGCGAGCCCGAGGCCAGCGTGACAAAAATTTCGTTGCCCCGGACCTGTGTTTCGTACGGGACCAGCGTATCGAGGTTGAGCACGATGCGGGTGCGGCCGGTCGCTTCGGCGGCCAGGATCGTGCGCAGCGCGCCGATGTCGACGTCGCGGCGGCGCGAGGGCAGGGCCAGCCCGGTGTCGGGCAGGTCGAGCGAAATTCGTGCCGGGTTATCGATGGTGAAGCTCAGCGGTTCGGGCGCAGGACCGCTCAGGCGCAACCGCAGCTGGAGCTGCTGGCCGGGGAGCGTTTGCACGTCCAGTTCTTCGAGCATGTTTGTCGGAGCATCCGCCGTCCATGCAGGCATCATGAGGAAACTCAGCAACAGGCCGGCGAGCCCCGAAAGGCGCCAGCGCCACAGCGTATCCCCCTGTCTGACTTCGCTGGGCGTATTGGTCCACGTCATTACAAAAACTCCCGGTTAGTCGCTCAACGCGACGGCTGCCGGGCGTTCGATGTAGCCGCCCAGGCCGTCGCTGATAATTTCAATGAGTTTTATTTCCGAGTCGGATACTTCCACGACCCGGCCTTCGCTCTGTCCCATGTGATTGCCCACCCGGACGCGATGCAACAACCCATCGGCGGTTTTAACCAGCGCGTAATGCGTGCCGGCCAGGTTGATCGTTCCAACCATCTTGAGGGTGTCGAGCGGGAACTGCTCGAGAAACTCGCGCGGCCGGGCCTGGTCCGGACGGATGTTGCTGTTGGAAACCAGGTCGGTGTTGTCGTCAGCGGTCGGTTCAAACGGCGAACGCAGGTCGCTGGCCGAGTAAACGAAGGTTTCGTAAGGCTTGATCTGCGGCAGCGGTTCAATTCGCCCGCCCTTACGCGCATGGGTCTCGGTGATGTATTGGTCGAGGTCTGACATGTCGCGTGAGCAACCCGTCAGCACGGCGAGCGCCAGGCCGGCAACCAGGATAATACGCATCATAACGAGGCCCCCGCGGTCTCGGTGTCCTCGATATACCGGTAAGTCTTGGCCGTCAGGTCGAGCACCAGGTCCGAGTCCTGCGGTTCGTTCTGCGTGCCCTGTGGCCGGCTGATCTGGATGTCGTGCAACGTCACGATACGCGGGAGTGCCGCGACGCCGCTGACGAAGGCGGCCAGTTCATGGAAAGAGCCACGCAGCCGGATGCGGATAGGCAGCTCGGCATACACGTCTTTCGGAATTTCGCCAGACGGCTGGAACAATTCTTCCTCCAGGCCGGCCGCGAGACCGGTCTGCGAGATATCGACCAGCAGGCTTGGCACCTCGGTCCGGTTGGGCAGCTGCCGCAGCATGGCGCCGAACGAGCCCTCCATCTGGTCGAGCTGCTCGGTGTAAGCCTCGAGGTTCACTGCCTTTCGCTGCTTGTTCTCGAAGGTCTGGCGCAGCGAGACTTCCTGCTGCTGTACCCGCTCCAGGTCCGGCAGCGTCTTCTTCACCACGAACCAGTAAGTGCCGCCACCGGCGACGAGCAGGAACAACAGGCCGATAAACAGCGCCCGGAACAGCAGCGGCCAGCGGCCGATGTCGTTGAAGTCGAGGGACTGGAGTTGCTCGAGGAAGTTCATGCTTCGTCATCCTCCTCGTCCAGCTTCTTCGGGTTGGTCTGTTCGGCAAAGATCGTGAATTCGCTGAACCGGGAAGGTCCGCTGTCCTTGGTCTCGACCACGTCGAGACCCGGATCGGTAAGCCACTCTGAGCGGTCGATGGCGCGCATGTACGCCGACACGCGAGAGCTGGACTGTGCCTTACCCTTGAGCGTGATCCGGTTGCCGGTCTGCTTGACGGACTCGAGGTAGACGCCATCGGGCAGGGTGCGAGCGAGTTCGTCAAAAAGATGCACAACCTCCGGGCGGCTGCGCTGCAGTTCCTCGATGCTTTGCATGCGGGCCAGCAGCCTGGCCTTCTTGGCTTCCAAATCGCGAATCTCGCCGATCTGTGCATCGAGCTGTGCAATCTCTGCCTGCAGCGTTCGATTGCGTTCCTCCTGGAACTCGATCTGGCCGTTGATGATGGTCTTGGTAAGCATCATGACGCCGATTCCGAGTGCAATCGCGCCGGCCGCTGCGACCGCAAAATTGCGCTGACGCTCCTTGCGGAGCTCTTCGCGCCATGGCAACAGGTTAATACGAGGCATGTCAGTCGAAACTCCGCAACGCGAGGCCGCAGGCCGTCAGTAGCGCGGTCGCATCTTTTTGTACGCCGGCGGCCTTGGCCTTTGAGGCTACTTTCATTTTTCCTAGCGGGTCGCCGATTTCGGTGGGTATCCCGACCCGGCTGGCGATGAGATCCGAGACGCCCGGGATGTTCGCGCAGCCGCCACAGATGAGGATCTGCTCGGGCTGTTCGCGGCCACCGCCGGAGGCAAGATAAAACTGCAGCGAGCGACTGACCTGCTGGGTCATGTCGTCGATAAACGCATCGAGGACTTCCGGCCCGTAGTTGCTGGGCAAGCCGCCTTCTTTCTTGGCGCGCCCGGCTTCCTGCAGGCTGAGGCCGTAGGTGCGCATGATTTCCTCGGTGAGCTGCTGGCCACCGAAGGCAAAGTCGCGGGTATAAATGACCTTGAGATTTCGCAGCACGCTGAAGCTGGTGCTGGTAGCGCCGAAATCGATGACCGCAATGGAGTGATCGGCGCCTTCGTCGGGCATCTGGTGAGTCATCAGCAGGCAGGCATTTTCCAGCGCGAATGCCTCGACGTCGACGATCTTCGCGCTCAGGCCTGCGGCTTCAACCGCTGCCTGGCGTTGTTCGACGTTTTCGGTGCGCGTGGCAACGAGCAGCACGTCCATCATCTCGGCGTCTTTTTCCGAGGGACCGATGATCTCGAAGTCGTAGCTGACTTCTTCCATCGGGAAGGGGATGTACTGGTCGGCCTGCAGTTCCACCTGGCCCTCGAGGTCTGAGCCCTGGAAAGAGCCTGGCATCTGGATGACCTTGGTAATTGCCGCATCGCCGCTGATCGCGACCGCGGCGTCACGCGTGCGCGCACCCGATCGCTTCACAGCGATGCGCACGGCCTCGCCCACCGCATCCGCGTCAACGATGGCTTTCTCGTTAACGGAATTGAGCGGTGTCGGCTGTGCCGCATACGCTTCGACCTTGTAACGCGAACCGCTCTTGCTCAATTCGATGAGCTTTACGGACGACGTCGTTATGTCAAGCCCAAGTACAGGCCGTTGTTTGCTGGAGAAAATAGGCATTTTTTCCTTGCGCCGCCGGTAATTGCGAAAGAAAGATAGTCTATAATCTTAAGTCTATCAGTCAACTATATAACAATAACAATAAGAGAGGGTGACGAAGTGTGATGGACTGCTCATTTACAGCCCCACAGACCCCAGCTCTCCTTTGCGTGGCCAAGTTTTACATAATTGGTCACACGATGGGCGTATTCTAGTCGCGATTGGTGCCCGATTGGCGTGATATCGTTCACAGTTGGGCGGGCGACTATAATGGCGTTTTTCCCCGGTATCCGGCCGGGTTTTCATTCTCGATGAAGATTCTCCGTAAATTGGTTTTGCTGGCCGTCGCGCTGGCCTGTGCCGGTGCGGCCGGCGGTCTTGCGGCTACGGTCGCGGCGTACCTTTATGTGGCTCCCGAACTGCCGTCCGTGGAGACCCTGCGGGAGGTCCAGCTGCAGGTGCCCATGCGGGTCTACACGCGGGACGGGCGACTGATCGCGGAATTCGGAGAAAAGCGCCGGACGCCAGTGAGTTACGAGCAGGTTCCGGCCCAGATGGTGCAGGCGTTCACCGCCGCCGAGGATGACCGGTTTTTCGATCACCCGGGGGTCGATTACCAGGGGCTGTTGCGGGCCGCGATCGGACTGCTCCTGACCGGTGAAAAACGCCAGGGCGGCAGCACGATCACCATGCAGGTGGCACGTAACTTCTTCCTCACGCCGGAAAAATCCTATATCCGCAAGATCCGCGAAATATTCCTGTCCCTGCGGATCGAGCGGGAGCTGAGCAAGGAAGAAATACTCGAGCTTTATTTCAACAAGATTCTTCTCGGCCACCGGGCCTGGGGCGTGGGTGCGGCGGCCGAGGTCTATTACGGCAAGAGCGTCGATGAACTGACGCTGGCCGAGACGGCGACGATCGCCGGGCTGCCGAAGGCGCCGTCGAGCGATAACCCCATTACCAGCCCCGACCGGGCGCGGGCGCGACGGGCTTACGTGCTGCGCCGCATGCTGGAGCTGGGCCACATCAGCGAGCCGGAATATGACGAGGCCATGGCCGCCCCCATAGCGGCCCGGCTGCACGGACCGACGGTGGCGCTGGATGCGCCGTATGTCGCCGAGATGGTGCGCGCCGAAATGGTGGAACGCTTCGGTGCCGCCGATGCGTACAGCGCCGGTTTCAAGGTCACGACCACGCTGGACAGCCGCCTGCAGTCGACCGCGGTTACGGCATTGCGCGACGCGCTGCTGGCCTATGACTCGCGGCGCGACTATCGTGGACCAGCCGGGCGGGTCTCGTTGCCGGCGGACGGCGACGCCGTAACCCTGATCGACGTGCTGGGCGATTTCCCGTCGGTGGCGAACCTGGAGCCGGCCCTGGTTCTCCAGGTCGGCGACGAAGCCGCACAGGTGTTCCTCGCTTCGCAGGGAATGGCCGAGCTCTCGCGGCCGGCGCTGACCTGGGGGCTGGCCAACCTGATCGAGGATCAGGAAGAAGATGCGGAGCTGCTGCTGGCGGTTCCCGGCGAAGTCGTCTCCCCGGGCGACGTGATTTATGTACGTCGTGACGATGAGGGCCTGTGGCTGGCCCAGGTGCCGGAGGTGCAGGGCGCCTTCGTGTCGGTTGCGCCGGAGGATGGCGCCATTGTCGCCCTCACCGGTGGTTTCGATTACTACAGCAGCAAGTTCAATCGTGCCGTGCAGGCGCGGCGCCAGCCGGGTTCCGCGTTCAAGCCGTTCATTTACGCCGCTGCGCTGGAACACGGCTTCACACCGGCCACCATCGTCAACGATGCGCCGGTGGTTTTCCGGGATGCAGCCCTGGAAGACACCTGGCGACCGGAAAACTACAGTCAGCGTTTTTACGGACCGACCCGGCTGCGCGAAGCGCTGGTCCGCTCCCGCAACCTGGTCTCGATCCGCGTGCTGAGCGAGATCGGGATCAAGAGGGCGGTGGAATATCTCGAGAGCCTGGGCTTCGAGTCCGATCGCCTGCCGCGCGATCTGTCGCTCGCACTCGGCAGCATTTCATTGTCGCCGCTGGAGCTGGCCACCGAATACAGTACGTTCGCCAACGGCGGTTTCAGGGTTAACCCGTATTTTATCCAGCGGATCGAAGCCGCCGACGGCGAGGTGCTCTACAGCGCCGATCCACTGTGGGTCTGTGCCGATTGCGAGCTGCTCGATGCCGGCCAGCCGCTGCCGGAATCGACCGATCCCTGCGTGCTCGAGCACAAGGTCATCGCCGCCGAGCAGGCGGCACCACGGGTGTTGCAGGAAGAGACGGCGTGGCTCATCGTCGACATGATGCGTGATGTCGTGCGGCGTGGCACCGCGGCCCGGGCGAATGTGCTGGGGCGCAGCGATCTCGCCGGCAAGACCGGCACCACCAATGACTTCCGCGACGCCTGGTTCAGCGGCTTCAACGACCGCCTCGTCGGTACGGTCTGGGTCGGCTTCGACCAGGAGCGTCCGCTGGGTCCTGCCGAGGTGGGCGGGACTGCGGCATTGCCCGCCTGGATCGACTACATGCGTGTTGCGCTCGACGGTGTGGAGGAATCCACCCGGCTGACGCCGCCCGGGCTGATCCGGGTCAAGATCTCACCCGAGTCGGGGCTGCTGGCGCGGGCCGACGACAGTGACGCGATATTCGAGATCTTTCGGGTTGGGCAGATTCCCGAGCGCGAGATCGAGGATCCGATCGATTTGTTCAATTCACCCGAGCTCGATTCCGAAGAAGAAGAGTCGCAGCCGCTGTTCTGACTACTCCGGCGTAAAAAGGAGCCCGAATGCCGCGACGCTCGTCTAACCGTAGTGATAATTTGCGCCGTCGCGTCGCGCACGAGGCTGCGCGGCTGATGTCCGAGCAGGGGATCGACGATTTCTACCTGGCCAAGCGCAAGGCCGCCGAACGGCTGGGTGTCAGCGACAAGGGCAGTCTGCCGCGTAACGCCGAGATCGAGGCCGCCATGGTGGAGAACCAGCGTCTGTTCGACAGCGAGGTTCACGCAGGCAGGCTGCAGCGCTATCGCGAAGCCGCCCTCGAGGCATTACGGTTTTTCGACGGCTTCGATCCCCGCGTGGCAGGCGCGGTCGTTCGGGGTGCGGTCGCGGCGAGCAGCGACCTGGAGATCCACCTGTTTGCGGATACCGTCGAGTTAGTCACCCTGCGGCTGGTGGACAACGAAATTCCTTACCGGTTGGTCGATCACAGGGTGAAAATGGCCGGTAACGGTCACCAGCGTTTTCCGGCGTGTCGTTTTATCGCCCATGAAGTGCCGGTCATCGCCATCGTTTTCCCGGTAAACGGGGTTCGCCAGGCACCGGTCTGCCCGGTCGACGGCCGCGCCATGCAGCGTATGGACCTGCGCGGGCTGGAGGCGCTGGTCGCCGCTGCGTCCTGACCTTTGCTAACGAATGGTCTTGATCAGGGAGCCCGGTTCCGGTTCGCCGTCAGGATATACACCGTTCAGCAGCCGCAGCAGCGCCACCGGGTTTTCCTCGTCGTCGATATCGGCGTAGTCGGCCAGGCTGGTGCCTTCCTCGAGCGGCACGATTCGAACCGCCAGCGGCTGGGCCAGTGCCCGGTCTTCGTCATTCAGGCGGCGCATCGTCCTGATGATCTTGTCGAAAGTCCGGTCGTAGTGTCGCTGCCGGTTGACGTCCTGGGTGACCCCGAAAAAGATGAACGCGCTGTCGCCGTGAAAAACCGTGGCGATGCGCCCGGTCCGCATGCCAAAGGGTGAACGCATGTCCTTGGCGGTGGCAATGAAGGCCTCCATGCCGCCGATCTCCAGCGTGCGGGCGCTTTGCCACTTCGACATGCCGATGACTTTTTGCAGGAATTTTTCGACTGGGATCTTGCGCAGCTTGCGCTTGCTGCGATCGGTCGTGCTGATCTGCATCATCGCCGCCTGTTCCGGGGCGTAGCCGATAATGCGGTCGGGCAGGTTGACGATGTCCCAGTCCTCGGGAAACGTGACTGCAAAATCGAAGTCTTCGTGCAGGAAATGACTGCCGCGAATGACACCCTGTGCCTTGCTGCCGGCCCAGGCCATGCCGTCGATTCGCTGCAGCCACTCGTCCCGGCCGTCGGCGCGGGTAATGTCTCCCGCCTCGCGGGCCGCGGCAGCCAGTTCGCCCAGCCGCTTGTCCTTGTCCGGGTGCGACGCCAGCATCGCGTGGTAGCGGCTGCCGTCAGCCTCTTCGGTGCGCAGCAACTTGTCGTAGGCGTCGCGTGACTTGAGCACCTCGATCACCTGCAGCATCGCCTCGGGGTCGTAGCCCAGCTCACGAATCATTTGCGCGCCACGCTCGTCCGCCTCCAGCTCCATGTCGCGTCCGTAGCCCTGCACCAGTCCGGCACCGAACAATGCACCCAGGTTGAAGCCGCTGAAGTCGCCTGAACTCTTGGCCGCGCCGATCGACTCGCTGACCTTACCCACGACCCGTGCCGCGGTTTGCTTACGCCGGTGATGACCGCCGTCGACGTGACCGATCTCGTGGCCGAGCACCGCGGCCAGCTGTGCCTCTGAATTGAGATGCGCGATCAGCGCGCGCGTGATGTAGATGTATCCCCCCGGCAGGGCGAAGGCGTTGATGCTCTCGTTATCGAGAACGGTGAAACGCCACTGGTACTCATCCGTTTCCGCATGCTGCGCCACCTGCTCGCCGATACGCTGCACGTACTCGCCCAGGCCATTGAGGTCGTAGATACCGTAGGCGGCCACGATCTGGTTGTGATACATCCGCCCCAGCGCGGCGTCGCCGTATTCCTGGGATTCTTCTTCCTTGTCTTTTTTCTTTTTGGCCCAGGCGGCGTCGGGCGCGCTGAGCGCGAGCGCAACGAAGACCGCTGCCAGCAGCTGGCAGGCGGCGATAAACAGGCGTCGGGGTCGGGCCAGCTCTAGCCCGAGATACCGTACTTGCGGCGGAACTTGTCGACCCGGCCACCGGCGTCGACAATTTTCTGCTTGCCCGTGAAGAACGGGTGGCACTTGGAGCAAACTTCGACGTGCAGGTCTTCGCATAAGGTCGAACGGGTCTTGAAGGAGTTGCCGCAGCTGCAGCTTACGGTGATTTCTTCGTAACTTGGATGGATCTCGGCCTTCATCAGTTCAATCTCTTGCGCACGTGCTCGAAATGGGTCGCGCAGGATAGCCGGTTGGGCCCGGGCAGGCAACAGTCTGCGGTTGCGAAGTTTAGAGCTCTCTTTAACAGGGTGTCGTTAATATTAAGTTTTTATGACACTTTTTCCTTATCCACAAAATCTGTGGATAACTTTGTGGACTATTCTGCCGGACGGTCGCCAATCCCGTTGTTTTGCCGAAATATTGTCAAATTGGCGAAAAACCGCTCAACCGCAAATAAAGCAAGTAAAAACAGTTGATTAGAGTTTCAGGGGTCCGTGAGGCCCGCGCCATGACAGCGATTTCCTGGAATTTGACCCCAGGGGTTGCCGGCTTGTGCATAAATCGACCAGCGGCCGCTCCCGGCGGCCCTGCGGTGCCGCGCTGCGTCAGACAGATCCTACAGGTAGAAAAAGTCTTTGCAGATCATCGAGAAAGCGCCGGCCACGCTGGGTCGGGTAGTACCACTCGCCGGATGTTGCCAGCAGTCCCTGCGCCACGGCGGTTTGGCAGCTTTGCGTGGCCTGCTCGAAAGCCAGCCCGGTCCGGTCTTCGAACAGGCCGACGGGGAAGCCGTGACTCAGGCGCAGCGCGTTGAGCATGAACTCGAAGACCCGGTCGTCTTCATCGACCGGGGTGAGCGCCGATGAGCCTGGCGCGGCCGCCAGGTAGTGCGCCGGCGAGCGGGGTTTTTGCCGCCGGGTGATGCCGCCGGCGGTTGTCAGCTTGCCGTGGGCACCGGCGCCGATCCCGAGATAGTCGCCGTACAGCCAGTAGTTGAGGTTGTGCCGGCAGCGTTGTCCGGGGCGGGCGGTGGCCGAGATCTCGTAGTGCCGGTACCCGGCGTCGGCAAACGCCGCCACGCAGGCCCGCTGCATCCGGTAGGCGGTGTCGGAGTCGGGCAGCGGTGGCGGCGTCTTGTGGAACACCGTTCCCGGCTCGAGCGTCAGCTGGTAATGCGAGATATGCCCCGGATCCAGGCTGCAGGCAATCCGAACGTCTTCGACCGCCTGGTCGACGGTCTGGTCCGGCAACGCATACATCAGGTCGAGATTCAGTCGTTCGAATCCGGCAGACCGTGCCGCTTCGAGCGCGCGGCGTGCCGAGGCCGCATCGTGGATCCGTCCCAGCGCACGGAGCTTTTTATCGTCGAAACTCTGCACGCCCACCGAGAGGCGGTTGACGCCCGCGTCGCGGTAACCGGCGTAGTGCCCGCTGTCGAGCGTGCCGGGGTTCGCTTCGAGCGTAATTTCCGCATCAGCGACGAGGACGCCGTCCAGCCGTGCCAGCAGGCGTTCGATGTGTGCCGGCGCAATAAGGCTGGGCGTGCCGCCGCCAATGAACACCGACACGATGGGCCGGCCTTCGGCACGCCCCAGTTCCTCGTCGAGATCCGCGAGCAGGGCATCGGTATAGGCGGCTTCCGGCAGCTCCCGTCGGAGCGTATGGGAATTGAAATCGCAGTAGGGACACTTTTGCACGCACCATGGGTAATGGACGTACAGCGAGAGGGGTGGCAGGTTCACGGTCCGGCCAGGAAGTCGTCCAGGTTTGCCGCCAGTCCGGTCAGCGCCCGAAAGCGGTGGCTCACTGCGTTTTTCGCCGCTGCGGTCATCTGCGCGGCGGTTACCGCGCTGCCGGCAGGAATGAACAGCGGGTCGTAGCCGAAGCCGCCGTCGCCGGCAGGCTGAGTGGCAATCTCGCCCTCCCACGTTCCGCTGCAGATCAGCGGCGCCGGGTCGGCCGCATGACGCATGACGACGGCAACGCAGCGATAGCGTGCGCGGCGGTCGCCGATGCGCCCGAGTTCGTTCAGCAGCTTCCGGTTGTTTGCGCTGTCGGTTGCGCCCGGACCGGCAAACCGGGCGGAGTAAATACCGGGGGCGCCGTCGAGTGCATCGACCTCGAGACCGGAGTCTTCGCCAATGGCGATCTGCCCGGTGTGTGCGGCGGCGTTGCGGGCCTTGAGGATGGCGTTTTCGACAAACGTCAGCCCGGTTTCTTCGGCCTCGGGCACATTGAAAGTTGACTGCACTGTCAGCTCGTGACCCGGCAGCAGCTCGCAGATCTCGCGCAGCTTGCCCGCATTGCCGGTGGCGACAACGATCCGGGCCATGGGCTCAGCCGGCCAGCGCGTCGCGCTGCAGGGCCATGAGTTGACCGATGCCCTCTGTCGCGAGGTCCAGCATCGAGTCCAGCTCGGTGCGCCGGAAGGCATGGCCCTCGGCGGTTCCCTGGACCTCGATGAATGCGCCGGCGTCGTTCATCACGACGTTGAGATCGGTCTCTGCGTCGGCGTCTTCCGGGTAGTCGAGATCAAGCACCGGCACGCCGCGATAGATGCCGACGGAAACGGCCGCGACCTGTCCATGTAGCGGGTTGTTGACCAGCTTGCCGCGCCCCAGCAGCGTGCCGACTGCGCCGGCCAGCGCCACGTAGGCACCGGTAATCGACGCGGTACGGGTGCCGCCGTCCGCCTGGATCACGTCGCAGTCGAGCGTAATCATTCGTTCACCGAGCGCTTCGAGGTCGACCACGGCGCGCAGCGAGCGGCCGATCAGCCGCTGGATTTCCTGGGTGCGGCCGGACTGCTTGCCACGCGCCGCCTCGCGCCCCATGCGGGTGCCGGTCGAGCGCGGCAGCATGCCGTATTCGCCCGTCACCCAGCCCTTGCCGCTGTTGCGCAGGAACGGGGGCACCCGGTCCTCCACGCTGGCGGTGCAGATCACCCGGGTGTCGCCGCAGGCAATGAGCGCCGAGCCCTCGGCATGCGGCAGGTAATCGCGCTCGATGCGGATTTCGCGGAGCGCGTCGGTGGCGCGCCCGCTGGGGCGGGAAAAGTTCTGGTTCATCGGTGTTAGTCCGTACCGCGCCAGGTCAGCGCGGCTGCGGTCGTATTATCGCTGTTGGGGGAATTGCTGGCCACTGCGTCTTTGACCAGCTTTTCGAGAATTTCCTGCGGGTTGCTGTCGTTCCCGGCAAAGGCTTCCGCCATACGACTGTCGGCCACCCCGCCCCACAGTCCGTCCGAGCACAGCAGCAGGGTGTCACCCGGCTGCAGTATCGACGGCTCGGACACGGTGACCGGTGGCTTTGGCCGGTCGCCGCCGAGGCAGTGCTCGACGAAGCTGCGCATGGGGTGAAACGGAATTTCCGACTCGTCGATCAGGCCTTCCTGCAACAGGAGTTCGACGTGGGTGTGATCGCGGGTTCGCTCGGCGACCTTGCCATCCCGCAGGTGGTAAATCCGGCTGTCGCCCAGGTGCGCCCATATGGCCACTTCGTCCTGCACCAGGCAGACGGCGCAGGTCGCCCGCGGCTTGGCATCGATGTGTTCGTTGCGCCCGATCTCCACCAGCGCATCGTGGGCGTCGCCTATCGTGCGGGCGAGAAAGCGTTCCGGAAACGGCAGCGGCTGCTTGCTCTGGCGAAAGCGGTCCGACATCGTTGCGATGGCCGTGATCGCTGCCTGGGCACCATCGGAATGACCGCCCATGCCGTCGAGCACCATGGCCAGGACGGTGTGATCGCCAATCAGTATCTCGACCCGGTCCTGGTTCTCGTCGCGATTACCGATATGGCTGAATTTTGCGATCTCGATCTGCAATCAATGTTCCCGGTTGGGACTCGGTTGCTTTGCCACCTGCGTCAAACACGTTACATTGTGACTTGTTGCCAGTAAATGCCACGCCTCACGGTTCGCCACAATGATTCACAGCATGACAGCTTTTGCCCGCCGCGGCCGGCGCACCGACTGGGGCGAACTGGTCTGGGAGATACGCACGGTCAACCATCGTTATCTCGAGATGGGATTCCGGCTTCCCGAGGACCTGCGGTCGCTGGAAACCGCCTGCCGCAAGGCGATTTCGACGCGGCTGCGTCGCGGCAAGGTGGACTGCGCGCTGAAGATCAACTTCTCCGATGCCGCGGCCAGCGACATCCAGGTCAACGAGAGCCTGGTTGACAGCCTGCTGGAGCGCGGCGGCGAGGTGGCGGCACGGATGAAAAACCCGGGACAGGTCAGCCCGCTGGCCGTATTGCGCTGGCCGGGCGTAGTGGCGGAAACCGAGCGTGACCTCGGCCCGGTGGAAAAGGCCGCGCTGGCCCTGCTGGACGAAACGCTGGCCGCGCTCTCCGAGGGTCGCGCCAACGAGGGCGCACGGATTCGTGACATGCTGCTGGCGCGCTGCGAGGCTGTTTCCGGTCACGTCGTGGCCGTACGCGAACGTCTCCCCGAGGTGCGTGAGCGGATTCGCGAGAAAGTCACCGCCAAGCTCAATGAGTTGACCGCGGAATTCGATCGTGACCGGCTCGAGCAGGAGCTGGTGATGCTGGCGCAGAAAATGGACGTCGACGAAGAGCTGGACCGGCTGGAAAGCCACATCACCGAAACGCGAAAAGTGCTGGACCGCAAAGATGCCGTCGGCCGGCGGCTCGATTTCCTCATGCAGGAATTCAACCGCGAGGCCAACACGCTGGCCTCGAAGAGCAACGACGCCGAAACGACCCGCATCGCGGTGGACATCAAGGTACTGGTCGAGCAGATGCGTGAGCAGGTGCAGAACGTCGAATAATGCTCGCCTGGCTTAAGCGACTGTTCGGCGCGAAGGACGGCCGGTCCGGCAGGCTCTGGATCGTCTCGGCGCCGTCCGGGGCCGGCAAGACATCGCTGGTCCGCGAGCTGTGCCGCCGTCAGCCGGAGCTGGAGATGTCGGTGTCCTACACGACGCGCACGCAGCGGCCGAAGGAGACGGACGGGCACGATTATCATTTTGTCGATGAAGCCCGCTTCCAGGCCATGGCCGCCAACGGCGATTTCCTCGAGCATGCGCAGGTTTTTGGTAACTACTACGCGACCGGCAGGGCCGACGTGCAGGCGATCCTCGACCGCGGCCGCAACGTCATCCTGGAGATCGACTGGCAGGGGGCCCGACAGGCTCGTGAGGCGATGCCCGGGGCCGGTTCGATCTTCATCCTGCCGCCTTCGTTCGAGGAACTCGAGCGGCGGCTGCGCGGCCGGGGCTCGGACAGCGAGGAGGTGATCCAGCGGCGGCTGTCCGAGGCCCGCGACGACATGGGTCACTGGGCCGAATTCGGCTATGTCGTGATCAACGACGATTTCGGCGAGGCCGCCGATGCGCTGGAAATGATCCTCGCAGGCTGCGGCGAGGCCCACCGGACCGACAACCCGGCGCAGCGGAGCCGGGCAGAGGCCATCGTTGCGGCCTGAATCCCTTCCCGTGGCGGCATTTGTTGGTAGACTGGACTTTCACCCGCAGCTGGCGGGACAGGACGACAGGACAGAAAATGGCACGAATTACAGTAGAGGATTGCCTCGAGCGCATTCCCAACCTTTTTGACCTGGTGCTGACCGCATCGAAGCGGTCGCGTCGGCTGGCCAATGGCGCCGAAGCCATGGTCGAATGGGAAAACGACAAACCGACCGTAGTCGCGTTGCGTGAAATCGCCGCCGGCCATGTCAACGCCGACATCCTCGAAGAGAGTGACCAGCAGCAGCTGCTCGAGTCGGTGTTCGAAGACGACCCCGGCAGCCGCGCCGACGCCGAAACACCGGAACAGGCGCCGGCCGCAGACCCGGCTCAACCGGCAGCTCCGCAGGCGCCGCAAGAGACGCAAGAGACGCAAATCATCCCGCCAACCGGCTCGCCGCTGGAGTAACCACCCGGTGGCCGCAAGCAGGCGACATCGACGGGTCTGATCCATGTCATCCGCGGCATCCATCCTGAGTCGCCTGCCGCGCGGTAAGCAATACGCCGATATCAAAGACCTGCTCGCTCAGCTCGATTACCTGGGCGAGGAGCAGGTCAATGCGGTCTACGAGGCCTATCGCTTCGGTGCTGAAGCACACGAGGGCCAAAAGCGGCTGTCCGGCGAACCCTATATCACCCATCCGGTTGCGGTCGCGGCGATACTCGCCGAGCTGCGCATGGATCACCAGAGCCTGTGTGCGGCCCTGCTGCACGATGTCATCGAGGACACCGGCATCGACAAGGCCGGTATCGCCAGCCGTTTCGGTGACGACGTCGCCGAGATTGTCGATGCGGTCAGCAAGCTCGACCAGCTCAAGTTCAAGAGCCGCGCAGAGGCGCAGGCGGAAAGCTTTCGCAAGATGCTGCTCGCGGTCGCCCGCGACATTCGCGTAATCCTGGTCAAGCTCGCCGACCGCCTGCACAACATGCGCACGCTGGAGGTGATGGCGCCGGAAAAACGCGCCCGGATCGCCCGGGAAACGCTGGATATCTACGCGCCCATTGCCAACCGGCTGGGTATCCACGCCGTGCGGGTCGAGCTCGAGGACCTGGGTTTCCGCTATCTCTACCCGAACCGCTACAAGGTGCTCGAACGCAACCTCAAGAAGTCGGTCGGCAACCGGCGCCAGGTGGTGCGCAAGATACTGTCGACGGTGGACTCGGCGCTGGCCGAGGCCGGTATCGACGCCCGAGTCAGTGGCCGGGAGAAACACCTTTACAGCATCTACCAGAAAATGCGGCGCAAGGGCCGGTCGCTGTCGGAGATCGTCGATGTTTACGGTTTTCGCATCGTGGTCGACCGGGTCGATACCTGTTACCGGGTGCTCGGCGTCGTGCATCGCCTCTACAAGCCGATGCCGGGCCGGTTCAAGGACTACATTGCGATACCGCGCATGAACGGCTACCAGTCGCTGCACACGACCCTGTTCGGGCCCAACGGTATCCCTATCGAGATGCAGATTCGCACCGAGGATATGGATACGCTGGCAGAAACCGGCGTTGCGTCGCACTGGTTTTACAAGTCGGGCGAAAAGAGCGGTGCCACCGCGCATGCCCAGGCCAGGGAATGGCTCGACCGGATGGTCGAGATGCAGAAAACGGGAAGCTCGGAAGAGTTTCTCGAGAGCGTGCGAATCGACCTTTTCCCCGACAAGGTTTATGTCTTCACGCCAAAAGGCGAGATCAAGCGCCTGCCACGGGGTTCGACCGCGGTCGACTTCGCCTACGCGGTGCACACCGGCGTCGGCAACCGCTGTGTCGGTGCGAAGATCGATCGCCGGCCGGTGCCCCTGCACACGATGCTGCACAATGGGCAGACGGTGGAAATTATTACCGCGCGCGGTGCGCGGCCGAATCCGTCGTGGGTGAATTTCGTGGTAACCGCCAAAGCCCGTGCGGCGATACGCGGCTACCTGAAGAAGCTGCGTCACAGCGATGCGGTGAAGCTGGGCAAGCGCATGTTGGGCAAAGCCCTGACGGACCTGTCGCTGAACATCCGCAAGGTAAGCCGCAACAAGCTGAAAGAAACCCTGGCCGAGCTGAATCTCGAAAACCTCGAGGCGCTTTATGCCGAAATCGGTCTCGGTCACCAGCTGGCGCCGCTGATCGCGCGGCGCCTGCTGCCGGACAGCGAGGACGGCGACGGCACGACTGACCCGCTCGGTCCGATGGCGATTGCCGGCACGGAAGGTATGCTGGTCACTTACGCCAAGTGCTGCTACCCGGTGCCGAAGGACACGATCATGGGCTATCTCAGCGCCGGCCGCGGCCTCGTCGTGCATCGCGAGACCTGCGGCAACCTGGTCGACTACCGCAAGCAGCCGGACAAGTGGATCGCAGTCGAGTGGGAAGAAGGCGTGCAGCGCGAGTTCCCGGTCGAGATCCGGGTCGACGTGATCAATCGCATGGGCGTGCTGGCGGCCGTGTCGGCCAACATTGCCGGATCAAAATCAAACATCGAGAATGTGCAGGTCGTCGAGCGCGACGGCGACCATTCGACGTTGACCTTCCTGATCCAGGTCACCGGCGACGAGCACCTGCGGGCGGTATTGGACGGTATTCGTTCGATGACCGAAGTTCTGCGGGTGCAACGTGTTTGCGCCTGAACGGAGATCCCATGCCCCGAAAACCGATCCAGACCGACCAGGCACCCGCCGCAATCGGTACCTATTCACAGGCCGCCCGTCACGGCAGCACCGTTTACCTGTCCGGGCAGATTCCGCTCTCGCCGCAAACCGGCGAACTGGTCGACGGCGACATGGCGGACCAGATCACCCGGGTCTTCGATAACCTGGCGGCGGTAGCGGCCGCCGCCGGCGGCAGCCTGGCTGACGTGGTGAAACTCAATGTCTATCTCACCGACCTGGCAAATTTTCCCGTTGTCAGTGAAGTCATGCCCGGCTATTTCGCTGAGCCCTACCCGGCCCGTGCAGTAATCGGGGTATCCGCGCTGCCCAGGGGCGCCCAGGTCGAGATAGACGCGGTTCTCGAACTCGCCTGACCGTGAGCGTTGCGCCAGCCCGGAGCCTCTTGCGCCCCACGACCGAGTTGTCTGGCGTAGGTCCGGCGCTCGCCGTGCACCTGGAGCGCATTGGCGTGACCCAGGTTGCCGATCTGTTGTTTCACCTGCCGTTGCGTTACGAAGACCGCACGCAGGTGCGGCCGGTCGGCGGGCTGCAGCACGGCGAAAAAGCGGTATTCGAAGGCGAGATACTCACCGCGGCGGTGGTTTACCGCGGCCGGCGCATGCTTATCGCCTCCCTGGCCGACGGCACCGGACAGATCACGCTGCGTTTTTTCAACTTCACCCGTTTTCAGCAAAAAGCCCTGGTGCGAGGGGTCCGGTTGCGGTGTTTTGGTGAAGTGCGTCGCGGCCGTGGCGGGCTGGAAATAGCGCACCCCGAATACCGGGTCGTCAGTGAGGACACCGGCGACGAAACGGAAGATCACCTGACGCCCGTCTACCCGACAACCGAAGGCCTGCAGCAGGGCAGGCTGCGGCGGCTGATCGGGCTGGCGCTGGATGAACTCGAACAGGCCGAATCGCCGGAGCTGCTGCCGGCCGCACTGACCGGGGGAATGGAATTTCCGTCGTTGCGCCAGGCGCTGCTGTTCGTTCACCGCCCACCGCCGGGCACCGATACCGGCGAACTGCAGCAGTGCCGTCACCCGGCGCAGCAGCGGCTGGCCTTCGAAGAGCTGCTGGCACATCACCTCAGCCTGCGGCAGCTGCGCGACAGCGTCCGCGTCGAGCAGGCTTTGCCGCTGCAGGTCGGGGGCAAGCTACAGCGGCGCTTTATCGGAGCACTGCCGTTCAGCCTGACCAGCGCGCAGAAACGGTCGCTCGGCGAAATTGGCGACGACCTGTCGCGCGCCGATCCGATGATGCGGTTGCTGCAGGGTGACGTCGGCTCCGGCAAAACGGTGGTGGCGGCAGGTGCGGCGCTGTGTGCGGCGGATGCCGGTCTGCAAACGGCGATCATGGCGCCAACGGAGCTGCTGGCCGAGCAACACCTGGCGACCTTTCGTGCCTGGTTCGAGCCGCTGGGTATCGAGGTCGTCTGGCTCAGCGGGCGGCTCAGGGCCGCTGAACGGCGCGCCGCGCTCGACGCGATTGCCGGCGGCGCGGCGGTGGTTATCGGCACGCACGCGCTGTTCCAGGAAGGGGTCGCCTTCGACAGGCTGGCGCTGGTGGTTATCGATGAACAGCACCGTTTCGGGGTGCACCAGCGGCTGGCGTTGCGGGAAAAAGGCGCGCTGGGCGATCACGTGCCGCACCAGCTGGTAATGACGGCAACCCCCATTCCCCGAACCCTCGCGCAAACCGCCTATGCCGATCTCGATGTGTCGGTCATCGATGAGAAGCCACCCGGCCGGCAACCGGTCGAAACGGTAGCGCTGCCGGACAGCCGCCGCGCCGATATTGTCCAGCGGGTAGCGCGTGCGCTGCGCGACGGCCGCCAGGCCTACTGGGTCTGCCCGTTGATCGAAGAGTCCGATGTGCTCGAGGCGCAGGCAGCCGAGGACACCGCTTCCCTGCTGGCCGAAGCCCTGCCGGATTTTCGTGTCGCACTCGTGCACGGCCGGGTGAAGCCAGACCGCCGCGACCGCGTCATGCAGGCCTTCAAGAGCGGGGAGGTCGACCTGTTGGTGGCAACTACGGTGATCGAGGTCGGTGTCGATGTGCCCAACGCCAGCCTGATGATTATCGAAAACGCGGAGCGCATGGGCCTGGCGCAGCTGCACCAGCTACGGGGCCGCGTCGGTCGTGGCACCGACAGCAGCAGCTGCGTCCTGTTGTATAAACCGCCGCTCAACCGGACGGCGCGGCAGCGCCTGGGCGTGCTGCGTGAGACTGACGATGGCTTTCGGGTGGCTGAAAAAGATCTCGAGCTGCGGGGTGCCGGCGAGCTGCTCGGCACCCGCCAGACCGGGCTGATCGAGATGAAAGTGGCCGACCTGGTTCGCGACGCCCACCTGATACCCGGCGTGCAGCGTGCAGCACAGCAGCTTCAGCAGGAAGATTCGGCCGTCGTTCCGCGGCTGATCCGCCGCTGGATTGGTGAGGCCGGCGCGCTTTACGGCAAGGTTTAGCTGCTGTTGGATTATCGCGGCCAACGTTGTTTCCGGCGACCCTGATTTTTCGTCTAAACTGGCGCCGGAGACGGAATAAAAAATAAGGCCTGGCGCCAGGGAGCCTCCATTGTCTGCCACACCCGACGAGCCCCGAATCGACTACCGCTGGATAGCCGTCTACCCGGTTATCCATTTCGGTGCCATCTGGCTCGGCCTGGAGCTCTCGGCCAGCAACTACACGTCGACCCTGTGGGTCTCCAACGCGCTGCTGGTGGGAATCCTCGCAAGCCGGAGCTATCGCGACTGGCCGATCCTGCTGGGTGCGGCGCTGTTTGCCGAGGTTGTCTCGCTGTTTACGTTGAGCAGCCACCTGCCGGTGTTCAGCGCGGCCTGGTTTTCGGTAGCCAATTTGTGCGAGGTGCTGTTCGGTGCCTGGCTATGGAAACGCCTGGGCGGCGGCCGCCCGAGCATGGGGCGTCTGCGGGACACAATTGCGTTGGCGCTGGTGGTCGCAACGCTTGCACCGGCCGTCAGCAGCCTGATGGCGGCGGCGACGTTTGTCGGTTTTGGGGATTTTCGTGAATTCGCTCACTTTTGGCAGCTGTGGTGGGCTTCCGAAGCACTGGGTCTGCTGATCGTCGCGCCGGTCGTGTTGAGCTGGCTGGAATACGCGCGCGAGCGCTTTGATGCATACGGGCAGCGACGATTCGAGCTCGGTATCGTTGCAGTACTTTCGATGCTGCTCGCGATCTGGATTTTCAGTCAAGAGCCTACCGATTCGAAAACCCTGCTGAACCTGCCCTATGCGACATACCCGTTCCTGATCTGGGGCGTGCTGCGGTTCGGCTACCGGGAGTCGGCGCTGCTGGTCCTGATGAACGCCCTCGTTGCAACCTATTTTACCAACCAGGGCCTCGGGCCGTTTTCGTTGCCCGGCTACTCTGTTTATGAAAGTGTCCTGGCGCTGCAGCTGTTCATGGTGGCCATCGCGGTTTCGGTCATGGTCGTTGCCGCGTCCTTCAACGAGCACCGCCTCGCTCAGGACCGGATTCGTCGCCAGGCCGAGGAGCGGATGGAGTTGGAACAACAGCTGCAACAATCGAAGAAGATGGAATCGATCGGCAACCTGGCCGGCGGGGTTGCTCATGATTTCAACAACATCCTGACCAGCATCATGGGGTACACCGACCTGGCGCTGGGCGAGTTGTCGGGCCGGCGAGACAGCACGATGCGTTCTTACCTGGAGGGCATCAACGATGCCAGCAGCCGGGCGCGGGAGCTGGTCGGTCACCTGATGACCTTCGGCCGCCGGCGCAAGGCGGAAAAAGTCCGGGTCGAGATAGGCGAGATTGTCGACCAGGTGGTTTCGCTGCTGAAGCCAGCCCTGCCGCCCGGGCTAACGGTGGAAATACACCTTGACCGGGACGTCATTGCGGTAATGGGCGATCCGGTTCAGCTGCAGCAGGCCATCATGAACCTCTGCATCAACGCGAGGGACGCCATGGACGGACATGGCACGGTACACATAGAGGCCAGGCGGCAACGAAAAGATGTCGTTGTCTGCAGCTCCTGCCGCAAGGTTTTTTCAGGGGATTTTGCCAGCATCCAGGTTCGCGACACCGGAGCCGGGCTGCCGGTCGACCAGGTCGATTCGTTGTTCGAGCCATTCTATACAACCAAGGCGCCCGGGGTCGGCAGCGGATTGGGTTTGTCGGTCGTTCACGGTGCCGTGCACAGCCACGGGGGCCATGTAACCGTAACGTCGCAACCTGGCGACACGTGTTTCAGTATCTTCCTGCCAATCGCGGGTGTGACACCGCGGCAGCCCGAAGTGGTCGGGGCCTCGCAGCCGGCTCCCGAGAATCTGCGGGGCCGGGTACTGCTGGTCGACGATGAACCGATCGTGGCGAATGCCGTCAGCATGGTCCTGCAAAAGAAGGGGCTGGAGGTCGAGATCGCGACGGACCCCAACGCAGCCCTCGATCGATTTTCCGGCCAGCCGCATGCCTATGACATTGTTGTTACCGACCAGATCATGCCGGCCATGGTCGGCACCGAGCTGGCCCGGCAGCTGTCGCGTATTCGCCCCGGTATTCCGATAATTCTGTGTTCGGGCTTTTCCCGCGGGGTTGATGAATCCCGCCTGGCGAGCGTGGGAATCGGGGCATTCCTCCCCAAGCCGGTGGATTTCGATGCCCTGGCGACCCGGATCGCATCTTTGCTGAGCAGCCAGCCAGGGCCCTCGGACGGCAGTTTCGAGGCATTCGAAACCGGCAAACCGATCGACACGGACTCGCCCTGATCAGGCAACTTGCAGTTACAATACCCGGCCTCATCGCAGAAACGGGTGCCGCTTGACGCTGGCCGATCCAAAACCAGAACAGGTTCCGGAGATACGCTGGTCGCCGGCGGGCTCAGCGCCCACACCGGCGAGCAGTTCCCTGCGCGAGCTGATTGGAATTACCGGTTCGCTGACCCGTCAGCTGCGGCAGCGCTGCAACGGCGCTTTCCGGCTGGACCTGCTGGGCGAACGCCGTCGTGCGGAATCGCAGGCGCTGGTACGCGAAGTGCTGATGTGTTGTGGCGACACTCCCTGGGTGTTTGCACAGACAGTGATCCCCGAGACGACGCTCAGCGCCAACGGCTGGCTGGCCGAACTTGGCGAACGGCCGCTGGGCGATACGCTCTTCGATCGGCCGAACGTATCCCGGAGCGGCCTCTATGTGGCGCAGCTGGTTCCCGGTCAGCGGCTGTACGAGCGCGCCCTCGGCGATGCACTGACCGGCGAACGGCCGGACGAACTGTGGGCCAGGCGGTCGGTCATTCGCATCGTGGATGCCGAGCTGTCGATCAACGAGGTGTTTTTCCCCGCTGCTGGTCGCTGCCCGAAAGACTGAAGTGGCGGTTGTTCCCCGCTTGTCCCTCCCCGAGCGCTTGCGCGAATACGCGCTGCTGATCCGGCTCGACCGGCCGATCGGGACTTACCTGGTCATGTGGCCGATGCTGTGGGCGCTGTGGATCGCCGCAGCGGGCCGGCCAGACCCGAAGGTGTTTGTCGTATTCATGGCGGGTGCTTTCCTGATGCGGTCGGCCGGGTGTGCGATCAATGACTATGCTGACCGCAACTTCGATCCCTATGTCGCGCGCACGCGCGAGCGGCCGCTGGCGGCGCGGCGTATTCACCCGAACGAGGCGCTGGTGGTTTTCGCGGTGCTCGTGCTGGTTGCCTTTGCTCTCGTGCTGACGCTGAACGTCCTCACGATTGTGCTGGCTACAGCCGCTGCGTTGCTGGCTGCTACCTACCCCTTTTTGAAGCGCATCACCAACCTGCCCCAGTACTACCTCGGGGTAGCTTTTGCGTGGGGCACACCGATGGCGTTTGCCGCGCAGAACGGTGCGGTGCCGCCGGTTGCCTGGTTGCTGTTTCTTGCAGTGATCCTGTGGACTGCAGCCTACGATACGATTTACGCAATGATTGACCGACCCGACGATCTCGAGATAGGGGTGAAGTCGACGGCGATCCTGTTCGGTCCGGCCGACCGCCTGGTGGTTGGCATCATGCAGGCGCTGTTCCTGCTTTGCCTGTGGGGCGCCGGTGAGCTTGCCGGTCTCGGTACCTGGTTTGTTGCGGGCCTGGTGGCCGCCGGAATGTCGCTGGTGTACCAGCAGGTGCTGATTGCAGATCGCGATCCGGATCTCTGCTTCCGGGCGTTTCTCAACAACAACACGCTGGGTGCGCTGGTGTTTGCCGGCATTGCGCTCGACTACCTGCTTGCCTGACCGGATTTTTCGGCTGTTGTGGCCGCGTTAACAATTATTGCGGCCGCCCGGCTCATGGTTCGGTTTTCGCTTGTTTCGACATATACTTGGCGCCCAATCCGGTGCTGAAAGCAGCACGACACCGCAGTCTCGAAGGCTCCGATGTGGGCCTCATAGGGGGTAAAGAATGGATCTGTTTGGATTCGTCAAAGACGTCGGCCGTCGCGTGTTCAATCGTGACGAGGACGCAGCTGAGAAGATCAAGGAAATGATCGAAGCCAACAATCCGGGCGTGAAAAACCTGGAGGTTGAATACGACCGCGGCACCGTGTCGCTGAGCGGTCACGCCGAGAGTGGCGATGCCCACCAGAAGGTCGTGCTGATGGCCGGCAACGTCGAGGGCGTCGTGCACGTCGACACCAACAACCTTACCTACGACAAGACTCGTCCGTCGGCCGATTCGGCCGAGCTACAGGCCAAGGTCGAAGCCGTGGCCCAGGCCGGTGGCGCCGTTGCCGGTGGCGGCAAGGAGGCCGGTGGCGAGGAGCCGAAGGTGGAGTTCTACACCATTCAGTCCGGCGACACGCTGAGCAAGCTGGCGAAGAAATACTATGGCGATGCCATGCAGTACCCGCGGATTTTCGAGGCCAACCGCGAAGTGATCGAGGATCCCGACAAGATTTACGTCGGTCAGAAGATTCGTATCCCGCTCGACTGAGCCGGGAAGGCGGCACTGCCGCCATGCAATCGGGAAGGGTCGAACCATGACGGTTCGGCCCTTTTTTATTTCACCCGGGCAATCGCCCAGACATCCACGCGCGCCGCGCCGGCTTTGAGCAATGTCCGGCTGAGTTCGGCCAGCGTCGATCCGGTTGTGACCACATCGTCGACGACAGCGACATGGCGGCCACCGAGGTCAGTCGCAATGCTGAAGGCACTCCGCAGGTTTCGTCGTCGCTCGTTGCCATCGAGACCGCGCTGTGCCGGCGTGCTTCGCCGCCGCCGGCAAACGTTGTGCCTGATCGGAACCCCCAGTCGCTTCGCCGGTGGTCGCGCGAGTTCTGCGGCCTGGTTGAACCGGCGCCACAGCTGCCGACGCCAGTGCAGCGGTACCGGCACGATGAGATCGGGACGGGTGAGCGGGTGGCTGGCAATCCACTCGCCCAGCAGTTCGCCCAGGACCCGGCCGATTGCCAGGCAGCGGGAAAACTTGAGCTGGCGCAGCAACGTATCGACCGGTGGCTCGAACAGGAAGGGAATGGTGGCGGACTGCCACGGCGGCGGCTTCACCAGGCAGGGTCCGCAGTAGCCGTTCTCCGGCAGCGGCAGGGCGCAGCGCAGGCAGGCGCGGATATTCCAGGGCAGCTGCGGTGCGCAGCGATCGCAGAGATCCCGCTCACGGGCAGGCCGGCGGCAAACCACGCAGCATGGCGGGAGGATCCAGCGGAGGAGTCGGGCGGGCGCGGCCATCAGCGGAGAGTCACGCAAACCCGGTAAATCGTCGAGTTGGATTTCTCCGCGAGTTGGCCGGGATAATGCCCCGGTGCAACGATACCGACTGGAAAAATCACGGATCGTGGCCGGCTTCGACCGGGCCGCGCCAGGCTACGAGGACAACGCGGTCCTGCCGCGCGAGGTTCGCCGCCGGTTACTGGAGCGCCTCGACTACCTGTCGATCCAGCCCGAGGTAGTCGTCGACCTGGGTGCGGCTAGCGGTGGGTCGTCTGCTGCGCTGGCGGCGCGTTATTCCAATGCGGCGGTCGTGGCGGTCGACCTGTCGGCCGGCATGATTGCAGCAATGCCGGCCGGAGAGTCCCGCATTCAGCCGGTGTGCGCCGATGCGGCCAGCGTGCCGCTGCCCGACGCGTCTGCCGGGCTGGTATTCAGTAATCTCATGCTGGCCTGTTGCGATGAACTGGACAGCGTGCTGGCGGAATGCCGCCGCCTGTCTGCGCCCGAAGCCGCGCTGACCTTCAGCACCTTCGGCCCGGACACGCTGATCGAACTCAGGCAGGCCTGGCGCGAAGCCGACGGGCACGAGCACGTGCACGCGTTTTTCGATATGCACGATATCGGCGAGGCCGTGATGCGGGCCGGTTTCACCGAGCCGGTGCTGGACGTCGAGACCCTTACGCTGACCTACAGCGAAGTCGATGGCCTGCTGAAAGACCTGCGGGCCATGGGGTCGGTCAACGCGCTGCCCGGGCGACGGCCCGGACTGGTCGGCACGGCGACCTACCAGGCGATGGCGACGGCCTACGAAAGCCTGCGCAGCGATGGCCGCCTGCCCGCCAGCTTCGAGATCGTCTACGCCCAGGCCTGGGCGCCGGCATCCGGCGCCGGCCGTCGCCCTGACGGCACCGTACGATTTCCGGTCGACCGGATCGGCCGGCGTACGCCTGACTGACCGGTGGGGTGTGCCGGCGGATTTGGAGTACTATCTTTCAGGCGTGGACACGCCCCGGACCCGCAACGCGCAACCGCATGATTAACTCTGAAAGACGGCTTTTTTCTTCTGAGTGGCAGCCCGTTCGTGGCATTCTGGCCGGCCGGACGGCTAACCGTATGATTTGCATAGCAGTGCCGGGGTGCTCGCGGTGAGTCGCCACGTCGTCGAAGTAAGGCCCAACTGTTCGCTGAGCTGGCGCGGTGCCGTCGCGCTGTACCTCTGGGTCTGCGCTATTTCGCTGAGTATCGCGCTGGTTTTTGCCTGGCAGGGTTACTGGCCGGTGCTGCCGTTCGCCGGGCTCGAACTGGCGGTGCTCGGCGGGGCGCTGTGGGTCAGCATGCGGCGCGGTGACTACCGCGAAGTGATAACGATTCACGATAACCACGTAATCGTGGAAAAGGGAACGAAGCGGCAACGCCAGCGCATAGAGTTTTCACTCCATTGGGCGCGTGTTAATCTGCGTTCGGCCCACGCGTCGTCGCATTCCAGCCGGCTCGCGATCGGTTCGCACGGGCGCAGCTGCGAAATAGGTCATTGCCTGACCGAGAGCGAGAAATTGGGGCTCGCCCGGCGACTCAGGGAGCTTATCGGCGGGGCCGACCAGACACCCGCCCGCTGGCTGAACGAAGACAGAACAGACAATGCGCATCGATGACAGGAGCACTCCTCATGCGTGAGCGATTCCGTCGGTTTATTCCGAGCGCCGTCCGCGGCGTTATCGTCTTCCTGTTGGCTATACCCGCGGCGCTCGCCGACTGGGAAGTCAACCTCATGGAAGGCGTAACGCCTATCAGCCGCGACACCTTTGAACTGCACATGATTATTTTCTGGGTGTGCGTGGTCATCGCGGTGGTCGTTTTCGGGGTGATTATTTACTCCTTGTACGCCTTCCGCCACTCGCGTGGCGCGGTGCCGGACACCAGCATGCTGCATAGCACGAAGATGGAAATCGTCTGGACGATTATTCCCATCGGCATCCTGGTGGCGATGGCCATACCGGCGGCCGAAACGCTGATCAGGATCGAGGACACGCGCTCGCCGGACCTGACGATCAAGGTCACCGGCTACCAGTGGAAGTGGCACTACGAGTACCTCGGTGCCCCGGACGATGCCTTCGTAAAGAACAATTTTGGCTTCTTCAGCAACATCGACGCTGCGAGCAACGCCGCCCGGCAGGTCGACTCCGGGATCGACGTTTACGAGATCGAGCACTACCTGCGTAATGTTGACAAGCGCGTGGTCGTGCCGGTCAACCGCAAGGTGCGAATACTGCTGACCTCCAACGATGTGCTGCACGCCTGGTGGGTGCCCGAGCTCGGCGGCAAGCGCGACGCCATTCCCGGCTTCGTCAACGAGATGTGGTTCCTCGCCGAGGAACCCGGCGTCTACCGCGGGCAGTGCGCCGAACTATGCGGCCGCGACCATGGCTTTATGCCAATCGTCGTCGAAGTACAGTCCGAAGACGACTTTGCGCGGTGGGTAACCGAGCAGGGCGGCGCGGCCGGTGGCGGCCCCGAGGTGGTAGTCGACGCCGGTGGCGCCATGACCACCGCGGATTCCGGCGACGGCGGTGCCGGCAGTTCGGCTGCCGTAGACATGGACATGAGCTTCGACGAGCTGATGACCCGTGGCGAGGCGGCTTACCTTACCAACTGCTCTGCCTGTCACCAGCCCAACGGCCAGGGTCTCGAGGTGGGCGGCTTCCCGGCGCTCGCCGGCAGCGCCATAGCCACTGGCGATCTCGCAGCCCATGTCGACCAGGTGCTGAACGGCAAACCGGGTACCGCAATGGCCTCGTTTGCTTATCTCAGCGATGCCGACATCGCCGCGATCATCACCTACGAACGAAATGCCTGGGGTAATGACACCGGCGAAATGATTCAGCCGGCCGACATCAAGGCAGCCCGATAAACACTTAAGGAACGAAAGATGAGCCACACAGCCGAAGCCCATCACGACGACCACCACGACGCACCGACCGGCATCAAGCGCTGGCTGTTCGCGACCAACCACAAGGACATCGGCACGATGTACCTGGTGTTCTCGCTGGTGCTGTTCTTTATCGGCGGCGCCATGGCCATGGTGATTCGCGCCGAGTTGTTCCAGCCCGGTCTGCAGTTCGTCGATCCCGGCTTCTTCAACCAGATGACCACCATGCACGCGCTGATGATGATCTTCGGCGCGGTCATGCCGGCGTTTGTCGGCCTGGCCAACTGGATGGTGCCGCTGATGGTCGGCGCTCCCGATATGGCGCTGCCGCGGATGAACAACTGGAGCTTCTGGATCCTGCCCGTGGCCTTCAGCCTGCTGCTGTCGACGCTTTTCATGCCCGGCGGTTCGCCCGCCGGTGGCTGGACGATGTACCCGCCGCTGGTAATGCAGACCGGCGATGCCTTCCCGTTCCTGATCTTCTCGGTCCACCTGATGGGCATGTCGTCGATCATGGGTGCGATCAACATCGTCGTCACGATCATGAACATGCGCGCACCGGGCATGTCGCTGCTCAAGATGCCGCTGTTCGTGTGGACCTGGCTGATTACCGCCTACCTGCTGATCCTGGCGATGCCGGTGCTGGCCGGAGCGGTCACCATGCTGCTTACCGACGAATACTTCGGCACCAGCTTCTTCAACGCCGGTGGTGGCGGCGACCCGCTGATGTTCCAGCACGTGTTCTGGTTCTTCGGTCACCCCGAGGTCTACATCATGATCCTGCCGGCCTTCGGTATCGTGTCGCAGATCATCCCGACCTTTGCCCGCAAGCCGCTGTTTGGCTATGACTCGATGGTGTACGCAACCGCCAGCATCGCGTTCCTGTCGTTCATAGTCTGGGCCCACCACATGTTCACGGTCGGCATGCCGCTGGCCGGACAGCTGTTCTTCATGTTCTCGACCATGCTGATAGCGGTACCCACCGGGGTGAAGGTGTTCAACTGGATGACCACCATGTGGAAGGGCTCGATGACCTTCGAGACGCCGATGCTCTTCGCCTTCGGCTTCCTGTTCCTGTTTACGATCGGTGGTTTCTCCGGGCTGATGCTCGGAATTACGCCGGCGGACTTCCAGTATCACGACACCTATTTCGTGGTGGCGCACTTCCACTACGTGCTGGTGCCCGGCGCGGTCTTCGCGATCATGGCTGGCGTCTACTTCTGGCTGCCGAAGTGGACCGGCCACATGTACAACGAGAAGCTGGGCAAGCTGCACTTCTGGCTGTCGGCAATTTTCGTCAACGTGACCTTCTTCCCGCAGCACTTTGTCGGCCTGGCCGGCATGCCGCGGCGTATTCCCGATTACGCCACGCAGTTTGCCGACTTCAACATGATCTCCAGCATCGGTGCCTTTGTGTTCGGTGCCAGCCAGCTGCTGTTTGTCTACATCGTCTGGAGCTGCGTCCGTGGCGGCGAAAAAGCCACCCAGCAGGTCTGGGAAGGCGCCGAGGGCCTGGAGTGGACTGTGCCTTCACCGGCGCCACATCACACCTTCGAAGTGGCGCCCGAGGTCAAGTAAGCGGTGATGACCCGTAACGACGACCGCCGCCGCAAGACAGCGATCCAGTGGGCTATTGCCCTGGGCGTGTTCGCGCTGGCCGTCTACGGCACCTTCATTTACCTCGTTAGCATCCGGGGCGGCTGATGCGCGATAACGCCTGGCTGGCCGGCAAGCTCACCCTCATCGTCGCCGGCATGTTCGCCTTCGGCTACCTGCTGGTGCCGATGTACGACGTGTTCTGCGAGATCACCGGGCTCAACGGCAAGACCGCCAGCACCGCGAGTGCAGCGGTAGAAACCGACAGCGACCGGCTGGTGACAGTGGAATTCATCGCCTCGGTCAACGAGTCGGCGCCCTGGGAGTTCCGCCCGACGGTGTCGCGGATGCAGGTGCGGCCCGGCAAGCTCTACGACACGCTGTTTTTTGCCCGCAACCGCACCTCGGACGCGCTGATCGGCCAGGCGGTGCCCAGCGTCGCGCCCGGACAGGCCGCAAAACACTTCCAGAAGACCGAGTGCTTCTGTTTTACCGAGCAGAAATTCGACCCGCTCGAAGAGCGCGACATGCCGGTACGGTTTATCGTCGACCCGGAACTGCCCGCGCACATCAACACGGTGACGCTTTCCTATACCTTCTTTGCCCAGCAACGCGTCAGTGACGCACGCCTACAGGGGAATTGAGCATGGCACACGCCTCTGATCGTTATTACGTCCCGCACGGCAGCCCCTGGCCCATCGTCGGCTCGGTGGCGCTGCTGCTGCTGATGTTCGGTATCGCCTCGACGCTCAACGGCGCGGCCATCGGCAAGATCTCGATGCTGGCGGGTGCGGCGGTGTTGCTGTTCATGCTGTTTGGCTGGTTCGGTATCGTCATCAAGGAAAGCGTCGACGGGTTTTATAACCAGCAGGTCGACCGGTCCTTCCGCATGGGTATGGCGTGGTTTATCGCCTCCGAAGTCATGTTTTTCGCGGCGTTCTTCGGCGCACTGTTTTATGCCCGCCAGCTGTCGCTGCCGTGGCTGGGTGGCGAGGGCAACAACTTCTTCACCAACTTCCTGCTGTGGTCTGGTTTCGAGAACGAATGGCCGTCGAACGGCCCGGCCGAGATCGGCGGTGACTTCAAGGCGATGGGCCCGTGGGGTCTGCCGGCCATGAACACCGCCATCCTGCTGACCAGCGGCGTGACGATCACGATAGCGCATCATGCCCTGCGTGCCGGGAACCGCGGCATGCTGACGCTTTTCCTCGGCCTGACCTGGGTGCTGGGCTTTTTGTTCGTCGGCCTGCAGGGCTACGAGTATGCCCACGCCTACCACGACATTGCCGACGGCGGCCTGAGCCTGCGGCTCGACAGCGGCATCTATGGTTCGACGTTTTTCATGCTGACCGGCTTCCACGGTCTGCACGTAACCCTCGGCGCGACCATGCTGATCGTCATCTGGTTCCGCGTGCTCAAGGGCCATTTCACACCCGACAGCCATTTCGCCTTCGAAGGCGTGGCCTGGTACTGGCACTTCGTGGACGTCGTGTGGCTGGGGCTGTTTATCTTTGTATACTGGTTATAGATGGTAATCGCAAAGATATTTGTACTGATCGTTTTCTTCGGAATTCTCGCCAGTCTCGGCTCGGCCATGGTGTACCTGGTCCGTGACGAGGGCCGCGCCGACCGCACGATGTGGGCGCTGACCTGGCGCATCGGGCTGTCGGTGCTGCTGTTTGCGTCGCTGTTCGTCGCCTATGCCCTCGGCCTGATCCAGCCCCACGGCCTGACCCCGACCGGTTGAATGCCCGCCGCCGCCGGCCGGCCTGGCTGCCGGTCCTGGCCATGCTGCTCATTCTGCCGGTATTGCTCTACCTGGGCACCTGGCAGCTCGACCGGGCGGCACAGAAGCAGGCCATGTTCGACCGCTTTGACGATCCCGCGGCAATGGCCGAGCTGAGCCTGGTGCTCGACGAAGCGCCCGAAGCCAACCGCTATCGCCAGGTCCGTGCCAGCGGCCGTTACTGGCCGAACCGGCAGTTCCTGCAGGAAGGCATGACTCACGATGGCCGGCCCGGTCTGCACGTCCTCAGCCCATTCCAGCTCGACAACCGTCGCTGGGTGATCGTGAACCGCGGCTGGATTCCCGAGACCCGCACCCGCGACACCGCGCCGCCGCTCCCGCTGGACGATTCCCGGCGCACGCTGGCGGGACGGGTCGTTCCGTATCCGCAGCCGGGTTTGCGGCTGGCGCCGACGGCCGGCGAGGGCTGGCCCCGGCGGGTGCTCTATCCGACACCGGCCGAGCTGGGCGAGGCACTCGGTGTGGCGCTGGCGCCTCACATGGTCTGGCTGGATGCCGGCGCAGACGATGGCTTCATGCGCGAGTGGACACCGGCGGAGTTCGGGCCGGCGCGGCATATCGGTTACGCCGTACAATGGTTTGGCCTGGCGGTAACGCTGGTGCTGATTTACATCATCATGAAATTCAGGAAACGACAATGAGTGCTGACGGCGAACACCGCGGCCGCTGGCAGCTTGTCGCCATGGCGCTGCTGTTTATCGGCCCGCTGGCGGTGGCCTGGACACTGTATCTCGGCGGCCTGTGGCGTCCGGGCGCCGGCGCCAACAACGGCGACCTGATCGAGCCGGTGGTGACCCTCCCACGCACGCCACAGCCGTTGCTCGACGGCGGCAGCACCGAGGGCGGTTATCTCTACGGCCGCTGGAGCCTGGTGCACTGGGTCGATCAGCCCTGTGACGACACCTGCCGCGACACCCTGTACAAGACCCGCCAGGTGCGGCTGGCCCTGGGCCGGGAAGTCGAGCGCATCGACCGGGTGGCGTTCGTGACCGCGACGGATTCCGGCGACCTGGGTCCCGGCGCCGATGCGCTGCTGGCGGTACGTCTGGCGGGGCCGGCGGGCGAGGAAATCACCGGTGCACTCAGCGCAGGCGGCGGCAGCAAACGGATTTTTCTCGTTGATCCACTGGGTAACCTGATACTCAGCTATCCGCGGGATGTCGATCCGGCGGATATTCGTGACGATTTGAAAAAACTGCTGCGCGTCTCGCGCATCGGCTGAGTCGCAAATACCGTAAACTACTCAGGGAAGCGGGGGACCTTCATGAACAATCTGCCGAAATGGGCGCTGGCCCTCGACACCGTGGGCGCCGTGATGCTGGGACTGGGCCTTTACGGCAAGTTCGCGTCCGGCGACTCCCTGTTGTTTGCCGAGTCCATCGACCCGCGCGGTAACGCCGTGCTGCTGATGGTAATTGGCGGGGCCCTGATGCTGCCGCTGATCGGGATCTTCATCGGCAGGATCAGCAACCGCAAGCTGGACGGGCAGGGCTAAGGGCTTGGCACAGACCTGGTTTCATCGTCTCGCCCTGATCGGCACCGTGCTTACGCTGGTGATCGTCATGTCCGGCGCCTGGGTGCGGCTCACCGATGCGGGGCTCGGTTGTCCGGACTGGCCGGGTTGCTACGGGCGGCTGACGCCACCGGTCAGCGCCCAGGAAATCGCCGAGTCCAACGCCGCCTATCCCGGCAGCCCGGTCGACACCGGCAAGGCGTGGCGGGAGATGATTCATCGCTACGCAATTCCAGTGCTCGGTTTCATCGTGCTGGGGCTGGCCGGCATTGCCATCACCACCCGGCGCGATCCACTCATGCCGCTGTGGGTGCCGCTATTGCTTTTGCCGCTGCTCGGGATCCAGGCGTTACTCGGCATGTTCACCGTTACGCTGCTGCTCCAACCGATCATTGTCGTTGCCCACCTTTTGGGGGGCATGCTCACGCTCGCGCTGCTGGGCTGGCTGACGCTGATCAGCCGGCCACGACCGCCACAGCTGCTGGGCGAAAACCCGTTTCGCACCGCCGCGCTCGTCGCGTTGCTGGTCGTCTTTGCCCAGGTCGCACTGGGCGGCTGGACCAGCGCGAACTACGCTGCGCTGGCGTGTCCCGACTTCCCGACCTGCCAGGCCCAGTGGTGGCCCGACCAGGCTGACTTCGACGAGGCGTTCGTGCCGTGGCGCGGACTCGGCGTGGAAGGCGATAGCGGGTCGGGCGGGCGCGTCGCCATCCACCTGGCCCACCGGATAGGGGCCCTGGTTACCCTGTTCGTGGTGGGCGGGATCGCGCTGGCCGCCGCCTTGCGCGGGCGCGATCGCGCAACCCGGATGGCCGGCGGTGCTATGGCCGTAATTTTACTGGCCCAGCTGGCGCTGGGCGTCACGATCGTGCTGCAGGGCTTGCCGCTGGCACTGGCGGTTGCCCACAATGGCACGGCAGCCCTGCTGGTGCTGGCCACGGTCTCGCTGAACTACGCGGCCTGGCGGCTGGCGTAGCGGGCGATGACAAGTTAATGAATACCGTGACCGCGCTCACCGCCACCGACCGTCTCAGCAGCTACTTCGCGTTGTGCAAGCCACGCGTCGTGTCGATGATCGTGTTTACCGCGATGGTCGGCATGCTGCTGGCCAGCCCGACCTTCATCGGGCTGCAGCTTTTTATCGTCGCCTCGCTGGGTATTGGCCTGGCGGCGGCCTCGGCCGCAGCGATCAATCACGTGCTCGACCGGCGGATTGACGAACGTATGAACCGCACCCGGCGCCGGCCACTGCCGCAGGGGGTGCTGAACGAAAAACAGGCGCTCAGTTTTGCGATGCTGCTGGGCCTGAGCTCGATGCTGCTGCTGGTGTTTTTCGTCAACCCGCTGACGGCGCTGCTCACCTTCCTGTCGCTGATCGGTTATGCGGTGATTTACACCGCGTTTCTCAAGCACGCCACGCCACAGAACATCGTGATCGGTGGCGCCGCCGGTGCCGCACCGCCGGTACTCGGCTGGAGCGCCGTGACCGGCACCATCGACGCGCATGCCCTGCTCCTGTTCGTCATCGTCTTTACGTGGACGCCGCCGCACTTCTGGGCGCTGGCAATTTCCCGGCGCAAGGAATACCTCGATGCCGGCGTGCCCATGTTGCCGGTCACCCACGGCGAGGCGTTTACCCGGCTGCACATCCTGCTGTACACGGTGCTGCTGGTTATCGCCAGCGTTCTGCCGTGGCTGACGGGGATGAGCGGTGCGGTGTACCTGGCCGGAGTGCTGGTGCTCGACGCCGGTTTTCTTTATTACGCGCTCGTGCTGTGGTTCCGTCCGCGGGCCGAGCTGCCGATGCAAACGTTTTCCTATTCGATCACTTACCTGATGGGGCTTTTTATCCTGCTCCTCGGTGATCATTACGCCAGGGCGTACCTGCTGTCGTGAAGCTGGGGTTGCCTTTTGCCATTGCCGCGGCCATCGTCATCGGACTGGTCGTGATGGCGCTGCGCGACGATCCGGACGTAGTAATGCCGGAACCGGTTGTGGCGCCTGCGGCAGAACCGGCACCGGAAGTGACCGCGTCGGTACCGAAGCGTCCGGCGCCACTGGCTGCCGAAACTGCCGATGCGCCACCGGACAGCGGCCTGCTGGACGATCTCGACCTGATGATGCTGCTGCGCGAATATGGATTCGGCCGGCTGGAAGGCGAGTGGCGCGAGTGGGCGGCCAGCCGCGGTTACCCGGCCTTCGACCAGGCAGGCACCCAGTTCTATGACCAGCCCTACGAACAATACGACGACGAGACGCTGCGCGGGCTGGCCAACAACGGCGATATGTGGGCCAGCCAGATTCTCGCCAAGCGCATTGCCAAGACCGATCCGGCCGGCGCCATCGAGCTGTACCGGCAGGCGGCCATGCGCGGTTCGATCTACGCGATGAGCGAGCTGGCCGGTCTGTACAGCAAGATCGCCGACAGCCGCCGCGAGGTCGAATTCAAGGCCGAACCTGGTGCGCTGGAGCAGATTTACGCGATGCGTGATGCACCCGTTTCGCCTGAAGTGAGCGGTTATGCCTGGACGATGGTGGCCGACATGGCCGGCACCGAGCCGATGTTCGGCAACATCGCTGCGTCGCAGCTGTCACGCCGCCTGAACGACGAGCAGCTCGAAGAGGCCTGCACCATAGCCCGCGGCATGTACGATGAGCTGCGGGCGCAGCGCGAAACGCAGGGGCTGGGCGACTTCAATCGCACGCCGCCGCCACTGGTTTACTGGGATCCCTCCAATTCGGCGTCCTGCGCCGAGGAAAACGAAGGGCCCAACCTCGATCTCACCGGCTGTCGCCAGGTCGAGGTCAGCGAAGAAGGCCAGACCAACCAGATCTGGCTGTGTGCCGACCCGCCTTCATGAGTGTCAATGACGCCGATTTCCGGCGCGTGGACCGGCAGCAGCAGCGCTAAGATACCGCGATGGATGTAACCCCGATCCTGGGAAATCTGAACGACGCCCAGCGCGAAGCCGTTACCGCGCCATCGATGCCCGTACTCGTGCTGGCCGGCGCCGGCAGCGGCAAGACCCGCGTGCTGACACACCGGATTGCCTGGCTGGTCGGCGTGGAAGACGTCTCCTATCACAGCATCCTGGCGGTGACGTTCACTAACAAGGCGGCGGCGGAGATGCGCGGGCGAATCGAGTCGCTGCTGGAAACCCCCGCTTCGTCGATGTGGGTGGGCACGTTTCACGGCCTCGCGCACCGGCTGCTGCGCCGCCACTGGCAGGAGGCCGGGCTGCCGCAGTCGTTCCAGATCCTCGACGCGGACGACCAGCTGCGGGTCATCCGCCGGCTGATCCGCGAAATGGAGCTCGACGAGAGCCGCTGGGTGCCCAAGGACGTCCGCGGCTTTATCAACCGCAACAAGGACGACGGGCTGCGGCCGGCCGATCTCGAAGGCGAGGACGACCCGACCCAACGCCAGTATGTGCACCTGTACGACGTTTACCAACGTCACTGCGATGCCAACGGCCTGGTCGATTTTGCCGAGCTGCTGCTGCGTGCCTACGAGCTGTGGCGTGACAACGAGGACCTGCTGAATCATTACCGGCAGCGTTTTCGCTACGTGCTGGTCGACGAGTTCCAGGACACCAACGTTATCCAGTACCGCTGGCTGCGGCTGCTGGCCGGCCGCGGTGGTCAGCCATTCGTGGTCGGCGACGACGACCAGTCGATCTATCGCTGGCGTGGCGCGCGTATCGAGCACCTGCATCACTATCAGAAAGATTTTCCCGACACCAAGCTGGTGCGGCTGGAGCAGAACTACCGCTCTACCGCTTCGATTCTCGGTGCGGCCAATGCGCTGATTGCGAACAACACCTCGCGGCTGGGTAAGAACCTGTGGACCGACGGCGAGGACGGCGAAGCGATCCGCATCTATGCCGGCTTCAACGAGCGCGACGAGGCGCAGTTCGTTATCGGCAAGATTCGTGACTGGAGCGAACAGGGTAACGCCCGCCAGGAGGCGGCGATCCTGTACCGGTCCAACGCGCAGTCCCGGGTTTTCGAAGAGGCGCTGATCAATGCGGCAATCCCGTACCGGGTGTACGGCGGCCTGCGCTTCTTCGAGCGTGCGGAGATCAAGGACGCGCTGGCCTACCTGCGGCTGCTGGTCAATCGCGACGACGACAATTCCTTTGAGCGGGTGGTCAATCAGCCCACCCGTGGTATCGGCGCGCGGACGATGGAATTGCTGCGCGAGTACGCCCAGGCCAACACCACTTCGTTGTGGAAGTCCGCCGGTGCGCTGATCGAGAACGGGATTCGCGGGCGCGCGGGCAAGAGCCTGTTCGAATTCATGCGCATGATCGAGGAGATGGATCACCAGACCCGGGACCTCGAGCTGTTCGAGCGGGTCGACATCGTGATCAACCGCAGCGGCCTGGTGGCACACTACGGCAAGGATCCGGGCGAGAAAGGCCAGGCCCGGGTGGAAAACCTCGAGGAACTGGTCAGCGCTGCACGCGGCTTCATGCCCGACGAGCAGCTCGAGCTGCCGCCCCTGGATGCTTTCCTCGCGCATGCGGCGCTGGAATCCGGTGACGACCAGGGCGACCCGTGGGACGACTGCGTGCAGCTGATGACGCTGCACTCGGCGAAGGGTCTGGAGTTCCCGCTGGTGTTCCTGACGGGGATGGAGGACGGCCTGTTCCCGCATCGCCTGTCCACGGGCGACAGCAAGGCGCTCGAGGAAGAGCGGCGGCTCTGCTACGTCGGCATCACCCGGGCGATGAGCCAGCTTTATCTCACCTACGCCGAGCAGCGCCGGTTGCACGGCATGGACAGCTACGGCATGCCGTCACGCTTCATCAGCGAGCTGCCGCAGGAGCTGGTGGAAGAGGTGCGGCCGCGGGTGCAGGTGTCGCGGCCGGTGTATCGTCCGCGCCGCGGGCTGCCCGAGGCGGAGTCGCCGGCGGGCATGCGGCTGGGCCAGCGGGTGCGTCACGGCAAGTTTGGCGATGGCGTGGTGCTCAATTACGAAGGCGAGGGCGCACACGCCCGCCTGCAGGTGAACTTTGAACAGGCCGGCACCAAGTGGCTGGTGATGGCCTACGCTAACCTCGAAGTGTTGTAATATCGGCGCGCCTTCGCGTTGAGGTGACCGGACAGCAATGAAAATCATCATTCTCGGTGCCGGCCAGGTGGGTTCGACCGTTGCCTATCACCTGGCCCGCGAAGAATCCAACGATGTGACCATCGTCGATATCGACGCCGTTCACCTGCGTGAGCTGCAGGACCGGCTCGACCTGCGCACGGTCCAGGGCCATGCTTCCTATCCCGCGATCCTCGATGCGGCCGGCGCCAGCGATGCCGACATGATCATCGCGCTGACCGACAGCGACGAGACCAACATGGTGGCCTGCCAGGTCGCTTACACGCTCTTTCATACCCCGACCAAGATTGCGCGGGTGCGCTCGGCAGAGTACATGGCGCTGTCCGCCAAGCTGTTCGCCCAGGAGGCGATGCCGGTCGATTTCATCATTAGCCCGGAAAAGCTGGTGACCCGGCATATCAAGCGGCTGATCCAGTACCCCGGCGCGCTGCAGGTGCTGGAGTTTGCCGACGGCAAGGTGCGGCTGGTGGCGGTGCGCACCCACAAGGAGGGACTGCTGGTCGGGCACCAGCTCTCTGAGCTCCGCGAACACATACCGAATGTCGAGACCCGGGTCGTTGCGATTTACCGCGGCGACAACAGCGTTCTTCCCGATGGCGACACCGTCATCCAGGAAGACGATGAGATTTTCTTCATCGCCGCGCGCAAGGACATCCGCGTGGTCATGTCGGAGCTGCGCAAGCTGGAGCACCCGGTGCGCAGCGTTGTTATCGCCGGTGGCGGCAACATCGGCCTGAACCTGGCGCGGGAGCTGGAGCGCACCAACCAGGTCAAGCTGATCGAGCGCAACCGCAAGCGCGCCCGCGAGATATCAGAAAAACTCGACCGCACTATCGTGCTGCACGGCGATGCGGCCGACGAAGAGCTGCTGACCGAAGAAAACATCGACAATTGCGACGTTTTTTGTGCGGTTACCAACGCCGACGAAGCAAACATACTGTCGGCGATGCTCGCCAAGCGTCTCGGCGCACGAAAGGTGATGTCGCTGATCAACCGTCCGTCTTACGCGGCGCTGGTCGAATCCGGCACCATTGATGTTGCGCTGTCGCCGCAGCAGATCACCCTGGGTTCGCTGCTGGCGCACGTTCGCCGCGGCGATGTCGCCAAGGTGCACTCACTGCGCCGTGGTGGCGCCGAGGCGATCGAGGCGATTGCCCACGGCAAGAAGCAAAGCTCGAAAGTGGTGGGGCGTGCAGTCGAGGATATCAACCTGCCCTCGGGCACCAGCATCAGTGCGCTGGTGCGGGGTGACGAGGTGATCATTGCCCACCATGACACCGTGGTCGAAGAAGACGACCACGTGATCCTGTTCATGGCCGACCGTACCAAGATCGGCGACGTCGAAAGACTCTTCCAGGTAGACGTTACCTTTATCTGATGTCGATCCGGGTCATACAGCGGATCCTGGGCCTTCTGCTGATGGTGTTCAGCATCACCATGCTACCGGCGCTGGCGGTGTCGATCGCTTATGTCGATGGCGAAAACATGGCCTTTGCCGGCGGTTTCGTGGTGACTGCGGTCTCTGGTGCCGTGCTGTGGTTCCCGGTGCGTCGCGTCTCCGACGACCTCCGCCTGCGCGATGGCTTTCTGGTGGTGGCCGGTTTCTGGATTGTGCTGGGCCTGTTCGGTGCGGCGCCATTCCTGCTGGCCGATCAGCTGAACATGAAACCCATCGACGCGGTGTTCGAATCGATGTCGGGACTGACCACCACCGGGGCAACGGTGCTGACCGGGCTGGACGAGCTGCCCCGCTCGATCCTGTACTACCGTCAGCAGCTGCAGTGGCTGGGCGGCATGGGCATCATCGTGCTGGCCGTCGCCGTGCTGCCGATGCTGGGCGTCGGCGGCATGCAGCTTTACCGCGCCGAGACGCCTGGTCCGGTCAAGGACACCAAGCTGACGCCGCGCATCACCGAGACGGCCAAGGCGTTGTGGTACATCTACCTCGGCATTACGGTGATCTGTGTGCTGGCCTACATGGCGGCGGGCATGACACTTTTTGACGCTATCGGTCACGGTTTCAGCACCGTGGCCATCGGCGGGTTTTCCACGCACGACGCCAGCATCGGCCATTTCGACAGCCCGCTGATCGAGATGATTGCCGTAGTGTTCATGTTCATTTCAGGGGTCAACTTCTCGCTGCACTTCCTTGCCTGGCGTACCGCCACCGTCGCCAACTACCTGCGCGATCCCGAGTTTCGTGCCTATGTCACGGTGCTCGGCGGCCTGACCTTGCTGGTGACGCTGTACCTGGCTATCACCAGCTCCTACCCGACGTTTACCGAGGCGTTCACCAAGGGCATTTTTCAGGCGGTGTCGATCGGGACGACGACGGGCTTTACCACCGCGGACTACTCGGCGTGGCCGGGCTCGCTGCCGGTAGCACTGATTCTGGCCAGCTTTATCGGTGGCTGCGCCGGTTCCACCGGTGGCGGCATGAAGGTGATCCGCTGGCTGCTGGTGTACAAGCAGGGTGTGCGCGAGGTGCGCCAGCTGGTGCACCCAAGCGCGCAGATCCCGGTGAAAATCGGCTCGAAGGCGGTGTCCGAGCGGGTCATCGGCGCGGTGTGGGGCTTCTTTGCCGTCTACATCGTGCTGTTTGGCTTCATGATGCTGCTGCTGATGGCTACCGGTCTGGACCAGGTGACCGCGTTTTCCGCCGTGGCCGCATCGCTGAATAACCTCGGTCCGGGTCTCGGCGATGTCTCCTCGAACTTCTCGTCGCTGGGTCCGACCGCCAAGGGCGTGTCTATCGCCGCGATGCTGCTGGGTCGCCTGGAGATATTCACGCTATTCGTGTTGTTCACCACGACCTTCTGGCAGCGTTGAGCAGGCGGGGCCCGGTGCTTTGCTGAAACTCGCCGACGGCCTGGAACGCCTGGTCATCGGCGTCGGCCGCCAGGCTGCCTGGCTGACGTTTTTCATGGTGCTGCTGACGACGGTCGTGGTCGTCCTTCGCTACTTCTTCGACTTCGGTCGCATCTGGATGCAGGAGCTGGTCACCTGGTGTCATGCCGCGGT
>JAHEKH010000084.1 GCA_024638445.1 Gammaproteobacteria bacterium | reverse complement strand
GGTCTTGTGCAGGTTCAGGTGGATGCAGTCGAAACCCATGTCACCGGGCCGGGCCTTGCCGAGTATGGCGTTGAGGTTGGCGCCGTCGTAGTAAAGCAGTCCACCGGCTTTATGCACCTTGGCGGAGATTTCCAGGATGCGCCGCTCGAACACCCCCAGCGTCGACGGGTTGGTCAGCATGATTCCGGCGGTTTTTGGCCCGAGGGCACGTTCCAGCGCCTCGAAATCGACGTCGCCGTTGTCCAGCGTCGGGATTTCTACCGCCTTGCAGCCACACATCGTTGCGGTGGCCGGGTTGGTGCCATGAGCAGCATCCGGCACCAGGATCTCGTCGCGATCGGTGTCGCCACGCGCATCGTGATAGGCACGGATCATCGCCACGCCGGCAAACTCGCCCTGGGCACCGGCCATAGGTGCGAGGGAAATCTCGTGCAGCCCGGTTACGGACTTGAGCATTTCCTGCAGTTCGTACAGGCACTGCAGGAAACCCTGCCCGTGGCTTACCGGCGCGAGCGGATGACGGGCCAGGAACTCGGGCAGCATCGCCAGCGTGTTGCAGGCCCGCGGGTTGTACTTCATCGTGCACGACCCGAGCGGATAGAAATGCGTGTCGATGGAGTAATTGAGCTGCGACAGCCGGGTGTAATGACGCAGCGCCTGCAGCTCTGTGACTTCCGGAAGCGCCGGCGTGTCGGTACGGCGGAACCGCTCCGGGATTGACGCTTCCGCGTCACCCAGGGGCGCCTGCGCGACGGCCCGGCGGCCGGGACGCGAATGCGAAAAAATCAGCGGCTCCGCCATCGTTCAGTCCAGTGCGGCGATGGCTGCTTCGTAGTCGGGCTCTTCAGCGATTTCGCTGACCAGCTCGGCATGAACAACCTGGTCGTTTTCATCGAGCACCAGCACCGCCCGCGCGGTCAGGCCGGCCAGCGGCCCATCGGTCAGGCGTACGCCGTACTGCTCGGCGAAATTGCTGCGCATCGTCGACAGTGACTGAACGTTATCCAGCTCCTCGGCGCCGCAAAACCGGCCCTGGGCAAAAGGCAGGTCGGCCGACACCATGAGCATGACGGCATCGGCATTATCACGCGCGTAGTCATTGAACTTCTTGGTCGATACCGCGCAAACCGGCGTGTCGACACTGGGAAAGATGCTGATCAGCTTCTTGCGGCCGCGCCAGGCATCCAGCGAGACGTCCTCCAGCTTGCTGTTAGTCAGAGTGAACCGGGGTGCCTTCTCGCCGACCTTCGGCAGTTCGCCGTTGGTGTTGCAGGCATTGCCTTTCAGGGTAACGGTTGCCATTAGTGTAGTCCTCGTAGATGTTGTTCAGGCGACCCGCACTTCGGCCATCGCTCCGCGATAGGCCTCTATGCAGGTCTCGATATCGGATTCGCTCTTGGTCTCTGTTGCGCAGACCAGCACTGCGTCGCCAAGCCCGGGATAGTGCCGGCCCAGGTTGTAGCCGCCGAAAACGCCGCGATGTGCGAGGGACTCGAGCACCGCACCGGCAGGCCGGTCGAGGGCGATGACTGCCTCGTGAAAAGTGTCGCCGCTGAATACCGTCTCGATGCCGGGAATACGTGTCAGCCCCTCGACGAGCTGGCGGGTACGCTGACACGACACCGCAGCCACGCGTCGCAGGCCCTCCGCGCCGAGCATCGACATGTGAATCGTCGCGGCGGTCACCATGAGTCCCTGGTTGGTGCAGATATTCGATGTCGCACGCGAGCGTCGAATATGTTGTTCCCGGGCCTGCAGGGTCAGGGTAAATCCGGGCTGGCCGTCGACGTCGACCGTGCGGCCAACGATCCGTCCCGGCATCTGCCTGACGAAGCTGGCGCGGCTGGTCAGGAAACCGAAATAGGGCCCGCCCGCACTCAGCGGGACGCCCAGCGGCTGTCCTTCGCCACAAACGATATCAGCGCCGTCCGTGCCCCACGCACCCGGCGGTCTGAGCAGGGCCAGGGACACCGGGTTGACGACGGCAACAACCAGTGCGCCGTTTGCGTGCGCCCAGTCGGTCAGCGCATCGGTCTCTTCGAGTACGCCGAAGAAGTTCGGTTGCGGGACGATCACGGCGGCAATGTCTTCACCGGCGAAACGCTCGAGCGACTCGGACACGGTATTGCCGGCATCGGTGCACCACGGCAACTCGTCGAGGACCAGGCCCTGCCCGGCGGTAATGTTGACCATCACCTCGCGATAACGGGGGTTGAGCGTGCCGGCAACCAGCAGGCGTCTCGATTTCGACTTGCGGTTAGCCCGGACCGCCATCAACGCCGCTTCGGCAACCGCCGAGGCACCGTCATACAGCGAGGCGTTCGATACCTCCATGCCGGTCAGCGCACACATCATCGACTGGAACTCGTAGATGAGCTGCAGCGTCCCCTGGCTGGCCTCCGCCTGGTACGGTGTGTACGCGCTGTAGTACTCACCACGGGTCGTGATCTGCCAGACGGCGGCCGGGATGTGGTGCTCATAGGCGCCGGCGCCGATGAAGTTCAACGTCATGCCGTCGCGGTTGGCCCGGTCGTGCATGGTCCGGCTGATCTCCATCTCACTGGCCATCGGCGGCACGTTCTCGAGGTCGTCGATCCGCAGCTCTGGCGGAATTTCGTCGAACAACTGTTCCGTGGTATCGACGCCAATGACGTCGAGCATTTCACGGATTTCGTCCGGCGTATGCGGATTGAACGGCACTATTCGTCTTCCAGCGTTTCGAGATAGGTGTCGGCGTCGAGCAGCCCGGCCAGCTCGTCTTCATCGACCTGCTCGAGCCGCATGATCCAGCCATCGTCATATGGCTGCTCGTTGACCAGCTCCGGCCGGTCGGCGAGCGCGTCGTTGACCTCCACGACAACGCCCTCCAGCGGCGCGTAAACGTCCGATGCCGCCTTGACCGACTCGACGACAGCGCAGGCATCGCCGGCGCTGAGCTCCATACCGACCTCGGGCAGCTCGACGTAGACCAGCTCGCCCAGGGCACCCTGGGCATGATCGGTAATGCCGACGGTGACTCTGTCGTCGTCGTCCTGGCGCACCCACTCGTGAGACTTGGTGTACCTCAGGTCGCCGGGTATATCGCTCATCGCGTTTTCTCCCCTTACTCAGTCCAGGTTGATCTTGATTTCGCCATTGCGAACGAACGGCGGCCGCACACACCGTACCGGCAGCCGTCGCCCGCGAATCTCGACTTCGCAACGTTCGCCCGTGCCGACGGGGACGCGGGCCAGCGCAATCGAACGCTCCAGCGTCGGCGAAAAAGTGCCGCTGGTAATTTCGCCTTCTTCGCCGTCCACGGTTATGACTGTCTGGTGGGCCCGCAACACGCCGCGGCCCTCGAGCAAAAGCCCCGTAAAACGATAGGGAGCGCCATCGGCTTTTTGCTGTTCCAGCGCCTGGCGGCCGATGAAATCGCGATCCACCGGCTCCCAGGCAATCGTCCAGCCCAGCCCGGACTCCAGCGGCGAAGTCGATTCGTCCATGTCCTGCCCGTACAGGTTCAGACCCGCCTCCAGCCGCAGGGTATCGCGTGCGCCGAGACCGCAGGGCGTCACCCCCGCCGCCGACAGCGCCTGCCACAACGCCGGCGCGTCGTCGCCAGGCAGGATAATCTCGAAGCCGTCTTCGCCCGTGTAGCCGGTTCGGCCGACGAACACTTCGCCGTGCGCCGCTGCGCTGAAAGGCTTCAGGTCCCGCGCCGCATCGGCAATGGCCGGCGGCAGACAGCCCACCGCCCGCTCGCGGGCCTGCGGACCCTGGACGGCGATCATTGCCAGGTCATCCCGCTCGGTCACCCCGACACCGAAGACCTTGGCATGCTCGCCGATCCACGCGAGATCCTTGTCCCGCGTGGCTGCATTCACGACGACCCGGTAATGCGTATCATCGAGGAAATAGACGATCAGGTCGTCGATGACACCGCCATCCTCATTGAGCATGCAGGTGTACAGCGCCTTGCCGGCGGTCCTGAGCCTGCCAACGTCGTTGGCAAGCAGGTACTGCAGGTACTCGCGCACCCGGTCTCCCGCGAGGTCGACCACGGTCATGTGCGAGACATCGAACATGCCGGCATCGCGGCGCACCGCATGGTGCTCGTCGATTTGCGAACCGTAACGGACCGGCATCTCCCAGCCGGCGAAGTCGACGATGCGTGCGCCGGCCGCCTGGTGCTGCTCGAACAGCGGGGTGCGCTGTGCCATGTTTTCTCCCCAACAAAAAAAGGACGGCGAGCCTTGCAGCTCATCGCCCCTCTGTCCTGAGACCTGAGAGATCGGCGCGATGCGCCTGCCCCTTCGGTGGGCTGCCGGCAGGCAGCCGCTCTCCAGAGCCGATCCGGATCCCCACTCCTTTTGCCTGAGCGTTTCCGGGCGGGTTGCGCCTTCGGCGACCCGGCGTTCTGCCGGGTTCTCTCGCGGAGTCCTGTTCGATCGGAACGCGCATGATAGCACCGCCTGCCGCCGGTTAGCCCCCTCGGGGCGGGCCGGATCGGCCCTGAATGGCATCGCCACCGGCCTGCGGCCACAGGTAAAATTACCGACCGGTATTTCCTGACAGCCCCTGGGGCGCTGGAGCAACTTATGACTGACCTGAGCGATCGGCACTGCAAGCCCTGTGAGGGTGGCGTGGAGCCCCTGTCCGCCGCGGATGCGCAGAAATGGCTGGACCAGCTGGCAGACGGCTGGTCAATCGACGAAAACGGCAAGGAAATCCGGCGGGACTTCGAGTTCAACGGGTTTTACAAGACGATGGCCTTCGTTAATGCCGTCGCCTGGATCGCCAACAGCCAGGGCCATCATCCGGACCTGGAGGTCGGCTATGGCCATTGCCTGGTGCGCTATACCACTCACGCGATTGGCGGGCTGTCGGAAAACGACTTCATCTGTGCGGCGCGGGTCGACGCACTGTAACGGTTCATCCACCCATAGCGCGCCGGATGACGGCATGTTTCAGCGGCGTGAGACGGTTGAACAGCGACAGCCCCGTCTGGCGGACCCGCCCGACCAGCTCGCTGTCGCTGCGAAACAGCCGGTTCAGCGCATCCAGCGAACCCATCATCAACAGGTTGTCTCCCTTGCGAGCCCGCTCGTAGCGCCGCAGCACCGCCAGGTCTCCCAGGGCCCGTGGTGACACACCGTCGAGCGTGTCAGCCAGTCCGGCGGCATCGGCGAAGCCGAGATTGACACCCTGGCCGGCCAGCGGGTGCACCGAGTGCGCGGCATCCCCGACCAGCACGAAACGACTCCTGCAATAGTCGATCGCGTGACTGAGGTGCAGCGGGAACGCGGCACGCCGGTCACAGTCTGTGACTTCCCCCAGCACCCGGTCGCAGCCGTCGGTTACGGCGCTGACAAACCCGGCATCATCGAGTGCGAGAAGTTCCTCGGCACGTTCCGGAGTCGTCGACCATACGATCGAGGAGCGACCGTCGTACAGCGGCAGCAGGGCCAGGGGTCCTTCAGGCAGGAACCGCTGGAAAGCCGTGTCGCGATGGCCCTCCGCGGTGGTCACGTGGGTGACTACGGCCCGCTGCTCGTACGACCAGCCCCGGGTCTCGATCCCGGCCATGGCGCGGGTCTGTGAGCGGCCACCGTCTGCCCCGACGAGCAGCTGTGCACGAAGACGCCGGCCATCCTCGAGCACCACGGTAGCTGCGTCGTCACCCAGTTCGACCGACCCGGCCCGGGCCGGTACGAGCAGCTCAATATTGTCCAGGGCGGCTATCGTTCGCGCCAGCGCGGCAACAATGCGCCGGTTCTCGACGATGAATCCGAGCTCGGGTTCGCCGATGGCTGCGCTGTCGAAGCTGAGCACCTGTGCGGAATCCGGCGGCACCTGCCAGTCCCAGACGCGCATTTCGCGATACGCCGCCAACGCAGCGGACTCAATCGATCCCCAGGCACCCAGCCGCCCCAGCAACGCTTGCGAGGCCCTCGAGACAGCCGACACCCGCAGTTCGATGCGGCCGTCGTCAATCACCGGTACCGGCTGCGGCTCGACGACGGCGACACGCCGTCCTTGTCGGCCCAGCGCGAGAGCGGTCGCCAGGCCCACCATGCCGCCGCCGGCGACGATGACGTCGTACTCGTTCATCGCAGTGGGATACCGCGTGCCAGCCGCGGCAGCGGACCGCTCAGACCCATGGACTGGCGGGCCAGGAACCGACGCGGCCCCGGCAGCAGGTCGAGCACCTGGAGACCGGCGCTACGCGCCAGCCGCAAAGGGGCAAAATCGCTCGAAAACAGCCGTACCAGTCCGTCGGTAAAGCGGATCACCCGGTCGTGGTCGGCGGCGCGCCAGTGGCTGTATCGGCGCAAGGCCGACGCATCGCCGGGATCCCCCGTGCCTGCGCACGCGTCGGCAATCACCTCAGCCAGCGCGGCGACATCCCGCAGGCCGAGGTTAAAACCCTGCCCGGCTACCGGGTGAAGTCCGTGCGCGGCGTTGCCAATGACGGCGCAACGTGCGCCCGTTATTTGCGTCGCCCGCACCAGGCTGAGCGGGTAGGCGTGCCGTTCGCCGGTCCGGACCAGCCGGCCCAGGCGGTGACCGAACGCGTCCTGCAAGGCCCTCAGGAACGCGCTGTCGTCGAGTGCCCGGACCTCGTCAGCCGTAGCGGGCGGCAGGGTCCATACCACCGAACACCGGCCATTGCTCATCGGCAGGAACGCCAGCGGTCCGCTGAGGGTGAATCTTTCATAGGCCACGTTGCCGTGCGGATGCTCCGGCGTGACGTTGGCAATGACGGCGGTCTGCTCGTAGCGGGTCGTCTCGGCGTCAATTCCCAGCGCATCGCGAACCGCGGAGCGGGCGCCATCGGCAGCGATGAGCAGGCGTGTACGAACCTCGCGGATTTCGTCGCCCTGCGCTATCCCGACTACGGCGGCGTCCGCCCGGTTTTCGATCCGGGAGACCCGGGCCGGTGTCAGGATGTCCGTCCCGGCGTTTTCCATGGCCCGCCAGAAAACCTGTCCCAGGCTGCGGTTCTCGACGACGTAACCCAGCGCGGCGACATCTTGCTCTGCAGCGGTCAACCGGGTCACACCAAAGCGGCCACGATCGGAGACATGAATGGCGCTGATCGGCGTTGCCGCCGGCTGCAGGTCCGGCCACACGCCGAGCGATTCCATGATCCGGCGGCTGCCCCAGGAAACGGCTGTGGAACGGTCATCGTAGCTGGGCTGGCCGGGCGCGCGTGGCGGCGCTGCTTCGACGACCGTCACCCGCAGCGACAGCGGCGCCAGTGCAGCAGCCAGGCTGGCGCCAACCATGCCGCCACCGGCAATGAGGACGTCGGTATCGCAAGCCACGGTCATCGCCGGCGGACCTGGTTCTCCGACGCCAGGGCCTCGACCTCGTCCGGGTCGCGTTCCAGCGCGCCGCTCAATACGTCGGGACCCTTTTTAGTAATCAGCACATCGTCTTCGATGCGCACCCCGATACCGTGATACCGGCGCGGCACACCCCGCGTACCGGGGGCGATATAAATGCCCGGCTCCACGGTCATCACCATGCCCGGCTCGAGCACCCGCCATTGCTCGTCCACCTTGTAGTCGCCCACGTCGTGGACATCCATGCCCAGCCAGTGCCCGGTGCGGTGAAAAAAGAACTTGCGGTACGCCTCGTCACGGATGAGTTTGGCCGGCGTACCTTTGAGCAATCCGATCCGTGCCAGCCCACGGGTGATGGCCTTCACCGCCGCTTCGTGCGGCTGATTCCAGTGGTTGCCCGGCTGAGCTTTTTCGATGGCGGCATGCTGCGCTTGCAGCACGATCTCGTAAATTTCGCGCTGCGGCTTGCTGAACCGGCCGTTGACCGGCCACGTGCGTGTGACGTCGGATGCGTAATAGTCGTATTCGCAGCCTGCATCGACCAACAGCAGGTCACCGTCGGCAAGCTTTGCGTTATTGGCCCGGTAATGAAGAACGCAGGCATTGGCGCCACCGCCGACGATCGGCGGGTAGGACGTAACGGCTCCGTTACGCCGGAACTCGTGCAGATACTCGGCCTCGATGGCGTACTCGAACACCCCGGGCCGGGTCAGGGTCATGGCGCGACGATGTGCCGCAACGGCGATCTTCGCCGCACGGCGCATGGCGGCAACCTCTGCACGGCTCTTGAACAGGCGCAGTTCATGCAGCAGGTGCTCCACCGAAATCAGCTCTTCGGGCGCGTGCGCACCGCGCTGACCACCGGCCCGCAGGCGGTTGATCCAGCCGATCAGCCGCTGGTCAAAATCGGGATGGGCCCCCATCGTGTAGTAGACCCGCTCACACCGCTCGAGCAGGCCCGGGAGAATATCGTCGATATCGGAGATCGGGTACGCATCGTCGGCTCCGTAGTGCTCGACCGCACCCTCGGGCCCGGCCCGGTCACCGTCCCAGGCCTCCCGCTCCGCGTCGCGCTCACGGCAAAACAGCACATAGGCCGGCTTCTGGCCCGGCATCAGCACGGCAACCGCATCGCTCTCCGGAAAACCCGTCAGGTAGTAGAAGTCGCTGTCCGGACGATAATCGTACTCGACGTCGCGGTTGCGCACCCGCACGGGCGATGCCGGCAGGATCGCAATGGCCTCCTCGCCCATCATTCCCAAGAGGTGCTTGCGGCGGCGTGGGAATTCCTTCGCGTTCACGGCCGCTCCCGCCGGGTGGACAACTCCTCGAAGACCAGCTGTGTTCCGACGCGAACGAACTCGCAAATCTCGGTGTAACTGGTTTCGTCTTCTTCGCTGGCTTCACCTTCGTGGCGTACCTCGCTGAGCCGCGAAAAATCGCTGACCACCTCGCCGACGTCGCCGGGCAATGCCTGCCCGGCCTCGATCCCGCCCAGCGTCAGTCCGTACAAAAAACCCTGGCACCAGTGTCCCAGTGCGTCGGTGCGAATCTCGAGCGGTTCGTCATCATCGGGGAGCAGGAGGTCGAATTCGAGACTGTCGCTGGCCAGCGCCGCCGTAACGCCCGAGCGAAGCGCCTCGAGCTCGGCCCGGCAATCGTCCAGGCTGTCGCCACCGCCGCTGATTTGCGCCATCCAGTCCTGAGGCAGCGACCCGCCGGCACACAGCAGACCGGTCAGCGTCGCGTGACATTCGGCCGCCTCCGTCTGGCAGCCAGCGCCCGCAAGCGCCTGAGCTAATTCATTGAAACCGGGACCAGACACCATTTTCCACGTGACGCTTTGCCAACGCGCATGCTAACACTCCATCGGCGGCCGATTAAGGCGATATTGACCCCCCGCCGGAGCGACCCCTATATTAGTGACCACTATGTCTGATCAAACCCCCCGAGAAGAACTCGAAGCCGATCTCAAGCGGTTGGAAAAAAGTCTCGCAGAACTGCTGCTGACCTTTAACCACCTGCGGGAAGAAAACCGCTCTTTGCGTCAGCGCCAGGATTCGCTGATCGCGGAGCGCGCTAACCTGCTGCAGAAAAACGAGCAGGTGCGTTCGCGCGTCGAAGCAATGGTCGGGCGACTCAAATCGATGGAGCACGCCTCGTGAGCGATTCAATATCCCGGGTAAGCGTTCGCATCCTCGAAAAAGAGTACCAGGTCGCCTGCCCCGCCGAGGAACGCGATGACCTGTTGCGTTCGGCAGAGATGCTCAACCGCAAGATGCGTGAGATCCGTGACAGCGGCAAGGTGATCGGACTCGACCGCATCGCCGTAATGGCAGCGCTGAATATCACCAACGAGTTGCTCCGGTCGGAAAACAGCGACGACAAGATCGACAGCAAGCTCTGTGGGCGGGTGCGTGATCTCTGCGAGCTTGTTGAGAGCACCTCGGCCTCGGGTAGCCAGCAGCTGGAGCTCTGAGGCCATTCCAGGCCGGAAATCACCGAAACCCGGGTTAAATACCTGCGTTTTGTGAACCAGTTCACGTTGCCGATCCCGGCGCCAGCCCATAGACTAGAGATGGCGCCAGCTGCAGTGTCCGAGGCGGGCCGGGAATCCTCTCGACCCTAATTACTCACCTCGGGGTCGAACTCTGTGGATGCCGTTGTGCAGGTCCGGGTTATTCCGGGAAGCCTGAGGCATCGCGGTAGACCCCACTTATTGCTCTGGCTCGAGAGCAATGGTCCAAGACGGCACATGCGGCGGCGCCATTTCCTTTCCGGGACGGCGAACGGAATTCGCCCCTGACCCTCGACTATGCCGGCTGACGAACGCAACGACATACGCAAAATGATGCGCCGTCGCCGCCGGGACCTCGACCCGGGTGTCGCCCGGGCTGCCGCCGCCCGGCTGTGCACGCGGATCATCGCCAGCGATACCTATCGCGAAAGCCGTCGGCTTGCCGCTTATATCGCCAATGACGGCGAAATAGACCTCGCGCCCCTGATCAAACATGCCTGGCAAACGGGTCGCGGGGTTTTCCTGCCGGTGGTACGCGAGTGTGGGCTGCTGGAGTTCTGCGCCTACACTCCGGAGACGCTGTTGAGCAGTAACCGCTACGGTATCCCGGAGCCCCGACAAGACCAGTCGATCGCGGCCGGGGAACTCGATATCGTTTTGGTACCGCTCGTTGCATTCGACTCCAGCCTGAATCGCCTGGGAATGGGCGGCGGCTACTACGACAAGACGTTTGCGTCGAGGAACACGGACCACGAGAATCATCCGTTGCTGGCTGGCGTGGCCTATGAATTTCAGAAGGTCCCGTCAATAATGCCGCAGGAGTGGGATGTTCCCGTTTCCCGTGTGTACACTGAAATGCGTTGTTACTAACCCTGCACTGGCGATAAAAGAAATGAACTACTGGTTGCTCAAATCCGAACCGAACAGCTACAGCATCGACGACCTGATGCAGGAACCAAAAAAACGAACCTCCTGGGATGGTGTGCGAAATTACCAGGCGCGCAACTTCATGCGCGAAATGAAGAACGGCGACCTGTGCTTTTTTTATCATTCGAGCTGCCCGAAACCCGGCATTGTCGGTATCGCAAAAGTTGTGCGACAAGCCTACCCGGATCACACCGCATTCGATCCGGAAGATCATCACTACGATCCAAAGAGCGATCCGGACGATCCGCGGTGGTTCATGGTAGACGTCCGGTTCGTGCGCAAATTCGCGCGAATCATCGGCTTACCGGAACTCCGCGAATACGCAGACGGAGCGTTATCGGACATGGTGTTGTTGCGTCGGGGTAACCGCCTTTCCGTGACACCGGTCACGAAAAAGCAATGGGACTTTATTAACAAGCTGAAGTGACGCTTTGGCACTATTCACTGCTATTTCCAGTGTTTTCGCTTGTTCGCTGCTTTAGAACTGTTGAATCGCGCGTGCATTGCCGGTTATTCACACGCACCAGGACCGTGACCCGCGCTTACGTAACCCGCGTCTCTAAGTGCCGACATGGAAATTTACATTCCATGGGATAAGTTGCTGGATTTCTTCCGTTTGTTGTATATATCGCCCCGTACATTCCCGACATTGGAGAACTGTATGGCTACCAAAGCTAGCAAGAAGCGAAAGACGCGCAAGAAGGCGACGCGTAAGAAAACTACGCGACGCAAGACTGCGAAGAAGCGCAAGACGGCGAAGAAACGCAAGACTACGAAGAAACGCAAGACTGCGAAGAAACGTAAGACGGCGAAGAAACGCAAGACTGCGAAGAAACGTAAGACTACGAAGAAACGTAAGACGAAGAAACGTAAGACGAAGAAGCGTAAGACTGCGAAGAAGCGCAAGACTACGAAGAAACGTAAGACTGCGAAGAAACGCAAGACTACGAAGAAACGTAAGACTGCGAAGAAGCGCAAGACTACGAAGAAACGTAAGACTGCGAAGAAACGTAAGACTGCGAAGAA
>JAHEKH010000200.1 GCA_024638445.1 Gammaproteobacteria bacterium | reverse complement strand
CGCGGTGCTGCCGTCAGTTTCTTTGGCAATTGCCTCGAAGGCGTGGTCGCCCGGCGTGTAGATAAACTGGTTGGGGTACCAGTCGGCGGCAAGTGGTCCCTCGATTTTATAAAAGGTGCGACCGCTCTCCTGCCAGGAATCGACGTCCTTGCTGTGCTGGTCCCAGAAATCCTCGGGCAGCTCGTGGACACCGGTAAACAACAGGTCGACATCACTGAGTGTCCTGTCGTTGTAGTAGTCCTCCGCGTGAATACCCAGCACCGATGCCTTGATTCGCAGGTTGATGTCTTTCGACACGAGCGTCACGGCCACATCGTGCTCTTTTTGCAGCGCCAGCGTGTTGCCGAGGATGGCGTTATCCGGCCGGTTGCCCGGCAGGTCGTCCGGGAGCAGGTAGGGCAGGGAGCGGGTCTGGAAGAACAGCCGGCCGCTGCCGTTAGTGCCTTCATGATCCTCGTCCATGCGCGACGGTAACGGCAGCCCGTGATCTATCTCGTCCTTGGTGGTGTCCTGCATCATCGAATCGATGAAGCGGCTCGCCTGGCGTGCGTTGCGGGCAGCCTCGGACATGCCTTTCTTGGTGGCGTCCAGCTCTTCGAGTACGGCCATCGGCAGGTAGACGTCGTGCTCGTCAAAACGGAACAGCGCGGTCGGGTCGTGAATCAGGACATTGGTGTCCAGGACGAAGATTCGTTTTCCAGGTGTCGGTGTCATAGAAATCCAACAGGCTCCGCCGCCGCGGAGCTCGGCATCCGGGTAGTTCTTAGAGTTCTTTGATGGCGTCGAGCACTTCCTCGACGTGACCGTTAACTTTTACCTTGCGCCACTCGCGCCGCAGTTTGCCCTTCTCATCGATGAGAAAAGTGCTGCGCTCGATGCCGCGAACCTTCTTCCCGTACATGTTCTTGTCTTTCATGACGTCGAAGGCCTGGCAGAGCTTTTCTTCCTCGTCAGCCAGCAGGTCAAACTGGAACCCGAACTTGTCGCGAAATTTCTCGTGGGACTTGATGCTGTCGCGGGAGACACCCAGGATTATTGTCTTGCGGGCGCGAAACTTGCGGTAGTTGTCGCGGAAGTCTTCACCTTCCGTGGTGCATCCGGGGGTGTTGTCGCGGGGATAGAAATACAGCACGACCCTCTGGCCACGCAGGTCTTTAAGGCGGATGGTCTTGTCCCCGGTGGCAGCGGCCTTGAAGTCAGGAACGACACGTCCAATTTCTACACTCATCAAAAAAGTCCTCTTAGCCCTTGACCGGTTCCAGGATGGCATCCAGGTTGAGCCGGTCGCAAAACTCCATGAATTCCTCGCGCAGCGCGGCAATGTGCACGCGGCTGGGAACGTTGATAGTGATCTGTACCGAAAACATCGGCGCCCCGGTGTGCGCCGCGGCATAGCTGCGGGTGTTCATCTCCGCGATGTCGATATCCCGGGTCGAGAAAAAGCCCGCGAGGTGATGAACGATACCCGGCTGGTCGAGACATACGACGTCCACCCCATAGGGCAGCATGTCCTCCCGGATCGGGCGCTCCTCGGTGCGGCGCACGCTGACGTTCAGGTCATCGCCTTCTGTCGCGCGCTGCAGTTTGCCCTCGAGTTTGCCCAGCGTGTGCCAGTTGCCGGCCACCAGCAGCAGCATCGCGAAGTCTTTGCCCAGTGCGGTCATGCGGCTTTCGACGATGTTGCCGCCACACTCCAGCACCGTCTGGGTGAGGTTCTTAACCACGCCCGGCCGGTCGCGGCCGACCGCGGAAATCACGATCAGCTCATTCATGCTTTGGAGTTACTATGGCGTGTGGCTGGCACCGATGCAGTGTACCGGTAACCGGCGGCTTGGCAAGCCGTCCGGCGCGGTTGCAGGGGGTCGCGGGCACAGCTACCATCGCGGCCGGTTTTCGGGGTGAAACATGACGCAAGAGTTCCACGGCAGCCTGGTCGCCCTGATCACACCAATGCGGCCGGATGGTCGAATTGATACAGGTGCTTACAAGCGCTTGTTACAGTATCACCTCGATCAGGGCACCCACGGGCTGGTCATCGGCGGCACGACCGGCGAGTCGCCGGCGCTGAAAGCCGATGAGCTCGCGGGCCTGGTGAGTCTTGCCGTTGCCACGGCCGCCGGCCGCGTTCCGGTCATTGCCGGCAGCGGGAGCAACGATACCGCCCACACCATCGAACTGACCCGGCTGGCCTGCGAGGCTGGCGCGGATGCGTGTCTCGTGGTCACGCCGTACTACAACAAGCCCAAGCAGGACGGGCTGTACCGGCACTACGTCGCTGTGGCCGATGCTGCGGACCGGCCGGTGATTCTCTACAACGTACCGGGACGGACCGGCTGCGACCTGCTGCCGGAGACCGTTTGCCGGCTTGCCGACCACCCGCGCATCGTGGCGATTAAGGAGGCGACGGCAGACGTGTCACGGGCTGGGGCAATCATCGAGGGCAGCGGAGGATCGATGACGGTGCTGAGCGGTGACGACGCCACCGCGCTGGAGCTGATGCGGGCCGGCGCGAAAGGGGTTATCTCGGTCACGGCCAACGTGGCCCCGGCGCCTATGGCGGCCCTGTGCGACGCAGCCCTGGCAGGCGACTGGGATCGGGCCGCAGCGCTCGACGCACGGCTCGCGCCGCTTCACCGGGTTTTGTTCATCGAGCCCAACCCGATTCCGGTAAAATACGCCGCCTGCCACCTGGGGCTTGCGGGTCCGGCGCTGCGGCTGCCGCTGACGCCGCTCGACCGCGAGCACGAGGAGGCAGTGGCCTCAGTGATGCAACAAATCGGCCTGGAGCGGGTGACTGAATGACACGATATGGACTACTGATCGCGGCAGCGGTATTCGCGACTGGCTGCGCGACCAACAACTGCGAGAAGCCGCAGAGCTACCAGCAGACGACAGCCCGGGCGCCACTGAAGGTCCCTGCCGGTCTCGACGAACCAACCGTTCGCAGCCGCGCACCGGTGGTCG
>JAHEKH010000083.1 GCA_024638445.1 Gammaproteobacteria bacterium | reverse complement strand
GGCCGGTGTCTCGACCGGCGCATCCCGCTGGTCTGTTTCTCGGCCAGCGGCGGAGCCCGGATGCAGGAGGCGCTGCTGTCGCTGCTGCAGATGGCCAAAACCGCCGCGGTGCTCGAGCGGTTGCGCAAGGCCGCCATTCCCTACATCTCGGTGATGACTGACCCGACGACCGGCGGCGTTTCCGCGAGCATGGCGATGCTCGGCGACATCAACATCGCCGAGCCACGGGCGCTGATCGGTTTCGCCGGGCCCCGGGTTATCGAGCAGACGGTCGGTCAGACGCTGCCCGAGGGTTTCCAGCGCAGTGAGTTCCTTCTCGAGCACGGTGCTCTCGACATGATTCTCGACCGGCGTGAACTGCGTGGCGGGATTGCGGAATTGCTCGACAAGCTGCAGCCCCGCGCCGGCCTGGCCGTGGAGAACCCGGCTGGCTGAGCGTTGGACCCTCGATGCCTGGCTGGCGCGGATCGAGCGCCAACACCCCCGGTCGATCGACCTCGGTCTCGACCGGGTGCGCCGGGTGCATGGCCGGCTGCGCCTGCCGCGCGATGCCGGTCTCGCCGTCACCGTTGCCGGCACCAACGGCAAAGGGTCCTGCGTGGCCTATCTCGAATCTATTGCGCGTGCGGCCGGGTACCGCACGGGGGCGTACACGTCGCCGCATCTGCGCCGGTTCAATGAGCGGATACGAATTGGCGGCGAGGAGGCCGCCGATGAAGAAATCGTGGCGGCCCTGGAACGGGTCGATGCTGCGCGGCAGGACGTCAGCCTGACGTATTTCGAGTACACGACGCTGGCGGCCCTCCTGGTCTTCCGCGAGCACGATACCGATTTCAATGTGCTCGAAGTCGGTATGGGCGGGCGCCTGGATGCGGTGAACGTCATCGACCCGGCAGCTGCCGTGGTGACTTCAATCGGCCTGGATCACTGTGAATGGCTGGGCAATGACCGCGAGTTGGTCGCCAGGGAAAAGGCGGGCGTGTTCAGGCCAGGGCGTCCCGCGATCGTCGGCGACCGGGATCCTCCTGCGGCCCTGGCAGATACCGCCGCCGCGACCGGTGCCCGCCTGCTGAGTATCGGCGCGGATTTCGACTGGCGGCGCGATGCGAATCGCTGGCGCTGGCACGGTACGGTCATCGCTTTCGACGACCTGCCGCTGCCGGCTTTTGGCGGCAACGAGCAGCTCGACAACGCAGCATGCGCACTAGCTGCCGTGGAACAGCTCGGACCCTTCTTGCGAGTCGACCGTAGCCACGTTGCGGAGGGGATCAGGCGGGCCCGGCTGGACGGGCGATCGCAGCGTGTTGCCCGGGACTGCGAATGGGTGCTGGATGTCGCTCACAATGCCGAAGCTGCGGCCGTGCTTGGCGCGAGCCTGGCCGGTTTCGAGGGACGGACAATCGCGGTGATAGCGCTGATGCAGGACAAGCCGGTCGAGGGGGTCGCCCGCGCCCTTGCCGACAACGTGGATGAATGGATTGCGGTCAGCGATGGCTCGCCCAGGGCGCTGTCGCCGGAGCAGCTTCAGGATCGGCTGCAGGGTTGTGTCGAAGCCCCGGTTCATTGCGCGGTTTCGCTGGAAGACGGGCTGGATGCCGCAGCGGGTCTGGCCGGCAGCCGCGGCCGTGTGCTGGTAACTGGCTCGTTTCGGGTAGTTGGACCGGCGCTCGACTATTTGGCACCCAACGACTGAGCTTCCCGAGTTACACTTCGCCGCGACTTCAACCACCCGGAGTAAAAGTGAAGGAACGACTGCTCGGTGCCGCGGTGCTCATACTCGCGGCGGTACTGATCATACCCGCCGTGCTCGACGGGCCGCAGACGGACAAGACCGTCTCGACGGACCTGGAGCTGCCGGTGCCCGATACGCGGGAGGCCGTAGCCGACCCGGTACGCAGCCACACGGTCGCAATCGGAGAGCCCGGACCGATGCCTGAGGGTCGGCAGGAACCGCCGACAGCGGAGCCGGTTGAAGAGCCGGGGCCACCGGCACCGGTGCCGCCGGTGCGCCGGCCTGCAGCGGATGGAGACGCGCCCGCCGTCACGCTGACGCCTGCGTCCGCCAGCGGCTGGGCGGTCCAGGTCGGCAGCTTCACCAGCGAAACCAATGCCCGCCGGCTGGTCGAACTGCTGAAGGATGCCGGCTACCCGGCGTTCGTTCTGCGAGGTGTGGTCAACGGTCGGGTCATGTTCCGCGTCAGGGTCGGACCCGAGCCTGACAAGGCGCGTGCGGAGGCACTGGCCGAAAGATTGCGTGCCGACCGGCAGCAGACACAACTGGTCAGTCATCCCTGATAGAATTCCGGCGCGAATGAAACTGGCTGACGCACAATCATGCTGATTATCGACATGCTAATCGTGGGCGTAATCGCGGTATCGGCCCTCATCGGACTGTTCCGCGGATTCTTTCCAGAGCTCCTGTCGCTGCTGACCTGGGTCATTGCAATCTGGAGCGGCTGGAATTTCTCCGACGTCGTCGAGCCTTACCTTAGCGGCAAACTCAATTCCGCCTTTCTCGAGCTTTGGGTGTCGCGCGGCGTTATCTTCATCGCCGTGCTGCTGATCGGCGGGCTGGTCGGCCAGGTGGTAGCGCTGCTGATCAGGAAAACCGGGTTGTCGGGTACCGATCGAACGCTCGGACTGATGTTCGGGCTGGTACGCGGCGTGGTCATTTTCGGAATCGCGGTGCTGTTTGCCGGCGCAATCGACCTCGACCGGGAAGCCTGGTGGCAGGAGTCGAAGACGATTCCGTACGGTGCCGGCGTAGCGGACTGGTTGCGCGGGATGCTCCCGGAAGAACTGTCACAGCACCTGCCGGACCCGGTTGCAGAACCGGGCGGCGAAGCGGCCGTCGAACCAGGATCGGGTAACTAGCCAATGTGCGGACTTGTCGGACTCGTCAGCCACTCACCGGTCAACCAGGATATTTACGATGCGCTGACGGTGCTTCAGCACCGCGGCCAGGATGCCGCGGGGATCTGCACGGCCGAGGGCCGCCAGCTCCACATGCGCCGCCGCAACGGCCTGGTGCGGGATGTATTCGAAGCCAGCCATATGATGGAACTCACCGGCAACATGGGGATCGGCCACGTCCGTTATCCGACCGCCGGCGGCGCCGGGTCTTCCGAAGCGCAGCCGTTCTATGTCAATTCTCCCTTCGGAATCTGTCTCGGACACAACGGCAACCTGACTAACGCCAGCGAACTGGCGCTGGAGCTCGCGCGCGAGGACCTGCGCCACCTCAACACCGGGTCCGATTCCGAGGTGCTGCTGAACGTGTTCGCCCACGAACTGCAGAAGCGCTCGCGGGGATCACTGACACCGGCCAACATATTTCACGCGGTACGGCGGCTCCACCAGCGCTGTCGCGGTGGCTACGCGGTCGTCGCCATGATCGTGGGTGGCGGGGTCGTGGCATTTCGCGATCCAAACGGGATCCGGCCGCTGGTCATCGGTCAGCGCAAGGTCGCTGGCGGCGTCGAGCACATCGTTGCTTCGGAGAGCGTTGCGCTGGATGCCCTGGGTTTCGAGTTACTCCGTGACGTTGCAGCTGGCGAGGCCATCTTCATCGATACGGCCGGACGCCTCCACACGGAGCAGTGCGCAGAGAATGTGCGGCATACGCCCTGCATCTTCGAGTACGTTTATTTTGCCCGGCCGGATTCGATCATCGACGAGATTTCGGTTTACAAGGCCCGTCTGCGAATGGGCGAAAAGCTGGCCGGGCAAATTTTGCGCGACTGGCCCGACCACGACATCGATGTCGTCGTGCCGGTCCCCGATACGAGCCGCACCGCGGCGGTCACTGTGGCGCATCAGCTGGGGGTCAAGAATCGTGAAGGGTTCATAAAGAACCGCTATATCGGGCGGACGTTCATCATGCCCGGACAGCAGGAACGCCGTAAATCAGTGCGCCGCAAGCTCAATGCGATCGACCTGGAGTTTCGCGACAAGAACGTGCTGCTGGTCGACGATTCAATCGTGCGTGGCACCACTTCGCAGCAGATCATCGAAATGGCGCGCGAAGCGGGCGCCAAAAAGGTGTACTTCGCTTCGGCGGCTCCGCCGGTGCGTTACCCGAATGTCTATGGCATCGATATGCCTGCTGCTTCGGAGCTGATTGCTCACGGCCGCACCACAGAAGAAGTCGCCGAGCTGATTGGCGCCGACCGGCTGATCTACCAGGAGCTCGATGACCTGGTCGATGCGGTCTATTACGAAAAATCGCACATCAGCGGTTTCGATACGTCCTGTTTTTCCAGCGACTATGTGACCGGCGATGTTACCGAAGCCTACCTGGCGCGGATCGAAAGGGAACGCTCCGATGGCGCCAAGGCGCAGCGTGCCCTGAAGCTGACTGGCGCCGGCCGCGGTTATTAATGCCCGCCGGGCCTCTGGCGGGCCTGCATGCCGATGCTCTGGCGGTCTATCGCGCCGCGCTCGCGGCGGTGCACGGTCGACGGGTTGTCGCCCGCGCCTGTACCGGGATGACGGGCGACTGGGCGGCCGTCGCGATCGGCAAGGCGGCCGACGCAATGCTCGCGGGGGCTGCCGATACGCTCGGCCTTGCCCTGAACGATTCCCTGGCTATTACCGCTGCTGAATACCGCGATCCGGGAACGCGCCTGCCCCCTCGCTGTGAGCTGGTGTTGTCGGCCCATCCACGGCCCGACCGCCGCAGTCTCGATGCCGGTGAGCGGCTCGTGGAATTCGTCTCTGCACACAGGAAAATTCTTTTCCTGCTGTCGGGTGGAAGCTCGGCCATGGTCGAGCGGTTGCCGCCCAGGGTCGACCTGGATGCCCTGACGACACTCAACGACTGGCTGCTCGCCAGCGGCCGGCCGATTGACGAGATCAACGCGGTTCGACGGGCGGTGTCGACGCTGAAGGGCGGGCGCCTGCTGCAACACCTCGAACCGTCGAAATGCCGCCTGCTGATCATTTCAGATGTTCCCGGAGACGAGCCGGCCCTGGTCGGTTCCGGTCCGCTGACTGCCGCGAAGACAGCTCTGCCCGGCGGGCTGCCCGACTGGGTGCGGTCGATGTGCGCACCGCAACCGCCGGATGTCGGGGCCATGCCGACAGAGGTCGTGGCGGGGCCGGAAGATGCACTGGCGGCCGCGGCGCAGGAGGCATCCACGCTGGGTTACCGGGTGCGTTGTCGCGCCCGCGATCTCGGCGACGATATCGAGCGCGTTGCCGCGCACATTGCCGACGGGACCGGAGCAGGCGCCTGGCTGCACAGCGGTGAACCGCAGATCAGGCTGCCGGCCAGCCCCGGTCTCGGTGGGCGCTGCCAGCACCTTGCCCTGCTGATAGCGGAACGAATCGCCGGATCCGATGAGACCGTGGTCCTGTGCGCCGGAACGGACGGACTGGACGGCGCCGGTGCTGCTGGCGCCGTTGTTGACGGGCAAACAATTGTAAAGGGGGAAAGCCGTGGAGCAGACCTGCGGCAGGCATTGACGAGCGCAAATGCCGGAAAATTCCTCGCGGCGGCCGGGGTTCTGTTGCCAGCCTTCGCTTCGGGTACCAATGTGACAGATCTTGTAGTTAAAATTAAAGCTCCTGCAGCGTGACGTACTTCGCGGGACTGACCTGCTTCGCAATCCATACTCAAATAACCCGAATCACAGAGAACTGGTAAATGCCTGACATCGACACCGACGATCCGATCCTGCAGGAACTTCTGCCCGGATATCTTGCGCGGCGCCGTGAGGAGGTCGGCACGCTGGAAGATGCGCTGGCGCGAGGTGACTTCGATAAGCTACGGATCATCGGTCACAACCTCCACGGTTCCGGTGGCGCCTACGGCCTCGACCGGGTTTCGGAATTCGGCAAGGCGCTGGAGAAAGCTGCCCGGGCTGACGACAGCGAGGCGATTCGGGTTACTATTCGCCAGATTCGGGCATTTCTGGAAGAAATCAGCGCCTGAGCAGCCGGTTCTGGCGGTCCGGCTGACCGACGCCCAAATGCAATGACCCCCAACGTCATGATCATCGATGATCATCCCGAATTCCGGGAGCTGCTCGCGCACCACATCACATCAGAATGGCCGCGCTCACAGGTTACCGACCAGGACCCGACCGTCATGCCCCGGGTCAGCGATCTCCGGGATGACATAGACGTGATCCTGCTCGACTACCGCCTGGGCGAGGAGAACGGGCTGGACTGGCTGCGCGCAATGCGCGCCGAGCGCGATTGCCCGCCGATCATTTTTCTAACGGCGGCCGGCGATGAAATGCTCGCTGTAAAAGCTATCAAGGCAGGGGCTCACGATTACCTGCCCAAGAGCCGGCTGACCAATAAGAACCTGATTAACTCGATTCGTGATGCGATTCGTTCGCGTAATCCGCTCAAGCGGGCCGCGGCTGCAACGGTGAGGGAGCTGAAAACAGTTTCACCAGGCGTCCTGTCCATTCGCGGCTACCATATCCTCAACCAGGTGTCCGAGCGCGGGCCGGCCTCGATCTTTCTTGCAGAGCACGAAGGCATGAAGGTTGCGCTCAAGGTGCTGCGTAACGCCGCCGAGATCGATACGGACAAGCTCGAGCGGTTTCTGCAGGAATGCGAAGTGGTCTCAGATCTTCGCCATCCCAACGTCGTACGAATTTTCGATCATGGGGTCGCCGACGAAGTGGTCTACATTGCGATGGAGTATTTTCCCCGCGGCGACCTCAAGGCGCATCTGCGCGAGGGGATGACGCCCGAACTGTCCCAGCGTTATGTCTGGCAGATTGCGACCGCGCTGAACGCAATTCACGAGGTCGGAATCCTGCATCGGGATCTCAAGCCGGCCAACGTCATGGTGCGAGAGGATCATTCGCTGGCCCTGATTGACTTCGGTCATGCCAAGCAGATGTTCCTCGAGGCCGAGCTGACCGAGACCGGCGAGATATTTGGAACCCCTTATTACATGAGTCCGGAGCAGGGGCAGGGTGATCCGATCGACGCCCGCAGTGACATCTACAGCCTCGGCGTGATGTGGTACGAGCTGCTGACCGGCCGCAAGCCCTATACCGCCGCCAGCCCGATGGCCGTGATCTATAAACATACCCATGCGGCTATTCCACCGCTGCCGGACGAACTCAGCCGGTTCCAGCCGCTGGTGGCTCGAATGATGGCCAAGGATCCCGCGGATCGATTCCAGACGGCGGCCGATTTGCTCAAAAACCTTGACGCAACGTTAAACATTGTCGACACTTCAGAGGTTTAGGATTATTGCTGGGGCAAGTCCTTAAGTTTTTAACCGACTGAGGAATGGGACACCGTGAGGATTGCCTTACTCGAAGACGACCAGGAGCAGGCCGATCTTATCGTCCGCTGGCTGGGCGAAGCGGGACACACCTGCTCGCATTTCGATAATGGACGGGATTTCCTGCGCAAGGCGCTGCGGGAGAGCTACGACCTGATGATGCTGGACTGGATGCTGCCCCAGATGAGCGGTCTGGAGGTTCTGCAAAAGATCCGGCAAAGCGGGAAGAACTTTACCCCGATCATATTCATTACGGCCCGCGACGAAGAAAGCGATATTGTTCGTGCTCTCGAAGCCGGTGCCGACGACTACATGGCCAAGCCGGTCCGTTACAAGGAGCTGGTCGCACGGGTCGCAGCCCTGGCGCGCCGCGCGGCCGGCGGGCGAAAACCCGATGACCTGCCGGATACAGCACCCTATGTATTCGATCTCAAGCGCAAAACAGTGGGCCTGGGCGACGACGAAGTCGAGCTGACCCATCGCGAATTCGACCTGGCGCTGTTCATGTTCAAGAACAATGGCAGGGTCGTATCCCGCAGCCATATTCTCGAATCCATCTGGGGCATGCACGGGGCCGACCTCAACACCCGCACCGTGGATACCCACATCAGCCGATTGCGGAAAAAACTGAAACTCACCGAAAGCAACGGCTGGCAGCTGTCAGCAATCTATCAGCACGGTTACCGTCTAGAGCGGATGGGCGAAGATTCCGAATAGCTGCCTCACGATCGAGTAGAGAGGCCACCATGTCAGACAAAGAGCAACAACATGCGCTGAGCGGCGCCCACGCAGACGACCCCGAACAGAATGTCGGAAAAATTCGCGAAATCCTTTTCGGCGGGCAAATGCGCGACTACCAGCGTCGCTTTGACCAGCTGGAATCGAACATCAACGCGGCGAGTGAACACCTGCGCACCGACCTGAGTAACCGGATCGAGAGTCTCGAGGCTTTTGTCAGGCGCGAACTCGAGTTGCTCGGCGAGCGACTGGTCAATGAAAGGCGTGAGCGAGCGGAGGAGCGCGAGGACGCAACCGCCGAAATGCAGGAGCTCAAGCGCCGGTTCGAGGAGTCCCTGTCACGGCTCGATGAACAAACGGCAACTGAGGCCCGTGCAATTCGCGGTGCGCTGCAGGAAAAAAGCCTCGAATTGATACAGGTAATCCAGCAAAGCCGTGACGAGTTCAACTCGATGCTGACCCGGCAGGCCAACCAGCTGGAGGACCGCAAGGTCGGTCGTGAGGACCTGGCGGCACTGCTCTCCGAGGTCGCGCTGCGACTGAACCGTGAGCTGGACCTGCCCGAGTAAGACCGGGATTCCATCGGCCGCAGGCGGCCGGTGGCCTGCCGTCGGGACAGTACAGGACGCGCCGCGTTGAACGACATCGATAAACTCAAGCAGATTCTTTTCCATAACGAAAAGAAAGCGCTCGATGCCATTACCCGGCGGCTTGAAACGCCGGAAAGCCGCACCGCGGACATTTCCGACGTCCTGCCGGAATCGATCCTTCGCAGCCACGCCGACAAGCGTCTCGTTCGGGCGCTGCAGGAGCCTGTCGAGCAGTGCATGAAAAAATCGATCCGGCAGGATCCGGACGATTTCGCCGACGCACTGTTCCCCGTCATCGGTCCCGCCATCCGCAAATCGATAGCCGAGGCTTTGCGTTCGATGACGCAATCGCTGAACCAGGCCATCGAGAACAGCCTGTCGGTCAAGACACCGCCGCCAAGCTCTTGGTCGCCGCCGGGGACAACCCGGAGCGCATCCGGTCTGAGGCCGCCTTCGCCCTCCTGTGCGGCGTCGCACCGATCCCCGCCAGCTCGGGCAAGACCCGTCGCCACCGGCTCAACCGAGGAGGGAACCGCCAAGCCAACTCGGCGCTGTTCCATGTCGTGATCACCCGGATGCGCCACGACCAAGCCACCCGCGACTACGTCGCCCGGCGCCTCGCCGAAGGCAAGACCATGGGCGAAGTCGCCCGCATCTTGAAACGCTACGTCGCCCGGGAAGTCTTCAAACACCTCCCCCGACCCGCCTGACCCCAGCCCGTCGGGGTCTGGCCCAAACGAACCGGCTCACACCCTCGGGTTGTGCAACGAATGACCTGCCGACCCCGGCACGTCACACAGAGCCGAACGGGTCCGGTGTGACTTCCTACGAGAGTGCCCCCGCCACCCGGCGAGTGGCTCATCCCTGTCGTGTCCACCCAGCCCAACCCGGAGCGCTACCGGCACACCACCGGCCTCCTCGACGCGTCCGCAACCCGAACCCGGCAAAGCCACTTGACACCCATACGAGATTCAATAGCGCACACTCGGAAAACCACCCTGGGCGGCTGCCCGCAGCCTCCAACTCGTCGCTGCGACTGCCCAACCGAGGCACGAGAGTGACCTCGCGAGACGGTACGGCTAATTGTCGTTGCAGGTGGCGGTGAGGTAGCCGGTCAAACCGCTGAGCGCCTCCGAGACGGCCTCGAAGTCCTCGGGGTCGTACGACGCCTCGTCATCGAGGGGAAGCGACCGCAGCACGTCGATGTGCAGGTAGAGACCGGGCGGGCTCGGCCCGATCGCGTCGAGGCCCTCCTCGATCTGGCTCAGGACCAACAGGCGCTCGGCCTCGTGCCCCGCCATCGCCACTCCCTCGATGTCGCCGGCGACGGCCCGCAGTCGCTCGAGATCCGCCAGGGCACCGATCAGGCCGCACAGCTCCCCGCCGTCGAGAGCCGAGGGATCGGCGCCCGATATCTCGACGTCGAGGCTGAACGTGGCGTTGCTCCGCACGCTGGCGACGACCACCTGGTAGTCGCCCGATGCGACCAGGAACAGCTGCGCCGACCGCACCTCGTCCACAAGGGCCGGGCCGCCAGGCGGGTACACCGCGAACACGGCGTTGTCCTCGACCGAGGAGACCGTCGCGGTCATCGTCTGCCCCGCTGCCGCATCGAGAACGTAGACGGCGCGCTCACCGCGCACGACACCCGACGACATACGGGCAGCCTCGGCCCCCGGCTCGAAGCTGACCCGCTCGGCGGCGTAGATAGCGACATCGAGATCGAACGGGCCCCCGTCCCCTATCGCCTCCACCTCCAACCGGTAGTCACCGGACTCCGCCAACAGGACCGCCCCGCCGGGCGCCGCGACCGCCAGCTCCCGCCCGCTCGGGCTCTCCACGCCGAGCGAGACGCTGCCGGCAGACTCCAGGCCCACCAGCATCGACTGACCCGCTGCGGCCTCGACCAGATAGGTCACCCCTTCGTCGCGGAGCACCGAGGTGGACAGGAACTCCCCGAACTGGCCGGGGGGAAACGCGATGCGCTCGACCCGCTCTCGCGGCGCAGCTGTCGTCGTCGGCGTGGGTGGTCGCGTCGTGGCCGCCGGCGCGGTCGTGGTGGCAGCGGAGGTCGCGGTGACGGCGGTCGATCCGACCGTGGTGACCGGCTCGGCGCCGCTGTCGCCGCAGGACGCCGCCAGCAGCGCCACTGCGCAAATACCGCCTGTCAAGAATCGATAGATCCCAATCACCCACCTCGCTGGACCGGGCGCGCACACTAACGCCATCCGAGCGTTGCGAGCTCGTCCCAAGTCGCCATTCGTCGATTGGCGAGGGACGAAAGTCCCCTGTGGCCGAGCCGGGCCTCGCGGTACTTTTTCGTGGCGGAAAACGCTGCACAGACGGTTACTGCGGAGGAGGGTGCAGCTATGCACGGGCTCGACGCCGACACGCTCGATCTGGTTCTGGACGCCATCAAGGAGTTCGCCGCGGGCGAGCTGCCCGACGCCCTCCTGCTGGAGCTGGACCACAAGGACGAGTTCCCCGAGGACGTCGTCCGCGCCATGTGCGGAGAAGGCCTCGGCGTCTCGCTGCTCTTCATCCCCGAGGACTACGGAGGCATGGGTGGCGGCGCCTTTGACGTCTACCGGGTGTGCGAGCAGCTCGCGGCGATCGACGTCGGCGTCGCCACCGGCGTGCTGGCGACCTTCCTCGGCAGCGACCCCATCGTCTTCGGCGGCACCGAGGAGCAGCAGAAGCGCTGGATGACGCAGATCGCCGAGGAGGGCCTGCTGATGGCCTACGGCGCAACCGAACCGGAGGCGGGGAGCGACCTCGGCGCGCTCCGCACCACGGCGGAACGGGTCGTCGAGGACGGCGAGATCGTCGCCTACGTCATCAACGGCAACAAGCAGTGGATCAGCAACGGCGGCTACGCCGACCTGTACACGATCCTCGCCAATGCTCCCGACGGCCCCACCTGGTTCGTCGTCGATCGCGACGCCGAGGGATTCGAGAAGGGCAAGCCCGAGGACAAGCACGGCATCCGAGCCTCCAACACCGCGGCACTGTCGCTGCAGAGCGTGCGCGTCGACGCCGACCGGCTCGTCGGCGAGCGGGAGGGGCTCGGGCTGGCGCAGGCCCAGGCGGTCTTCGGCTACACGCGCCTGATGGTCGCCGCCTTCGGGCTGGGCGCCGGCTGGGCGGCCCTCGATCGAGCGGTCCCGTACTCGGCCGAGCGGATCCAGGCCGGCGGCCCGCTGTCGGAGAAGCAGGGCTTCACCCACAAGCTGATCGTCCCCCACGCGGTGCGCCTCGAGGCGGCGCGTGCCTTCATCGAGGAGACCGCCGACCGCATCGACGGAGGCGAGGAGCAGCTCAAC
>JAHEKH010000082.1 GCA_024638445.1 Gammaproteobacteria bacterium | reverse complement strand
TCCGTGGTGCAAAAGTCGTTCGATAAAAACGGCGAAGCCATTGACGAAGCCTACGAGAAACGGGTCAAGCGTTTTCTCGATGAGTACGAGTGGTACGCGTGTGCGCTGCGCAACGCACGTAAAAAGGAAGCGTGTGACTCTGAACAACCGGTGCAGCAAGGCTTGTGTCGTGGCACGGGCTGAGGCATCGGCTATATTGAAAACAGGGTGCGACACGGCACGGACGGGGATGCCGATGTATTTCAGGACCACGGTGACATCATTGCTGGCTGGACTTATTCCCGGCCTGGCGGCCGTGGCGCAGGTCGGCAGCAGCGCAGGTTGCACGGGCGATCCGGTGCTCGATGCCGGCAACGCCCCCTGCCGGACTAACCTGTGACGATCCTCGCCGCAGGTGTTCTCGTCTGGTCGGGGGTGCACCTGTCGCTGGCTCTGTTACCCCGGTTGCGCCCCGCCGCGATATCGCGGCTGGGCGAACCGGCATTCAAAGGCCTGTTTTCGCTTCTGATAGCGCTATCACTGGTGTTGATCGTGCTGGGCTGGCGCAGCGCCCCGCCCATCCCGGTTTACGACACCCCGGCCTGGGGCCGGCACCTCGCGGTCACGCTGATGCCCTTTGCGTTTATTCTGTTTGCAGCCTCCGGATTTAACACCAACCTGCGCCGCTGGCTGCGTCATCCACAGCTCATCGGTGTCATTGTCTGGGGGATCGCCCACCTGGCCAGCAACGGCGACCGCAGGTCCATGGTTCTCTTCGGAGGCATGACGCTCTGGGCGCTGGCAGAAATCGTCCTGATCAACCGTCGCGACGGTGCACCGGCAAGGGCCGCGCCGGTGTCGCCGGGTCTCGATGGCATTAGCGTGCTGGCCGGCTTTGCCGCGTACTTCATCGTCGCGAAGCTGCACCCCTGGTTCACCGGCGTGCCGGCGCTGGGCTGAAAAAAAACCCCGCCGGAGCGGGGTTTTGCAGAGGTGTGAGCAACGTTTTTCGTTTAATTTTTGCGGCGCAGACCCGCCAGGCCAACCAGGCCTGACAGCATCAGCCAGACTGCGGCAGGCACCGGGACAACCCGCTGTTCACCGGTTACCAGTATGTTGTCGATCTTGGCGAAATCGCCCTCGCCGCCGTCCATCCAGAATGCCAGCCAGACCTCGCTGGCACCGGCAGCCTGGGTCAACGCCAGCACTTCGGTGTTGAATGAATCGTTGGGGCCTCCGCGGAACAACTCGATCCAGCCGCCGCCTTCCCAGTTCCACGCGCCGTCACCGGCACCGGAGTGACTGGTCGGCCGCAGGTCGATCTGCCCGTCGACAAAACCGACGGGGTGACCGGCCGCGAGGTCGCCAACGAAATATCCCACCACCAGTTCGTCACCGGAACCGGCTGAGAATGTCCGCCAGTCAAAGGACAGGGTGATCGAGGCGTAATGGGTCGCATCGAAACTGATGAGCAGTCCCGCATCGTCCTCGGCGATCCCTACCGGTGTCGAGTTGCCGCTCCCGCCGTACTGCTGTACGCCGACATCGTGTCGTGGATCGCCGTTGTCCGGATATTCGAATCGCGCGGCCAGCCAATCGTTGTCGGCACCAAAATCCGCAATCGTCGGCAGACCGAACCGCCGCGGATCGTTGCCGGAGTAGCCGTTAGTGACGTTGTCGAAGGTTTCGGATAACAGGGTGGCCGGGGTCGCTAACGCGCTCTGTGCGCAGACCAGTGCCAGCACGCTCATAATGAGCAAGGTAATCTTTTTCATATTCTCCCTCAGTCTTGTTTTCGTTGTTGCGTCGTTTCGTTGTTATTACAGTACGTCGAGGCATACCGTTGACTCTTAACATAGCCCATCAGGCAGAGGGCTTGCATCTGCTCTTTACGGACTTTGACAGGAATCGCGATAATTTCGTCTCCCGGTCAACCCTGGATTGATATATGACTTTTTTTGACTCAATTGCGCTCGACTTTCCGGGCAAGTCTGTCGCACGAATTCGCCTGGTCCGCCCCAATGCGCTGAATGCGATCAACACGACAATGCGAGCGGAATTGCCCGGGGCGCTGGAGGAAGTTCGTAAGCGTCCGGATGTGCGTGCTTTGGTGATCGGCGGTGCAGGAAACATTTTTTCCGCAGGTGCGGACCTAAAGGAGAATCTCGAGGAAGTCGATATCGGTGCAATACTTATGAAGGAATACAAACCAACCTTCGATGCAATTGCGGACTTACCGCTACCGGTTATTAGCGCAATCGAAGGTTCCGCATCCGGTATCGCACTGTCGCTGGCGCTGATTTGCGACCTGAGCGTGATGGCCGAAGACGCATTCCTGCTCTGCCCTTTCAGCACGATCAACCTGATTCCCGACGGTGGCGGCAACTTCCTGCTGGGCCGGCAGCTGGGCTACAAGCGTGCTTACGAGATGGCAATTACCGCACAGCGAATGCCGGCAGCCGATGCCCTCGAGTACGGCCTGGTCAACCGGCTGTGCCCGCCGGGCACGGCCATGGCGCAGGCGCTGGCGTGGGCAGAGGAGCTGTCGAAACGTGCGCCAATGGCGCTGGCCAACACCAAGCGGGTCATGCGTTTTGCGATGGAGAACAGCTACGAGGCCACTTTTTGCCAGGAGGCCAGGGTCCAGCAGGCGTGTCTCGAAAGCGACGACTTTCGCGAGGGCCGGCGCGCGTTCATCGAGAAGCGGCCGCCGAAGTTCAGCGGCCGCTGAGCATCATGCCTTGCGGCGCCGGGTCGCGAACCCGAGTGCAGCCAGCGCAGAGATCATCAGCTGGATTGCGGCCGGCACCGGCACCACCCGCATACCGAGATTGAAGTCGCCGTGCATCCGGTTGCCGCTGGCGTCCTCGGCCCAGAACCAGCCCGATCCGCCAAAATCCGCGTTCTTGTTGTTGGCGCCGAAACCGAACTGGAAAGCCGGTCCGCGCTGCGTGATCTGCAATACGTTGCCGGCAAGCTCGCCCATTCCCTCGAAGGTTCCGCTGAAGCTGCTGTAGTAGTACCAGGAATCAGTATCGACCGGACCGCCGTTCTCGACGTAGGCCGACGAAAGAAGCTCCCGCTTGGGGCTGTCGGGCGGTGCGATCGAGGTCCTGCCATTAAGGATGATGTTAATGGCATAGGACTGGTCCGTATCGAGCGGGTTGTAGGCGATTCCGCTCAACGACGCAGAGCCGTCGTCGTACTCGATCAGGGCGCCCGCGCCCGGCGCAAAGACATAGTCGTTGCCGCCAAAGACGATGGCGTGATCGCTGGATCCGCCGAAATACTGCGAGTCAGCCATAGCGGCGTGCACGTCATAAACGGCGACGGCCGACGAGGCCATGGCATTGCTCGCGAAGACGCTGAGGATAAACAGCAATCCCAGGACGGCTATTTCGTTATTTATCTTCACCTGCTCGATCTCCCATTCAACTTAAGCTACGCTTTTTTAAGCGCTTTCTTTACTCAAGCAAGAACGGTGCCAGCGGTTGCAACCTACTGAATCAAGGTCGTCGGACCGGGTTATGGTGACCCGCCCCCTGCCGGACAGTAAGAAAATGCGACAGGTGACATATTCCATTCGGGGCCGGCTCACAGTATCTTGCCGGGCCCGGCAGCCTGGCTTGTGTGAACGAGGATTCCAAACGTGAATGTCATCCTGGTCGAACCGGCTTTTCCCGACAACCAGCGCCAGTTCGCGCGCGCCCTTCATCAATCCGGCGCATCGGTGTACGGCATCGGCGAGCGGCCGCAGGAGTTCCTGGACGACGAGCTTAAGGGATGGCTGAGCGGCTACCTGCAGATTTCGTCAGTTACCGACGCAGGGGCTCTGCTCGACGCGGTCCGCCACATCCAGCGTAAGGTCTGGGTCGACAGGCTCGAGGCCACGGTCGAGGCGCACATCATGCCGGTGGCCCGCGTACGCGAGGCCTGCACCATTCCCGGCACTACGGTACGCACGGCACACCTGTGCCGCGACAAGATCGCGATGAAAGCCACGCTGCGCGAGGCCGGCATACCCTGCGCCGAATCGGCGGGTGTCGACAGCGTCGATGCCGGGCGCAGGTTCGCAAAACAGGTGGGCTATCCGCTCATCGTCAAGCCACGCAGCGGGGCAGGCGCGGCAGATACCGCACGAGTCGATAACGATGCCGAACTGGAGCTGGCTTTACGCCGCGCCGGCGCCGGCAGCGGCCACTCGGTAGCGATCGAGGAATTCCTGGAGGGCCACGAAGGCTACATCGACACGATCACCGTTGACGGCCGGGTGCAGATGGAATTCGTGACGCACTACTACCCGGGTGTGCTGGAAGCCATGCGCACCCGCTGGATCTCTCCGCAGATGGTCACGACGAACAGGACCGGTGAGCCCGGTTACGAGGAAGTGCGCGAAATGACCCGCAAGGTCATTTCGTTGCTGGGCATCGGTACGTCGGCCACCCACATGGAATGGTTCTTCGGCCCGAAGGGACTGAAGTTCTCCGAGATCGGTTGCCGCCCGCCCGGTGTATGCCAGTGGGACGTCTACTGCGCAGCGGGCGAGTTCGACATCTATCGCGCCTGGGCCAACGCCATCTGTCATGGCGACTGCCGGACCGGCCCGTCGAATCGATACGCTGGCGGAATGATTGCCCTGCGACCGGATCGTGACGGACACATCAGCGGCTACAGCGGCGTCGAGGAACTTCAACAACGGCACGGTCAATGGATCGTTCATGCCCACCTGCCGCCACCCGGAACGCCGACCCAGCCCGTCGAGGCGGGCTACATGGCCAATGCCTGGGTCAGGGCGAGGCACCCCGACTACGACGGCCTGCGCGCGATCCTCGACGATATCGGTCGCACGCTCAAAGTCTACGCACGCTGATCAGCGTCTGTTTTTACCGCCGCCGCCGCGGCGTGGTTCCTGGCCGGACGACGAGCAGTCAGACGGACGTATCGGACGAACCGGTCCGATCGGGCCGGTCAGCTGCGGCAGACACGGGCCACGCACCACCAGGTACTGGTCGGCCTGGATTTTCCTGAGACGCGTTTTCTTGCCGTTACCCCAGTCGACCTCGAGCCGGTCGATGGCGGTTGCAGTTCCCAGACCGAAATGCGCCACCCGTTCGCCCTGGCCGAGATAGGTGCCACCGCTGGTGACCTGGTGAGTCTGGACCTGGCCGCCGGCCTCGACGGTGATCGTCGCACCGAGACCGTGCGGCGCCAGTCCCCGGCTCTCGTGGGTCACCAGCCTGACCTGCAGCCAGTGCGCATCGGCAGGCACGTCGCCGTCGATGAGGTCATTGCGATAAAAGCGCAGGGCCTCGTCGTTGGACAGGACAACGAGGTCCATGTCGCCATCCCGGTCGTAATCGAGGTCCAGCAGCGCACGGCCCTGGCCATAGTGATCGAAGCCTGCTTCAACGCCGACTTCATCAAAGCTGGCGTCGCCGCGGTTGAGCCAGAGGTAGCCGCGCTCGTTGATGAAACTCTCACCGGTAATCGGGTCGACCCGCCGCCAGCCATTGGTCATAGCGATATCGGTCGTGCCGTTGTTGTCGAAATCGAGCGCGCTGGTGCCCCAGCCCCAGCCACCATCATGAACGCCCCCGGCCTCGGCGCCCTCGACAAAAACATGGTCGCCGCGGTTGAGATAAAGACCGTTACCCCAGAAGTCCGCGGCGTATGAAAACGTCGGCCAGATCGCGGTAACGAACCAGTCAAGCATGCCGTCGCGGTCGAAATCGCCCACCGCAGTGCCCATCCCGTTGTGCGCCTTGCCGATGGACCAGTTGCGCGGAACGGTCTCTACCGCCAGGCCGGTGCCGGGGTCCTGCTCGACAAGTTGCTTACCGCCGACATTGCGGTAATAACGGTTGGTTCCGAAATCGCCGGCCACCAGCAGCTCCGGGTAACGATCGCCGTTCATGTCGGCCCAGATTGCGCCAAAGGCATGGGTGCCGCCCTCGACGATGCCCGACTGTTCGCTGACGTCGTCGAACGTGCCGTCGCCATTGTTGCGAAACAGCCGGCTGCCGCGTGCCTGCACGTTGTGCCAGGCGCTGACGTACAGGTCGAGATCGCCATCGCGGTCGTAGTCGCCAAACGCCGATCCGTAGCCATCCGGATGCGCGGCGCTGCTGAACGCAACGCCAGCAGCGTCGGCGACATTGGTGAAACGATCGCCATCGTTGCGGTAGAGCCGGTGCCGGCCGGCACCGTCGATCTCGCTCATCGGGCCGAAGCTGGTAACGAAAAGATCGTCATCCCCGTCACGGTCGTAGTCACCAACGGTTGCACCGACCCCGCGATGCGGCTCATCGACCCCCCAGGCCTCCGCCTGGTCATCGAACGTGCCATCGCCGTTATTGATAAACAGCGCATCGCGGCGGTCGCCGCCGCCGAGGACGAACAGATCGGGCAGACCGTCACCGTTGAAATCACCAACGGCTCCCCCGGCCGCCATCGGCCCGGAACGGTGATCGAGAGACTGCGCGTGGACGAAGTCGACTCCTGCCTCAGCGGTCTGGTCACTGAACGTCACTGGCGCCGCGTCGGCCACGGACCAGCACAGGATCACGGGCAGCAGGGTAATCAGGCGCATCTTTGCTCCGGCAAATGTTGTAGCGGCCCTCGATACGAGCCTTATCTGCTTATTCTACCAAGCGCCCGGCAAATTGGCCCGCACATTAAGGAAAATCGCTCAGGCCACAGGCTTGTCCGCGTCGACCGTGCGATCGAAAGCCACATCGTCAGGCGCCACGGCACCACCCGACACGATGAAGTTCATCGCTTCGTCCATGGTCCAGGCCGTCGGGTACAGCTTGTCCACCGGAACGATCTCAAGGTAACCCGACGTCGGGTTGGGCGTGGTTGGGACATACACGGACGCCAGCTCCCGTCCGCTGTGACTGTCGCGAAACGTCCGGGTGACGAAACCCACCGCCCGCAGCTCGGGCGAAGGGAAATCGATCAGCACGACCCGCTGCACGCCATCCGGTTTTTGCTGCAGCGCCGACAGCAGCTTCTTGACCGACCCATAGATGGTCTGGATACCTGGAACCCGTTCGACCAGGGACTCGAACAGGTGCACGAGCCGGCGGCCCACCACCTGGCTAACGAGCAGGCCAATGAAATAAAGCGCCAGCAGCGTCAGCAGCACGGCCAGCAGGTTTTGAAACCACGGCTCCAGCAGCCAGCGCGCAATGGTCGGTGCGTCTTCGTCGATCCGGCTGGCCAGAACCCGCACCCAGGGCAATCCCACCTTCGACAGCTGGCGAAACAGGTAGGCCACGACGATCCAGGTCACCCACAGGGGAATGAGCGTGAGGACCCCGCGGATGACGTAACGGCTGATGTGCGGCTGGCGCATGACGACACCGGGGTTGGCAGGCAATGCAACATAATATCCTTGCAGGAAGATTCCTACAAAAAGCGCTAAAGGAAACCGCTGTGCTGCCGATATATCCGACTGAGGGTTAAACCGCAGGCCTGCCACGGAAGGTGGACTGCGGTTCTCAAGCGACAGGGATGAATCTCGGCGCCAAGGATGGCGCCACCTTTCGAGTGAGCTTCAGGATGGAAATAGTCAGCAGCTACAGCAGGACCGGCGACCCGGCCCACGCCAGTATCAACGTGGCGCCCGTGGGCCACACGGCCCCGAGCGGCACGCTGGAAACGCGTGCCGCCGGACGCACAACGTCGAGCTCGGCCTATGGCGACAGCGACGACAGCGGGCTGCGCAACGAGCAACCCGGTGAGCTGACACCCGAAGAACAGGCTCACGTCAACGAACTGCGCGCGCGCGATCGTGAAGTGCGTGCGCACGAGCTCGCGCACCTCGCGGCAGCCGGACCCCACGCCAGGAGCGGCGCCTCTTTCAGCTTCGAGACCGGACCGGACGGCCGCCGATATGCGGTCGCCGGAGAGGTCTCGATCGACACCTCGGAAGTCTCCGGCGATCCTGAGGCCACCCTGGCCAAGGCCCGCCAGGTTCAGCGGGCAGCCATGGCTCCGGCTGAGCCGTCGGCCCAGGACCGGCGTATTGCGGCGGAGGCTGCAGCCATGGCAGCCCAGGCATCGGCCGAACTCGCCCAGCAGCGCACCGCCGAGTTATCGGAGCGCTATGACAGCGAGCCCGGCACGGAGACCCCGCTGATAGAACTCGTTGCCTGAGTACAACACCTCAGTTTGGCTGGCTCGGCGGATCGCCCGGCCGCGGATTACTTTCCTCGAAGCGGATACACGGATGGCACCGGCAATACGGACGGGTGCCTTCGTCGGGAAAGATGTCGCCATGGCTGAACGGGAAACACTGGCAACAGGCAAACCAGCGCGGCCAGCCGGCACAGGTGACCGAACATCCACCGGCTTCGGTGCAAAGACCACCCGCCCCGCTCGAGATATCACAACTGGTCGCGGCCAGCCCGCCGGCGATGCAGCTATGGTGGGCACCGGCAGCGCAGTTCACCGCCGAAGCAGGCGACAGCAGGTCGTAATGAAACACCTCAGGCCAGCTCTGCAGATCGGCGTGACTCATCGTGGCCAGCGCCACGCCTCCACCGCCGGCAGGCGCCCGTACCTGCACCAGCTCCAGCCCGTCATCGTGAATGATTTGCCGGCCGTGCGTGCCGCCCTCAATTAACGCCAGCGGCGCACCGCGCAGACCGAGACGCACGAACGTCGTGCCGTCGTCGAGCGTCAGCGTTGCCCAGTCGGGCCCTTCGGTAAACCGAATGCTCGCATCGACGAGCAGCTCAGACCACGGTCCATCCGTGAGCCGCGTCTTGCCGGTATAGAGAAAACAATAGTCGGCCAATCCGTCCGCGTCGGTATCGACACCGACGAGGAAACGCCCCAGTGCATCGACACCAACCACCGCGCTGCCGCGGTAGCTGGCGTGTGATACCGGCGGTTGGTACGGCAGCAGCGGATCGGCACGAATCGCGGAAACTGTCAGCAGGAAAACGATCAGCAGGAAATTCTTCATCGGGTTCCCTCCCAAAGCTTGTTGCGGTTCCAGCGTAGACCGTCGCCCCGGCCCGATTACAGCCGCGAAACTGTCTGCTTCAGGCAGAAACCGGGCGCCGTGCCGCCGGCCGCAAACTGCGCTACAGTGAGTTTGTCCTTCGTGACGGCACCACTCCATGGATAGACTGATTCTTTACGCTATCCCGGTTTTCCTGGCGATGATCGGCCTGGAGATGGCGCTCGGCCGCCGGCTGGGCCTGGCCCTTTACGAGACCCGCGACACCCTGGCCGACCTGGCGATGGGAATCGGCAACGTGCTGGTCAACCTGGCGTGGAAAGGCGTCGCGCTTTGGCTGGCGTTCCTGGTTTACGAATACCGGCTGTTCGACATCCCTTACTCGGCTGCCTGGGCCTGGCTCGCGCTGCTGTTCGCCGAAGACTTCTGCTACTACTGGTTCCACCGCGTTCACCACGAGTCGCGTTTCGCCTGGGCGGCGCACGTCAATCATCATTCGAGTCAACGATTCAACCTGGCGGTTGCCCTGCGCCAGTCCTGGACCACGCCGATAACCGGCCTGGTATTCTGGCTGCCGCTGCCTTTACTGGGTTTCCATCCGCTGATGGTCGTCACCCAACAGGCCATCAGCCTCATTTACCAGTTCTGGATCCACACCCAGGCCATCGGCCGGCTGGGACCGCTCGAGTGGGTGCTGAACACGCCCTCGCACCACCGGGTTCACCACGGTATCAACCCGCAGTACATCGACCGTAACTACGGCGGCATCCTGATCGTCTGGGATCGTCTTTTTGGCACGTTCGAAAAAGAACGCGAGCCGGTGCGTTTCGGCATCGTCCACCAGCTCGAAACGTTCAACCCGTTGCGAATCGCGTTTCACGAGTGGCTTAGCCTCGCCGGCGACGTGCGACGCGCGCGCGGCTGGCGCGAGGCGGCCGGCTACCTGCTGCGACACCCGGGCTGGCGGCCGCCGGACCCGTCCTGAACACGTCAGAACCGGAATTATTTTATTAAAAACGGATGCTTGGCTGCATTATATAAAACAAGCTGTGCAAATTTTCCCGTAACCCCAAGTTAACAGAATACAGAGGGTCTCTTGCAATCGTTCACAGGTGACTTATGCTAGCTAGGTTCTTATAAGCGCCGTCGCAGCTTCTGCGTCTGCGGTATAAAAAAATAAGACATAAATACGAAACACATCTTCTCACCATGAGGGGGGCAACACGTGAAGTTGTACGACAGAGTTAACTCTGCCTTCGGGCTATTACGATGTATTGCGATTGGGGCGGCACTCGTCACGATCAGCGGTACGGCAACGGCGGGCATCGACTATCCCGCGATGGAACGGCAAAGCGCCACGATGGCGTCCGGTACGGACGTGCAGCGGACGCGCAACCTGCTCAAGGCACTGCGTGGTGCCGACGAAGCGGAACGCGGTCCGGGCGGAGTCTGTGGCGACAGCGCCCCTGACACCGGTGAAGAATGCGACGACGGCAACACCACCAACGGTGACGGCTGCTCATCGACCTGCCTGGTCGAAGAGGGCTCGGACTGCACCGCAGCTGAAGCCGGTCTGGACTCGCTCAACATTATCGACAATGGCTCCTTCGAAGACGGTTCAGCGCCGTGGACGATCGTGTCGAACCTGTTCAACCCGATCTGCGAACCGTTCTGCCTTGGCGGCCAGGCCGGCGCCAGCGATGGTGAAGCCTGGGCCTGGATCGGCGGCGGCTCGTTCTCGAGCGCAACCGACGTCACCATCGAGCAGACGCTGGTGTTCCCGACCAATACCACCACGCTGCAGTTCGACTGGACGATCGCGTTCAGCGGCGGCACCTGCGACAGCGCTTCCGACTTCCTGGAAGTCCTGATCGATGGTGTCCAGCAGTACCTCACGCCTCCTTTCTGCGCTGCTGACGGTGGCGACTACACGGTAGACACAGGTCTGCCTTATGCCTTCGCCAACACGACGATCGACCTGGCAGCACTGGGACTCAATGATGGTCTCTCGCACACCGTGACTTTTCACGCCGTGGCTTTCGCCGTGGACCCGGCCGACCTGACCAACGTGTTCCTCGACAACATTCGCCTCAACACCCCGCTGGTCGACCCGATTCCGCCGACACCCAGTGCGTGCCTCGTCGGCGTTGCCGGCGACGGCATCCTCTCCGACGGTGAGCCCTGCGACGACGGCAACCTCGACGCCGGCGACGGCTGCGGGCCGGTGCCGGCCCGTGGCGGTGGCGTCACGCTGCAAATCGAGGAAGACACCCACGCCTGCGACAACCTCCTTGCCGACACTGCGCTGGATGTCCTAAACGGCGCGCTGTCGCGCGACGACGACATCACCGACGGCAGCCTCGAGCAGGGTTCGCCGAACCCCGACTGGGCCGAGACCGGTACGGTTTTCCCGCCGATCTGCTCTGACGCCTTCTGTGGCGCCAACCTGGCCACCGACGGCGACTTCTTCGCCTGGTTCGGCGGCAGCTCGACGCCCAACAGTCAGACGCTGAGCCAGACCACGACCATCGGCACCGGTGCGACTGATCTGACCTTCGACCTGCTGGTCGGCATCTGCGACAGCGCCAGCGACGTATTCCGCGTCAACGTCGACGGCGGCAACGTCTACGAGCTGTTCTGCACCGATGACACCATCAGCGAGACCATCTCGGTTGATATCAGCGCCTTTGCCGACGGCCTCGAGCACACGATCGAGTTCACCTCCGACACCTTCGCGCTGAACGCCGGTAACTCGAACTTCTTCGTCGACCAGATCGCAATCGACTACCCGGTATCGCCGGATCGCGCGCCGCGCGGCAGCGACTGCTTTGCCCTCGACGCCATCTGCCCGCCGCCCGTGCGCGGCCCCGGCTTCGGCATCGAGAAATTCGAGGCAGGCATTCCCGCCGGCTGGACGACCTTCGAGCTGGGCACCCTGACGGGCCCGAACAACTGGACGACTACGGCTGACCAGTGGACCGTTGTAGGGGATCCGAGCGGTTGCGGCACGGCTGATTTCAGCGTGGCCAAC
>JAHEKH010000199.1 GCA_024638445.1 Gammaproteobacteria bacterium | reverse complement strand
TCGAAACGATCGAAGCAGAATACTCGGTCGACCCGAAACGCATCTATTTCACCGGTCATTCGAACGGCGGTTTCATGTCGCACCGGATGGCCTGCGATCACGCCGACAAGGTCGCCGGCATCGCCAGCCTCGCCGGTGCGACCTGGGAAGACCCGATCGACTGCAACCCGTCAGAACCGGTGCATATGCTCCAGATACACGGTTCGGCAGATACTGTCATCCAGTTCGGTGGCGGCTGCCTGTTCGGCGCCGGCTGTTATCCCAGCGCTCCGGCAACCACCGGCCAATGGGCCGTTCACAACGGCTGCGACCTGCAGCCAGAGCTGGTGCTGCCGCCACGCGACCTCGTGACGGAAGTCGCTGGCGGTGACACCGTCGGTATTCGTTTCGACAGCAACTGCCTGCCAGGTGGCTCGTCAGAACTGTGGGCCATCTTCGGCGGGTTTCATTCCCCGGGTCTGACCGCAAACTTCAGCCCGGAGTTGATCGACCACCTGCTGGCGCGGCCGAAACCGTAGCCTTTACGGGCACCGCCAGCAGGAAGTAACGGCAACGCCGGGTCGCACCCGGCGTTCAGCCGGATAGAATTTCCTGTGCGACGCGAACGCCGGACTCAATGGCGCCGTTCATCGAAGCATAGGTCGTGTGCTCGCCGGCGAAATGAACGACCCCCTCCGGTATCCGTGCCAGCTGGCGGAAGTCTTTCTGACCGCGTCCGAGGAATGAATAGCTGCCCCGCACCCAGGGGTCTTCGTTCCAGTACTTGATTGCCGCGCCTTCCCAGTAATTAGCCGCTTCCGGCCAGACTTTTACGGTCTCCGCGAGCGCGGCCCGCTGCCGGTCTTCGGCATTGAGGGCCCCGAGAAACTCCGCGTCCTCGGCGGCGGTAAAACTCATCAGGATGCCGCGCGGACCGGGCTGGTCGATGGACATGTGATAAAGCCGCCGCAGGCGGGTATCGGTGAACACGCGTTGACCGACGCTGCCGGGGCGGTCCCAGAACCGCTCGCGGAACTGCATCGCCACCTTCATGACGTGGCCATAGGACAACGTCCGGATTACGTGCATCTTCTCGGCGGAGAATGCGGGCGCCACCTGCAGGTTGCGTAAAACGCTAAAGGGCAGCGCCAGCACCAGCCGGCTCGCCTGCACACTCTGGACCCGGCCGTTTTCGGTGAAGAACACCTCCGCCCCGGCATCGTTCCAGTTAATTCGCTGCACGGGCCGGTTATAGAGCACCTTGTCGGCCAGGGCACGGGCAAAGGCCTTGGGCAGCTGGTCGTTGCCACCGAAGATCCGGCCTTCATCCACGGCTTCGTTAAACGCACTGGTGGCTGCGTGGGCCTTGACCATTCCCAGGGCCGACATCTGCTCCGGACGCGCAGTCGACTCGGTGGCGTTGGTGTACTTGTACAGCGCAATGATGTCCTCGGGTGCGCCGTTTTCCAGCAGCAGCTCCACGACCGACAGGTTGTCGAGCTTCAGTATTTCAGGTGGCAGCCGCTCCGGGTTGCGGATCTTCTCGACCAGCTCACGGGTGTACTGCATTTCCTGGCCGAACAACTCACTCGAGCGAATTCCCTCGAACGGCAGCGACGCTTCGCCGGACTTGAGTGCGGCCATCGGAATCGGACGGCCACGGACAAATATTCCGTCATAGAGTTTTGCCGTCAGCACCTTCAGGCCGAATTCGCGGCAGTACCTGTGATCGTACTCGTCGGACGCATCCACATACTCGGCGCCCATCTCGGCATACAAACCGTCGGCAAACGGGTCGCGCCAGGTGCGAACCCGGCCGCCCGGTCGCGAACGGGCCTCAAGTACCGTCACCGCGTGCCCGGCGCGGTCCAGCTCGTAGGCTGCCGCGAGGCCCGCAAGCCCCGCACCGACAACGACAATGCGTTCGCGTCCGGGCGCATTGGTACTCAGGGCAGGCCATGCGGCACGCGGCAGAATCATTCCGCCTGCCGAAAGCGCGCTGCTTCGCAAAAAAGTTCGCCTGTCCATACTTACTCCCGCATCAGTTCATTGCGCGGATCACTTCCAGCGCGCCTTCGGCGAGCAGCCGTGTTGACTCGGATTCCCACGCGGTCGCCAGCACGTGCAGTGTCATCGCGAAGGTTCGTGTGTTGTGCCGCAACGCCAGCCCTTCCTGGCTGGCAAACGTGTCGCCCCAGCCCTCGAACGGCGCCGGTGAGGCCAGCCGCCCAAACCACTCTTTCCAGAAGGTGGCGCTGAGCTCGCCGCGATCGGCGATGTAGTACACCGGCCGGGCGAGCCGCTCGTATTCGCCGTAGGTATAAAAATGCGTCCCGGAGGGGGCCACCTGGGTTGCAACCGCCTCCACCAGCGTCCTGAGGTGGCCTTCGTCAATCGCCGGATTGAGCGCGAGCTGAATCACGAGGTCAGCGGTGTGCGCCACCGCATGACGCCAGCCTGACTGTTCGTCGTAACCCCGGTAATCGTCAATCTCGCGCAGGTAGGCTGCAGCCGCATCGACGAGCTCGGCACGCTCTTTGGCGCTGTAGAGCGGCGCGATCCGGTCGACCCGGGCAACTTCGGCCAGCGCCAGCGCCGCGAAGGGCCGGTGAAAGCCGGCTGCATCGTCCGGTCCTTCCAGGACAGCAATCAGTTCGTCTCGCAGCGACTTTATCGTCGCCCCGTCGAGCGAACCGCTGCGCAGCAGGACGAAGTACGCCTTGTAGGCCACGCCGTCGCGCAGCTCCGGGTCGGGCGACGCCAGGCAGGGCAGCAGTTCCAGGGCAAAGCGGTTGCGCTCATCGGCGTCATCGATGCTGAATCCGTCTGTTCGCAACGCCATGAGCTGGCTGCGATCGAGTCCCAGCGGGCTACAGCCCTGAACCTCGGTTGCATCGAGGTGCTGGCAGGCCAGCGTCAGCAGCGCAATGGGCAGAGCCAGCACGGCAAGCCGCTTGTCTGATGCTTTCGTCTTCATGCGGCCATGTTAACGAACTTTGCCGGAAGGGATCAGGAATCCCC
>JAHEKH010000208.1 GCA_024638445.1 Gammaproteobacteria bacterium | reverse complement strand
CAGGCTGGTGCGGCTGATGCCGACCTGCTCGGGACGCATGATCTCGTAGGTTTCGCTGTGCTTCAGCATGCCGTGCTGGTGGATGCCGGCCTCGTGGGCAAACGCATTGTCGCCGACGATGGCCTTGTTACGCTGCACGTGCATCCCGGTAATGCTGGACACGAGCCGGCTGGCCGGATACAGCTTCGTGGTGTCTATTCCGGTCTGGATTCCGTAGACATCGGCGCGTGTTCGCAGCGCCATGACGATTTCCTCGAGCGAGCAATTGCCGGCCCGCTCGCCGAGCCCGTTGATCGTGCACTCGACCTGGCGCGCCCCGGCACTGACCGCTGCCAGGCTGTTGGCGACCGCCAGGCCGAGATCGTTGTGGCAGTGCACGCTGAGCACGGCCCTGTCGATGCCCCTGACGTTTTTCGTGAGGTAGTCGAACAACGCCGCAAACTCCCCGGGCACGGTGTAGCCCACCGTGTCGGGGATATTGATGGTCGTCGCACCGGCTTCGATCGCCGCCTCGGCGACTTCCGCCAGGAACTCGGGCTCGGTGCGCGCGGCATCCTCGGGCGAAAACTCGATGTCGTCGAAATTGTCACGCGCAAGACGCACGCTCTCGACGACCTTGTCGAGTATCTGCCCGGTGGTCATCGCCAGCTTGTGCTCGCGGTGGATCGGACTGGTAGCGATGAACAGGTGAAGCCGGCGTCGTTGTGCGCCCTCGAGCGCCCGGGAGACGCACTCGATATCGCCGGCGTCGCTGCGGGCCAGGCCGCAAATCACCGGGCCCTCGATGCTCTCCGCGACCGCGCGAACCGCTTCGAGATCTCCGGGCGAGGCCGCGGGGAACCCGGCTTCGATCACATCCACACCGAGGTCAGCCAGCATCGACGCCACCCGAAGTTTCTCGTTCAGCGTCATGCTGCAGCCGGGCGCCTGTTCGCCGTCCCGCAGCGTGGTATCGAAAATCGTCAGCGATTGCTCGGTCGCATCAGTCATTGCAGCTTCTCCCGGTTAGCGGCAGCCATAGTCGAGTGACGACATCGGATACATCGGCATGGCCTGTGGCAGGAACCTGGGCTGCCCACCGTTCAGCGCATCGACCAGCGTATGCGATTCGATGTTGCCGCCGGTCAGCACTACGCCGACCCGGCTGGCGCCGAGCTCTTCGCGCTGCTGCAGCACACCGGCCAGCGCCACCGCGCCGGCACCCTCGGCCATCTGGTGCACGGTGTTGGCATAGGTCCGGATGGCCTCGTAGATCTCCGCCTCCGACACCAGAAGCATGTCGTCGACCAGCTCGCGCATGATGTCCATCGTGAACTCGACCGGCACCCGGACCGCCAGCCCGTCGGCGACCGTCTCGGTTACCACAAAAGGATGGTGCTCTCCGGTCTGCCAGGCGTGGTATTGCGCCGGTGCATTCTCCGCCTGCACGCCGACGACCCGCGTTGACGGGCTTAGCGCCTTGAACACGACGGCCGCGCCCGCCGCCAGGCTGCCGCCACCGACCGGCACGAATACCGTGTCGAACGGCGCCGGGGCCTGCTCGATCATTTCCAGTGCCACCGTGCCGACACCGGCAACCAGCGCCGGCTCACGGGCTGCGTGGACCGGCTTCGCGCCCGATTCGCGGGCAAACCGTTCCGAAGCCGTCTGGGCGGCATCGAAATCATGGCCCTCGACGATGACCCTGGCGCCCAGTGCGCGCATCGCCGCGTTCTTGTCCTCGTTATTGCCTTCCGGCACGAAGATGGTGCACGGCGCGTCGAACAGGCTGGCGGCGCGGGCCAGCGACTGGCCGTGGTTGCCGCGGGTTGCGGTCACCAGCCCGAGCTTGCGCTCATGATCAGGCATCGACGCGAGCAGGTTCAGCCCACCGCGGATCTTGAAAGACCCGATCGCCTGGGTATTTTCCAGCTTGACGTGCACCTCGCTGCCACAGGCCGCTGACAGCAGCGGGTGAGACACCATCGGCGTGGGGGAAAGCTGGTCGCGAATAACATCGCGGGCCGCGTAGACATCTTCGAGGGTGACAGCCTGGTGGCTGCGGCGTACGTCGCCTTCCGGCGACTCATCTGCAAACTGTGCTGAATTCAACATGCTTTACTCTCTTTAATCTCAAATTGATCGGAATTCGTGTTAAGGAGCAGTACGTTGATCACGTCGTAGAGTTTCTCCAGCTGACGCTTCAACACGTCGATCGATCGCGAAGGCGAGACGACGTCCAGCTCCATGTACAGCTGCTCGTCGGCGCCGCTCCGGTCCGCATCGATGCGTACCAGGTTAAAACCGCGGCGCTCGACGAGCCCGATAATTCGAAGAATGGCGCCCTCAGCCGGTTGCACGGACAGTTTCAGGGTGTGTTTCATCGTTCTACGCCTCTTCCATCATTGTTGAGTTCGATTTTCCGGGGGGAACCAGTGGCCAAACGTTGGCCTGGGGGTCGATGCGGACATGTGCCAGCACCGGACCCTCGGTATTCAGAAGGCGGTCTATCGCCGCCGGCACTTCGTCACGGCGTTCGACGCAGAACGCCGGAATGCCAAAGGACTCCGCGACCCGAACGAAATCCGGGTTATCGTCCAGTTCGACTTCGCTGCGGCGGCCGTCGAAGAACAGGTCCTGCCACTGGCGCACCATGCCGAGACAGGAGTTATCCAGCAGCAGGATCTTGATCGGCAGACGGTAGCGGTTGATGGTCGCGAGCTCCTGCACGTTCATCATGATCGAGCCGTCGCCGGTGATGCAGACAACCTGCTTGTCCGGGTTGCCCAGCTGGGCGCCGATGGCAGCCGGCATACCGAAACCCATGGTGCCCAGTCCGCCGCTGGTCAGGTGGCGGTCGGGACGGTCGATGTGGCAATGCTGCGCCACCCACATCTGGTGCTGACCGACGTCGCAGGCGAGCACGAGATCGTCGCCCGCCGCCTCGGTCAATTCACGCAGCATGGCCGGCGCATACACGCCTTCACCGGGTGCGTCGTAACGCGGCCGGCATTCTTCCCGTTCGCGCTCGCATTGCGCCATCCACGGGTCAACGTCAATCTCGGCGGCAGGCAGCCGTTCGAGCGTGCCGCTGAGATCGCCGAGCAGGGCAACATCGGCGACACGGAGCTTGCTGACCTCGGCGGGATCAGCGTCCATGTGAATGACTTTGGCAAGTGGCGCAAAGCCGTCCAGCCGGCCGGTGGCGCGATCGTCGAAACGCGCACCGACACAAACGAGGAGATCGGCGTTCTGCACCGCGTTGTTGGCGGCGCGGGTCCCGTGCATGCCCAGCATGCCGATGAACTGCTCATGCCGGGTCGGCAGCGCGCCGAGCGCTTTCAGCGTGGCGACCACGGGAATGCCGCTGGTCTCGGCGTAACGGCGAAACGCATCGACTGCCCCGGCGATGGCAATGCCGCCACCGGCATAGAGCACCGGCCGCTCGGCGTTACGCAGCAGCTCGGCAGCGCGCGAGATCGCAGCGGCGTCGGGCAGCTTCGGTGCCGGCTGCGGTCCGGCCAGCAGCGGATGCGCATCAGTCTCCGCAACCGCGACATCTTTCGGCAGGTCGATCAGCACCGGTCCGGGCCGGCCCTCGGACGCGATCCGGAATGCCTCGCGGATCACTCGCGGAATATCGGCCACGTCACGCAGCAGGAAACTGTGCTTTACCACCGGCATCGTGATGCCGAAGATATCGACTTCCTGGAAAGAATCGGTGCCCATCAGCGGAGTCGCGACCTGGCCGGTAATCGCCACCATCGGCACCGAGTCCGCATAGGCATTGGCAATCCCGGTGACCAGGTTGGTGCCACCCGGCCCGGAGGTTGCCATGCACACGCCAGTGCGACCGGTGGCGCGCGCATAGCCGTCAGCAGCGAGCGCGGAGCCCTGCTCGTGGCGGGAGAGTATGTGACGCAGTCCACTGTCATGCAGGGCGTCGTAGACCGGCATGATGGCGCCTCCGGGATAGCCGAAGACGACCTCGACCCCTTCCTCCTCGAGGGCGGCGACTATGAGCTGCGCTCCGTTCATTACGCTGCGCGTGCCCGGCCGGTTTTCAACCAGGACATGCAGGCCCGTAAGGCACGACCGACCTTTTCGATCGGATGCGCGAGGTCCTGCTCCATCAGACGGTTGTATTCCGGCAAGCCCTTTTCGTTCTCTTCGATCCACTCACGGGCAAAACGACCGTCCTGGATCTCTTTCAGGATTTCACGCATACGCTCGCCGGTGCCTTCGTCGATCACCCGCGGGCCGCGGGTGAGATCACCGTACTTCGCGGTCTCGCTGACAAACTCGTGCATTTTTTCCAGCCCGCCCTCGTAAAGCAGGTCGACGATCAGCTTCAGCTCGTGCATGCACTCGAAGTACGCAACCTCCGGCTGGTAGCCGGCCTCGGTCAGGGTCTCAAAACCCTTGAGCACCAGCTCGGTCGCGCCACCGCACAACACGGCCTGCTCGCCGAACAGATCGGTCTCGGTCTCCTCGGCAAAGGTGGTCTCCAGTACGCCGGCGCGGCTGCCGCCGATGGCGTGGGCATAGGCCAGCGCCCGGTCGCGGCCTTTGCCGGTGGCGTCCTGGTGAACGGCGAACAGGCACGGCACACCACGACCGATCTCGTACTGGCGGCGGACCAGGTCACCCGGACCTTTCGGTGCGACCAGGATCACGTCGCGATCGGCCGGCGCCTCGATCTGGCCGAAATGCACGTTGAAGCCGTGTGCAAACAGCAGCGCCGCACCGGCCTTGATGCCGTCGGCCACATCGCTGTAGACCGCGGCCTGCGCCATGTCGGGAACCAGGAAAGCCACCAGGTCGGCATCGCGAACGGCGTCGGCCGGTGTTGCCACGGCCAGGCCATCGGCTCTGGCTTTATCCCAGCTCGGGCCACCGGCGCGCACACCGACGACCACATCGTGACCGCTGTCGGCGAGATTGCGCGCATGCGCACGGCCCTGGCTGCCATAGCCGAGCACCGCGATTCGCTTGCCGTCGAGGGCACCGGTGCTGGCTTCGGCTTCTGAGTAGAGTTTCATGTCGTCGTTCTCCGTGGAGTGTCGTAATTCCGGGTAAAAAAAAACCCCGCTGCCTTGTCGGTGCGGGGTTTCTGATATTCGTTTGGTGTTTACGCTAGCTCAGATGATCCCGCTCCAGTTTCTAATCAGGAGTACCAGTACCAGGCTAAGCAGTACGATAGACAGCAGCGCAGCGCGATCGCGAAGGATCACGTGCGTCTCGAGATTGGCGATGCGGGTCTTGGCTTTCATCAAATCTGGCTATCCGTCAGTTGGCCCGATAACATCACGGGATTGATAGCGGTGTCAACCGCCTGTTTCATAATTCTGTAACGGTCGGCTGGCGGCAGACTGAAGCCGGGGGTTTCATGGCAGACAAAAGAAAGCATTCGAGGGTGGTCGTGGATGGCGTCGAGCGGGCCCCCAGCCGGGCGATGCTGCGGGCCGTCGGCTTCGAGGACGCCGATTTTGCCCGCCCCCAGGTGGGGATCGCTTCGACCTGGAGCAACCTCACCCCCTGCAACCTGCACATCGACGCCCTCGCCCGCACCGCCGCCGCCGCGGTCGACGCCTCCGGCGGCAAGAGCCTGATATTCAATACGATTACCGTGTCCGACGGCATCTCCATGGGTACCCCGGGAATGCGCTACTCGCTGGTTTCCCGGGAGGTCATCGCCGATTCCATCGAGACGGTCATGGCCGCCGAGGGCTTCGACGGGCTGCTGGCGATCGGCGGCTGCGACAAGAACATGCCCGGCTGCGTCATGGCCATCGCCCGGCTCGACCGCCCGGCGGTGTTTGTCTACGGCGGAACGATCCGCCCCGGCGCCTGCCGGCGGGACATCGTCTCGGTCTTCGAGGCCGTCGGCGCGCATGCCGGCGGGCGGATCGGCGACGAGGAACTGGCCGAAGTCGAGAAAACCGCCATCCCCGGCCCGGGCTCCTGTGGCGGCATGTATACCGCCAACACCATGGCCTCGGCCATCGAAGCCCTGGGCCTGAGCCTGCCAAACAGCTCGGCCCAGGAAGCGGTCTCGCCCAACAAGGCCGCCGACTGCCAGCGGGCCGGCGAAGCGGTTTGCCGCCTGCTCGAGGCCGACATCCGGCCATCGAAAATCCTGACCCGCGAGGCTTATGAGAACGCCATCACGATGGTGATTGCGCTGGGTGGCTCGACCAACGCGGTGCTGCACCTGCTGGCCATGGCGGCCGCCGGCGGCGTCGAGCTGTCGCTGGACGATTTCACCCGGATCGGCAAACGGGTACCGGTGCTGGCCGACCTGAAGCCCAGCGGACGCTTCCTGATGTCCGAACTGATCGAGATCGGCGGAATCCGCCCGCTGATGAAGACCCTGCTCGATGCGGGGCTGCTGCACGGCAACTGTCTCACGGTCACCGGACAGACTCTCGCCGAGGACCTCGCCGACGTCGCGCCGTATCCCGAGGGCCAGGAGATCGTCCGACCGCTCAACGACCCGATCCGCAAGGACAGTCACCTGGTGATTCTTTACGGCAACCTCGCCCCGGACGGCGCAGTGGCCAAGATCAGCGGCAAGGAGGGCGAACGATTTACCGGCACGGCCCGGGTCTACGACGCCGAGGAAGCCGCACTCGAAGCCATTCTCGACGGCACCGTGCAAGCCGGCGACGTGGTCGTGATCCGCTACGAAGGGCCGAAAGGCGGACCGGGCATGCGCGAGATGCTGAGCCCCACGTCCGCGCTGATTGGCCGCGGTCTCGGTGACTCGGTGGCGCTGATCACCGACGGTCGCTTCTCCGGCGGCAGCCACGGTTTTGTCGTTGGCCACGTCGCACCGGAAGCCGCCGCCGGCGGACCGCTGGCGCTGGTAGCCGATGGCGACACGATTACTATCGATGCAATGGAGCGCACAATTTCGCTGGAGCTGTCTGACACCGGGATCGCCGAGCGCCGCACGGCCCACACACCGCCGCCGCTGGAAACCCGGGGAGTCCTCGGCAAGTATGCCCGGCTCGTCGGCAGCGCCTCGAACGGCGCCTGCACGGACGTTTAACGCCTCAGGCCGTTACTTCGAGCTGGTTGAGGATGCCGCGGGCCGCTTCCCGGCCTTCGAAAACGGCCGTCACGACCAGGTCGGCACCCCGCACCATGTCGCCGCCCGCAAACACTTTCGGGTTGCTGGTACGAAACGGCGTAGCCGGGTCAGGGGAAACATCGACCCGGCCATCGGGCAACAGGTCGACGCCGAACTCGCCGAGCCACGCTGCCGGACTGGGCCGGAAACCGAAGGCAATAACCACGGCATCGGCTGGCACGATCTCGGCGGTGCCCTCGATGTTCTCTGTTCTTGCCCGGCCGCGGGCATCGGGCGCACCGAGCCGGGTGCGCAGCATTTCCACGCCCTCGACCTTGTCGTCGCCGACGATTCGCACCGGCTGGCGGCTGAAGAGAAACTCGACGCCCTCCTCGCGGCTCGCGATGAAGTCGCGCTTCGATCCCTGCATGCTGCCCTCGTCGCGACGGTAGGTGCAGGTGACGCTGCCCGCGCCCTGGCGTATCGCGGTGCGGTTGCAGTCCATTGCGGTATCGCCCCCGCCGAGGACGACGACCCGCTGGTGACGCAGGTCAATAAAGCTGTCCAGCGCGTTGGGCAGACAGAGCTCGCGATTGATATTGCCTATCAGGTACGGCAGGGCCTGGTACACACCCGGCAGCTCCGCGCCGGGTAAATCGCCGGTCACCGCAGTGTAGGCACCGGTTGCAACGAACACCGCATCGTAGCGCTGCAGCAGTTCGTCGAAACCGATGTCGCGACCGACCTCGGTGTTGAGCACGAACTCGACGCCCATGCCTTCCATGATGCTGCGCCGGGTTTCGACCACCTGCTTTTCGAGCTTGAACGGCGGAATCCCGAAGGTCAGCAGGCCACCGATCATCGGGTACTTGTCGTAAACCACCGGCCGCACGCCGTTGCGCACGAGGATGTCGGCAGCCCCGAGCCCGGCGGGACCGGCACCGACGATAGCCACCCGCTTGCCGGTGTCGACCACACCGGAAAGATCCGGCCGCCAGCCCTGGCGCAGCGCCTCGTCGGTAATGTAACGCTCGATGTTGCCGATGCTGACCGCCCCGAGTCCGTCGTTCAGTGTGCAGGCTCCCTCGCACAGCCGGTCCTGCGGGCAGATCCGGCCACAGACTTCGGGCAGCGAGTTGGTCTGGTGCGACAGCTCCGCGGCCTCGAACAGGTTGCCCTCGCGAATCATCTCCAGCCAGGCCGGAATGTAGTTGTGCACCGGGCACTGCCATTCGCAAAACGGCACACCGCAATTAATGCAGCGCCCGGCCTGGTCCCCGGCATCATCGGCGTTGTAATCGCCGTAGATCTCCCGGAAATTATTGACCCGTGTCGCCACCGGGACCTTCTCGGGATCCTGGCGGGGTAATTCGAGATAACGCAGCGGGTATTCGGCCATTACGCAGCCCTTCTCAGTGAATCCATCAGGCTGTCGATGTCCGTCGCCTTCGGCTTGACCACCCAGAACTTGCCCAGGAACGTGCGGAAATCGTCGAGAATCTCGCCGGCCCAGACGCTGCCGGTTTCATCGCGGTGGCGCGCCAGCAGGCGACGCAGGTGATGCAGGTGCGCCTCCATGCTTTCCGGGGTAATCCGGGTAATGTCGACCAGCTGCTGGTTGCAGCGGTCGACGAAATCGCGGGTCTGGTCGAGCACGTAGGCGAAGCCGCCGGTCATGCCGGCGCCGAAGTTGACCCCGGTGCGCCCGAGCACGGCAACGACACCGCCGGTCATGTACTCGCAGCAGTGATCGCCAGCCCCCTCGATGACCGCGATCGCACCGGAATTACGCACCGCGAAACGCTCGCCGACCTGGCCGGCTGCGTATAGCTCGCCGCCGGTGGCACCGTACAGGCAGGTGTTGCCGGCGATCACGGTGTCGCGCGCCACGAAGGCTGCATTCCGTGGCGGCCGGATCACAATCTTGCCCGAAGCCATGCCCTTGCCGACATAGTCGTTGGCGTCACCGGTCAGGTCAATATGTAATCCGCCGGCATTCCAGGCGCCCAGGCTCTGACCGGCCGAGCCGGTGAGCCGCAACAGGATCGGGTTGTCCTCGAGCCCGTAGTTGCCATGCCGCCGGGCAATTTCGCCGGACAGCCGGGCACCGATCGAGCGGTGATAGTTACGCACCTCGTAATCGAAGGTGCCGCCGCCGCGGTTCTCGATAGCCGGCAGCGTGTCACGAACCATCTGCTCGGCCAGTTCGGCGGTATCGAAGGGATCGTTGGACGGTTCGATGCAGCGATGGGTGACGCCCGGGTCCACGCCGCCATCGCTGACGATGGGGGTGAGATCGAGATGATGCTGCCGCAGAGTATCGCCGGCGTTGCGTTCGAGAAGGTCGGTTCGTCCAACGAGTTCATCCAGGCTGCGCACACCCAGCGCCGCCATGATTTCACGGACGTCCCCGGCAACCAGCCGGAAATAGTTGATCGCCATTTCGGGCAGGCCGATGAAGGTTTTCTCACGCAGTATCTTGTTCTGCGTCGCCACACCGGTCGCGCAGTTATTCAGGTGACAGATTCGCAGGTACTTGCAGCCCAGCGCCACGAGCGGCGCGGTGCCGAAACCGAAGCTCTCGGCACCGAGCAGTGCCGCCTTGACCACGTCGAGGCCGGTCTTGAGACCGCCGTCGGCCTGCACCCGGACCTTGCCGCGCAGCTCGTGACGACGCAGCGTCTGGTGCGTTTCGGCCAGGCCAATTTCCCAGGGGCTGCCGGCATAACGCACCGAGGTCAGCGGGCTGGCGCCGGTACCGCCGTCATGACCGGAGATCGTTACCAGGTCCGCATAGCATTTCGCCACGCCCGCGGCGATCGTTCCCACGCCCGGCTCGGCCACCAGCTTGACCGATACCTGTGCCTGCGGATTGACCTGCTTGAGATCGAAAATGAGCTGGGCGAGATCCTCGATGGAATAGATGTCGTGATGCGGCGGCGGCGAGATCAGGCCGATACCGGGGCGCGCGAACCGCAGCCGTGCAATGGTCTCGTCGACCTTGTGACCGGGCAACTGACCGCCCTCGCCGGGCTTGGCGCCCTGGGCCATCTTGATTTGGATGACTTCGGCGTTCACGAGGTATTCAGGCGTCACGCCAAAACGCCCCGAGGCGACCTGGCGGATCTTGGAGCGCCGCTCGGTGCCCTGCCGGGCCGGGTCCTCGCCGCCCTCGCCCGAGTTGGAACGGGCACCCAGCCGGTTCATCGCGATGGCCAGCGCCTCGTGCGCTTCCGGCGACAACGCACCGAGCGACATGCCGGCGCAGTCGAAACGTGCGGTGATGGCTTCCACCGGCTCGACCTCGTCGAGCGGCACCGGTTCATCGGCCAGGCGCAGGTCGAACAGGTCGCGTAACGCAGACTTGGGCCGCTCGTTCACGGCACGGGCAAAGGCATCGTAATCCGCCTTTTCACCGGTGCGCGCCGCCGCCTGGAGCGTGGCGATGACGGCGGCGTTATACATGTGGTACTCGCCGCCGAACACGTGACGCAGCAGTCCGCCGTGACCGATTTTCTCACTGGCGTTCCAGGCGCGCCGCGCCAGCTCGCGCTGGTCGGCATCGAGATCGGCAAATGTCGCGCCCTGCAGCCGGCTGACGGTGCCGGGGAAACAGCGCTCGACCACGCTGTCATCCAGGCCTACGATCTCGAACAGCTGAGCGGCCCGATAGCTGGCAATGGTCGAGATTCCCATCTTCGACAGGATCTTCAAAAGCCCCTTGCGGATGCCACGGCGATAGCTCCGTCCGAGCTGCATTTCGCGGTAGTCGGCCTTGATCTCGCCGGTGCGGGTCATGTCGTTGAGCACCTGGTAAGCGAGATACGGATAGACCGCGGTGGCGCCATACCCGATCAGGCAGGCGAACTGGTGCGGATCGCGGGCGGTGCCGGTCTCCACGATGATATTGCAGTTACACCGCAGGCCGGTCCGCACCAGCCGGTGATGGATTGCACCGGTTGCCAGCAGTGCATGCACCGGGACCCGGCCACGGCCGATATTGCGGTCGCTGAGCAGCAGGATGCTTGTACCCTCGCGCACCGCCGCTTCGGCCTGGTCACACAGGGCGTCGACTGCGCTGGCCAGGTCGACATCCTCGTCGACGTTCAACTCGATCAGCGTATGGGTCAGACCGCTGGTCGGCGACAGTATCTGCAGCAGCTTGCGCTGCGCGAGCACCGGCGAGTTGAGAATGATCTGCCAGGCGTGCTCGGGCCGGGGGTCGAAGATATTGCATTCACGCCCGATCTGGGTCTGCAGCGACATCACAATGCTCTCGCGCAGCGGGTCGATCGGCGGATTCGTTACCTGGGCGAACTGCTGGCGAAAATAATCGTAGAGCGATCGCACCTTGCCCGACATGACGGCAATCGGCGTGTCGTCACCCATGGATCCGACCGCCTCGCTCTCGGTCTCGGCCAGCACCTTGATGACCTCGTTACGCTCTTCGTAGGTAACGTCGAACATCTTCTGGTAATGCGCCAGGGTATCGCTGTCGACCGGCTCGTTGACCAGCCGCTTGTCGTACAGGTCCGACTCGAGATAGCGGACGTTGTCCTTGAGCCATTGCTTGTAGGGCGCCCTGCCCTTGAGGATCTCGTTGATCCGGTCGTCGAGCAGCAGCTCGCCGGTCGCCAGGTCCACCGCGATCATTTCACCGGGACCGAGCTTGCCCTTGTCGACGATGTCCTCGGGCGGGCAGGCATACACACCGGTTTCCGAGGCGATCGTGATGGTGCGGTCACGGGTCACCGTGTAGCGCGCCGGCCGCAGGCCGTTGCGGTCGAGCACACAAATGGCATAACGACCGTCGCAGGACACGATCCCGGCCGGACCGTCCCAGGGCTCGAGATGGGGTGAATAGAACTCGAAAAAGGCCCGCACGTCCGGATCGATGGCATCGACAGTCTGCCAGGCCGGCGGGATCAGCAGCCGCAACGACTGCAGCATGTCCATCCGCCCGGCGATCATGATTTCCAGCATGTTATCGAGCGACGCCGAATCCGAGCCCGACATCGACACCGGCGAGCCCAGCTCCCGCAAATCGGGAATACCCGGCAGCTGCCAGACCGCGGCACGGGCCTGCGCCCAGTTGCGGTTGCCCTGGATCGTGTTGATCTCGCCATTGTGGGCGAGATAACGAAACGGCTGGGCCAGCCGCCACTGTGGCAGCGTATTGGTCGAAAACCGCTGGTGGAACAGGCAAACCGAGCTGGCCAGTTCCGGGTTGGTCAGGTCCGGGTAGAAGGTGTCGAGGTTGGCCGGCATGACCATCGCCTTGTAGGACAGGGTCTGCGACGACAGGCTGGCCACGTAAAATACGTTGTCATCGGCCAGGGCGGCCTCGGTCCAGCGCCGCGCCAGGAACAGGCGCCTCTCGAAATCCGCAGTGTCCATGTCGTCGCTGGTATTGACGAATACCTGCTCGATGGCAGGCAGGCTGGCCAGCGCGGTCGCGCCGCAGGCCTCTTCGCCCAGCGGCACACGACGCCAGCCGGCCGGGGCCAGCCCGGCCGCCTGCAGCTGGCGCTCGAGTTCCGCCCGGCCCGGGCCCGGATCGGCCGGATCGAGGAACACCAGGCCGACGGCATAGTTGGCACCCAGGCTGATCCCACCGGCGGCAGCCACGCCACGGAGGAATTCGTCGGGCTTTTTCAGCAGGAGCCCGCAGCCGTCGCCGGTCTTGCCGTCGGCTGCCACCGCACCGCGGTGGGTCAGCCGGCACAACGAGCGCACGGCCGAACGCACCAGCCCATGGCTGGCGCGATCGTCCATCTGGGCGATCAGGCCGAATCCGCAGCTATCGTGTTCGAAGCCGCTGCGGTACAGCCCTATGTCGTTACGGGTATCGACAGCAAACCCTCCGGGTCCTGTAAGGTCCGGAATCACCTGAATTAATAGTAAAACTCGACCGTGGCGGGTAACGGCAGGCTCCCGAACATACCGCCTGAAGCCGCGGAAAATCAAGCCTTTCTGAGAAGCTACGCGAACTGGGACGCGCAGATGCCCAAGCAACCGGGACATCGGAATCGGGCCCGTGGATGTCACGGCCTTGCTACGGCGCAAAGAACTGTGTTATCAAATCGGCACTATGTTTCGAATCGCCCACAGCCCTGTCAGGATTCTGCGACGCCGTAACGGAGGGCAATCCGCGGCTGGGTAGCGCGCACTCGATTCATACAGAACGACCGAACCCAGCTGACACGCTGGGTTTTTTTTAGCCTGGAATTTGCGGAGCAGTGGCATGCGGCATTTTCTCACCACCGAAGACTGGTCTGCGGATGAGCTGCAGTCGCTGCTGGACCTGGCCGGGCGTTACAAGCGTCAGGGTCATGGCACGCCGCTGGACGGCAAGAGCATCGCGCTGCTGTTTTTTAACCCCTCGATGCGCACCCGCACGTCGTTTGAAATCGGGGCGTTCCAGCTCGGCGCCCATGCGGTAGTGCTGCAGCCGGGCAGCGACGCCTGGCCGATCGCCTTCGACGACGGAGCCGTAATGGATGGCAAGGCCGAGGAACATGTCGCTGAGGTCGCCCGGGTGCTCTCCTCGTATTGCGACATCATCGCGGTGCGGGCCTTCCCGGCATTCGAAGACTGGTCGGTCGACCGGCAGGACAACACGCTCGATGCCTTTGCCCGTTATGCCACCGTGCCGGTGATCAACATGGAAACCATCGTGCATCCCTGCCAGGAGCTGGCCCTGATGCTGACGCTGCAGGAGAAACTCGGCACAGTCACCAACCGCAAGTTCCTGCTGACCTGGACCTACCACCCACGACCCCTGAACACCGCGGTAGCCAACTCGGCGCTGCTGATTGCAAGCAAGTTCGGCATGAACGTGACGCTGCTATGCCCGAACGAAGACTACCGGCTGGATCCGCGCTTCATGGATGCGGCACAAACCAGCGCGCACGCCGCCGGCACGACGGTCGAGATCAGCCACGACATCGAGTCGGCCTACACGGGTGCCGAGGTCGTTTACGCCAAGAGCTGGGGTGCACTGCCCTACTTCGGCCGCTGGGAAGACGAAAAACCGGTGCGCGACGCGCACCGGCACTTTATCGTCGACGAAGCAAAGATGGCGCTGACCGATGACGCTATTTTCAGCCATTGCCTGCCGTTGCGTCGCAACGTCAAAGCGACCGATGCGGTGATGGACGCAGACTACTGCGTCGCTGTCGATGAGGCGGCCAACCGGCTGCACGTACAAAAAGCCCTGATGACTACACTGGCGGGAGACCCCGGACTATGAGCGAAAAACCTGTCGTACTGGCCTTTTCCGGTGGCCTGGATACCAGCTTCTGTGTGCCGTGGCTCAAGGAGCGCGGTTACACGGTGACCACGCTGTTCGTCGACACCGGTGGCGTGGATGCCGCCGAACGCGATTACATCGCCGAACGGGCAACAGCCCTCGGCGCGGACCGGCACATCACGGCTGATGCAGCGAATGATCTCTGGGACGAAGTCGTGGTGCCACTGGTGCGCACCGGGGCACGTTACCAGGACCAGTACCCGCTGCTGTGCTCGGATCGCTATGTCATCGTGCGCAAGGCGCTGGAGCTGTGTAATGAACTCGGCACCGACAACTTCGCCCATGGCTGCACCGGCATGGGCAACGACCAGGTGCGATTCGATCTGGCGGTGCGGGCCCTGGGCGACTACCGCATCATCGCGCCCATCCGGGAGCTGCAGCGCGAGGGACTCGAGGTGCGGGAGTATGAGAAATCCTTTCTCGCCGACCGCGGTCACCCGGTCCGCGACAAGACCGCCCGGTATACGATCAACGAGAACCTGCTGGGCGTCACGATTTCCGGCGCCGAGATCGATCGCTTCGAGGCACCCGGTCCCGAGACCTGGCAGCTGTGCCGGCCGCGCAGCGACTGGCCGGCGGAAACCCTGTCGCTGAAGATCGGTTTCGAACAGGGCGTTCCGGTCAGCCTCGATGGCCAACCCACCAACGGCCCTGCCTTGCTGGGAGAACTGAACCGGCGGCTCGGCGCCTATGGTGTCGGCCGTGGCATTTACACCGGCGACACCAATGTCGGTCTCAAGGGACACATCGTGTTCGAATCGCCGGGCCTGGCCGGGCTGCAGACGGCGCACCGGGCGCTGGAGGAAGCCACCAGCACCCGTCACCAGAATGCCTTCAAGACCCGCGTGACACAGCAATGGGCGGAGCTGGTCTACCAGGGCTTTTTCTATGAACCGCTGAAAAACGATCTCGAGGCTTACCTCGCATCGGCCCAGGCCACGGTGACCGGCACCGTCGAGCTGCAGACCCAGGGCGGTGTCGTTTACGCGGTGTCGCTGGATTCGCCCCACCTGCTGGTCGACGCCAACGCCACGTATGCGCAGGCGGCCGACTGGAGCGCCGAGGAGGCCGAAGGCTTCGTACGCCTGTTTGGCCAGAGCACGGCGCTGTGGACCCAGGTCAACCGGCGCGGATGAGCATACAGCCGACAACGCTTGACCATCTCCGCGCGCTGGTCGCATTCGACACGCGTAACCCGCCGCGGGCGATCGACACCGGTGGCCTGTTCGACTACCTCGCCACGCACCTGCGGGGGTTTAACGTGCAGGTCGACGACCACGGCGACGGCTGTATCAACCTTCTGGCCGTCCGCGGCACACCGCGGGTGCTGTTCAATTTCCATGTGGACACGGTGCCGCTGGCAAAGGGCTGGAAGACCGAACCATTTACCCTGCACGTGGAGAATGACCGCGCCTACGGGCTGGGCGCCTGCGACATCAAGGGCGCGGCGGCCGGTATGCTGAGTGCCGCGGCCGAGACAGCTGGCGATGCCGCACTGTTGTTCAGCTCTGACGAAGAGGCCGGCAACAGCCGCTGCATCCGCAGCTTTCTAAGCCAGCAACCGGATTTCGATGCCGTGGTGGTCGCCGAGCCCACGCAGGGTAAAGCCGTAGCGGCGCACCGGGGCATCGTCTCGGCGCTGATGCAGTTCACCGGGAAGTCCGGTCATGCCAGCGGCTCCGCCGCCGTTGACCAGAGCGCGCTGCACCGCGCGGTGCGCTGGTCGTCCGCCGCACTGGCGCTGGCGCAGAGTTACGCCGACAGCACCGCCCACGGTCTCAGCGGTATCCGTTTCAACATCGGGCGGATCGAGGGCGGGATCAAGCCCAACATGATTGCCGACTCGGCCGAGCTGCGCTTCGGTGTTCGCACGCTGCCGGGACAGGACCGGGCCGCGCTGCTGCAAAGCTTTTTTCAGCTGGCCGAACCCCACGAGCTGGCCGCGCACTCGGTAACCTTCGAGGCGCCGGCGCTGGCCGGCGATCCCGGATTGACCGGGACGCTGGGTCTGCCGGCCGGCCAGGCCGTGGACTTCTGGACGGAGGCGGCGTTATTCGCCGAGGCCGGCCTGCCCGCGCTCGTGTACGGTCCGGGTAATATCGCCCAGGCGCACAACGACAACGAATGGGTTGCCCTGGCGCAGCTCGAGGACGTAACGGCTCAATACAAGAGGCTCCTGTCATGAGCACGAACAACCGCCAGGTGCGGACTACGATTCGCCGGCTGCTCGACAACCTCGGCGGCGAGAAGGAAATCCGCCAGTACCTGCAGCGTTACTCGGATCTCGATGCCGCGCAGTTCGCGGTCATCAAGATCGGGGGCTCGACGCTGCAGACGGATCTGGCCGAGCTGACCTCCTCGCTGATTTTCCTGCAGCAGGTCGGACTGACGCCGATCGTCGTGCACGGGGCGGGTCCGCAGCTCAACCAGGCACTGACCGACCAGGGAATCGACAGCGAGATCCGCGACGGCCTGCGGGTGACGTCGCCCGAAGTCCTGCACATCGCCCGGCGCGTTTTCATGAAGCAGAACATGATGATGGTAAAGTCGCTGCGCGATGCTGGCAGCAACGCAATGCCGGTAACCAGCGGTGTATTCGAAGCGCAGATGCTCGACAGCGAGCGCTATGGCATGGTCGGCACGATTCGAAAGATTCATCTTGACCAGCTGCGGCACGCGGTCGACGATCACGTCATCCCGGTGATCTCGCCGCTGGGCGAAACCGCGGACGGCCAGATCGTCAACATCAATGCCGATGTCGCCACCCAGGCGCTGGTGCGTAAAATCCAGCCGCTGAAAACCGTGTTCCTGACCGGCACGGGCGGCATTCTCGATGGCGACGGCCGGCTAATTCCCTCCATCAACCTGGCTACTGACTATGATCGCCTGATCCGCCAGGACTGGCTGCACTCGGGCATGCGCCTGAAACTCGAACAGGTCAACGAGCTGTTGCGCGACCTGCCGCCGACGTCATCGGTGTCAATTACCAAACCGGCGCTGCTGGCCCGTGAGCTGTTCACCCACCGCGGATCTGGCACCTTCGTGCGGCTCGGCGAACAACTCATCGCCCATCATGACTGGGAATCTGTAGATATCGAACGACTGCGTGAACTGATCGAGTCGAGCTTTGGTCGCCGGCTTTCGCAGACCTACACCGCCAACACGGAGTTGACCGCCGCCTACATCGCCGAGAGCTATCGTGCCGCCGCGATTATCGTGCACGGCGGCCCGGTGCCGCGGCTGGACAAATTTGCGGTCACTGAGAAAGCCAAGGGCGAGGGACTGGGGTCCGCGCTCTGGCGGCGGTTGCGCAAGGAACACCCGAAGCTCTACTGGCGGGCCCGGCCCGACAACCCGATCAACCGCTTTTACTTCCAGCACTGCGACGGCTGCATCAAGACCGAAGACTGGACAGTGTACTGGTACGGGCTCGACGACATGGGCGCGATCAGCCGCTGTGTCGATCACGCCCTCGCCACCGGCGAAACGCTTTACTGAGGTATCACGATGACTGCATCTCCCCTGACAGTAGGCCTGGTCGGCGCCCGCGGCTATGTTGGCCGCGAGCTGATGCGCCTGATCGGAAACCACCCCGGGCTGGAGCTGGCTTACGCCAGCTCGCGAGAACTCCGGGGCCAGTCCGTTGCCGGCTATCTCGGCGATGCCGATACGGATCTGCGCTTCGAGGCACTCGAGGCCGAAGAACTGGTTCAACGCCCGGTCGATGTCTGTGTGCTGGCGCTGCCCAACGGGCTGGCGGCCGACTATGCAGGCCGGCTGGACGACGGCAACAGGATCATTATCGACCTGAGCGGCGATCATCGTTTCGACAACGACTGGCACTATGGCCTGCCGGAGCTTTACCGGGACCGGGCTGCCGGGAACAAGCGGATCAGCAACCCGGGATGCTATGCCACCGCCATGCAGCTCGCTATCGCGCCGCTGGCCCAGTTCATCGACGAGCCGCCGCACTGCTTCGGCGTTTCCGGCTACAGCGGTGCGGGCACCAAGCCGAGCCAGAAAAACGACCCGCAGGTGCTGGCCGACAACCTGCTCCCGTACCAGCCTATTGGTCACCTGCACGAACGCGAGGTCAGCCACCAGCTCGGCAAGGAGGTGCGGTTCTTCCCGCATGTCGCGGAGTTTTTCCGCGGCATATCCATGACCGTTACCATGACGCTGGCCGGGGCGATGACTCACGGAGATGTGCGCATGGCCTATGAGCGTGCCTATGGCCGGGAACCGCTCATCCGGATTACCGACGAGACGCCGCTGGTTGCGGCCGCCGCCGGCAAGCACCGGGCCACGGTCGGTGGCTGGCAACTGTCGGCCGACGGCCGCCGCCTGGTGGTCTTTGCCACGCTGGACAACCTGCTGAAAGGCGCCGCGACCCAGGCCATCCAGAACATCAACCTTACCTGCGGACAGCGCGAACTCGAGGGGCTGAGCGATGAGCTTGCTTTGGAGCACTGAAACGACTGCCACCGACGAGCGGATCATGAAATTCCTCGCCGGCGAGGACGTGATCCTCGACCGGGAGCTGCTGCGCTATGACATTCGCGCGACGATTGCGCATGTCGAAGGGCTCGCCCGGATCGGTGTCCTGGACAACGACGAATGCGGTGCACTGGTGACTGAGCTCCAGTCGATCGACCAACGTTTTGCGGCGGGCGAGCTGCAGCTCGACGAGCGCTTCGAGGACGGCCACTCGGCAATCGAGTCCTGGCTTACCGACAAGCTGGGCGAGACCGGCGCCAGGGTGCATACCGGGCGCAGCCGCAACGACCAGGTGCTGGTGGCGACCCGGCTGTTCCTGCGCGACGCCCTGGCCGCACTGGGGCAGCACTGCCGCGATGCCGCCGACGCCTGCCTGCTGCAGGCCAACGATCATGCCGACTGGCCGATGCCGGGCTACACCCACCTCCAGCGTGCCGTCGTATCGACCGTGGGCACCTGGTTCGCCGGATTTGCCGAAGCGTTTATCGACAATGCGGCGCTGGCGGCCGCGACCGCCGATTGGATCGACGCCAACCCGCTGGGGACCGCGGCGGGCTATGGTGTCAACCTGCCGCTCGACCGCGAATACACCAGCGCTGCGCTGAACTTCGGCCGCACGCAGATCAACCCGGTATACACCCAGAACAGCCGCGGCAAGTTCGAGCTCCAGGCGTTGGCGGCGCTCGGCCAGGCTCTGCAGGATGTGCGCCGCTATGCGTGGGACCTGAGCCTGTTCACCAGCGCCGAATTCGGCTTCGTCCACTTGCCGGATATTTACACCACGGGTTCGTCAATCATGCCCAACAAGCGCAATCCCGACCTGGTCGAACTGCTCCGGGCGGCGCATGCGACTGTCGCGGGCGCGAAGGCCGAAATCGAGAGCGTGTTGAGCCTGCCGAGCGGCTATCACCGTGACCTGCAGGCAACCAAGGCCCCCGTGCTGCGCGGTTTTGGACGCGGCCTGGCCGCCATGGAGTGCCTGCCCGGCCTGGTGCGGGACACCGGTTTCGACCGGGAGCGACTCGAGGCGGCGATCGAGCCCGGGTTGTATGCCACCGATCGGGCCATCCAGCTCGCCCGTGATGGCGTGCCCTTTCGCGAGGCCTACCGCCAGACCAAGTCGGCTGCGAACCCGGACAGCGGCATGACGCCGGCTGCGAGTATCGAGGCCCGCGTGTCACCGGGCGCCGCCGGCAACCTGCAGCTCGACCGGCTGCGAGAACGCCTCGACGCCCTGCCCGGCTGACGGCACCGAATTGGTGCGTTAGCACCGCAGCGGTGTTCCGCCGCTGCGCAATGATGGCGCACAGACGCCGCATCAGTGTCCTGAAACCCTGTCATTCAGTGTCTTAGCGGCGTTGGCACGATTCCTGCTTTGGTGTGACAAAGCCCGCCAGCTTTTGTCAATCAACCAACGGGAGAGACCCATGTCACGAATCATCGCGATTCTGGCCCTGGGGCTGGCGGCAGCGTCGGCCCAGGCCGATTTTTCCGGCAACCTCGGGTGGCAGAGCCACTACATTTTCCGCGGCGTGCCGCAAAGCGACTCCTCGGCGCAGGGCGGTCTCGACTACGAAGCCGGTGGCTTCTATGCCGGCACGTGGGCCGCGGACGTCGGCACCGGCGCCGAAGTAGACCTTTACAGCGGCTACAACTGGGAAGTCGGCGAGTTCGCCTTCGGTCTCGGGGCGACCGGCTATTTTTACACCGACGATTTTGACGACACCTACCGCGAACTCAACCTCAGCGGTGGCTATGGTGGTGTCACGCTCGACGTTGCGCTCGGCGAATACGATAACTTCACCGGGCCTACCCAGGACTACACCTTCGTGTCGGCCACCTACGAGCACGACAGCGGCGTTTATGGCGTCGTCGGCACCTTCGGTAGCGATTTCGACGGTGAGTACTACACGCTCGGCTACAACTTCGCGATCAACGAGATCGATCTGTCACTCGCCTGGGTCTACAGCGACGACACGCTTGGCGGTGGCAGCGAGAACAACAACATCGTCTTCGGCATCGGCAAGAGCTTCGATTTCGGCAAGGGCGCGAGGTAGACCGGCCGATGAAGCTGGTCACCATCGTAATTGATCCTCACCGCGTGGACGACGTTCGCAATGCGTTTTCCAGTCTCGGGGTGCAGGGTGCGACGCTGACCGAGATCGAGGGCTATGGGCGTCATTGCGGCCAGGCGGAGTTCTACCGCGGGGCAGAATACGACAAGCGCTTCCGGCCCAAGATCAAGCTCGAAACGGCGGTACATGACGACGTTTACGAGCAGGTCATCGAGGCCGTCGTCGCCGCGGCGCGCACCGGCCGCGTCGGCGACGGCAGCATCCTCGTAACCGAACTCGAGCAGGTCACCCGGGTGCGGACCGGCGAAATCAGCGAAGCGGCCATCTAGTTTTTTTAGTCAGGAGCAGAACGTGGACAAAGTGATCGAACTCAGCTACGCGCTGGATACTTTTTATTTCCTCATGTGCGGGGCGTTGGTCATGTGGATGGCCGCCGGCTTCACCATGCTGGAGGCAGGACTCGTGCGGGCCAAAAACACCGCCGAGATCCTGACCAAGAATGTCGGGCTGTACTCGATTGCCTGCATCATGTACATGCTGTGCGGCTACGGCATAATGTATGGCGATGCCGTCAACGCCTTCATCCCGGGTATCGGCATGCTGGGCGCCGAGGATAATGCTGCCGCAGCGGTACTCGCCGGCGGCGATGACGCCCCCTACTACTCGCAGCTGTCCGATTTCTTTTTCCAGGTTGTATTCGTGGCAACCGCGATGTCGATCGTGTCGGGTGCGGTGGCCGAGCGCATGAAGCTGTGGGCTTTCCTGGCCTTCGCGATCATCATGACCGGCTTCATTTACCCGGTGCAGGGATACTGGAAATGGGGCGGCGGTTTTCTCGACAGCGCCGGATTCCTCGATTTTGCCGGCTCGGGTGTCGTTCACATGACTGGCGCTGCAGCCGCGCTGGCCGGTGTCCTGTTGCTTGGTCCGCGCATGGGCAAGTACGGTCCGGACGGCCAGGTTCGCGCCATCCCGGGTTGCAACCTGCCGCTGGCGACGCTGGGCACTTTCATCCTGTGGCTCGGCTGGTTCGGATTCAACGGCGGTTCGGAACTCAAAGTCTCCGACGTTGGCGAAGCCAATGCCGTCGCGCTGGTTTTCGTCAACACGAATATGGCCGCGGCGGGCGGACTGGTCGGCGCGCTGGTGCTGGCCCGGCTCTGGTTCGGCAAGGCTGACCTGACGATGGCCCTCAACGGCGCGCTGGCCGGATTGGTCGCAATCACCGCCGAACCCCTTACGCCGGCACCGCTGCTGGCCACGACCATTGGCGCTATCGGCGGCGTACTCGTCGTCGGTTCGATCGTGTTGCTGGACAAGCTGCGGGTCGACGACCCGGTAGGCGCAATCTCGGTGCACGGCGTTGTCGGCATCTGGGGTCTGCTGGCGGTGACGCTGTCGAATGACGAAGCCAGCCTGGGCGCCCAGCTGCTCGGTATCGGCGTGATCTTTGCCTGGGGATTCCTGGTGAGCTTCGCGGCCTGGTGGGTCATCCGCGCGGTGTTCGGCATCCGGGTTTCCGAACAGGAAGAGTACGAAGGCGTCGATGTCGGCGAATGCGGGCTGGAGGCCTATCCGGAGTTTGCCCCCGGCTCGGGGACAGGCAGCGGTACGCCTTCTGCCGCCATCAGCTCCCCGATGGTCGCGGCGCCGCAAGCCTCAGAGAGTTAATTTACGAGCCCCCACACCATCCCTCCCGCCGGTGCGCCAGCTTCGGTTGGCCGCACCGGCGGGTCAGGGGTGGTCCCTGACAGCCTCCAGGGTGACCCAGCGTTCCGTCGCACGGTCCAGCGCGTCATTCACTTCAGCCAGCCGGTCCAGCACTGGCTGCACCGTTTCATAGGGCCGGCTGTAAAAACCCTCCGCAGCGATCTGCGCCTGCAGTTCCGCGAGTTCAGCCTCCAGTGACTCGACCTGTGCCGGTAACGCGTCCAGCTCGCGTTTCTCCCTGTAGCTGAGCTTGCGTGGCGCTTCCGCTTTTTGCCGCGCCCGCTCGTCGGCCTTCGCCTTCTTCTTCTCGTTACGCGGATCGTCCAGTTCAGCGAGCTCGCGCCCACGCCGGGCCCAGTCGCTGTAGCCACCGACATACTCGCGAATCGAGCCGTCAGCCTCGAAGACCAGAATACTGGTGACGACGTTGTCGAGAAACTCGCGGTCGTGACTGACCACCAGCAGCGTTCCCTGGTAATCCACTAATCGCTGCTCCAGCACCTCCAGCGTCTCGATATCGAGATCGTTGGTCGGTTCGTCCAGCACCAGCAGGTTGGTCGGCCGGGTAAACAGCTTGGCCAGGATTACGCGGTTGCGCTCACCACCCGACAGCATGGTCACCGGGCTCATGGCCCGTTTCGCGTCGAAGAGAAAGCCGCGCAGGTATCCCACCACGTGGCGCGGCTTGCCGTTGATCGTGATGTAGTCGCCACCATCACCGACGTTCTCGGCCACGGTGCGATTCGGGTCGAGATCCTGGCGCAGCTGGTCGAAGTAACCGGTCTGGAGGCCGGTACCGTGCTTGATGGTCCCGCTCTGTGGTTCCAGCTCACCCAGGAGTAAACGCAGCAAGGTGCTCTTGCCGACTCCATTGTTGCCGATCAACCCGATACGGTCGCCCCGCATGATCTTGATCGAAAAGTTTTCGATCAGCTTCTCGTCGCCGAAACCGTAGGACACGTTCTTGGCGCGAATGACCTTACGCCCGCTCTGCTGAGCCTCGTCGATATTGATATGCGCGGTCCGCTGACGCGCGGGACGCTGCGCCCGCTCGTCGCGCATTGCCATCAACGCCCGCGCGCGTCCCTCGTTGCGGGTACGCCGGGCCTTGATGCCCTTACGAATCCAGGCCTCCTCCTGGGCGAGCTTCTTGTCGAAGCGGGCGTTCTCGGTGGCCTCATCCTCCAGCGCCTTGTCTTTGCGGCGCAGGTAGTTGCGGTAATCGCCCGGCCAGCTGACCAGCTTTGTCCGGTCGAGTTCGACGATGCGGGTGGCCAGCTTCTGGAGAAACGCACGATCGTGGGTAATGAACATGACGCTGCCGGGGAATCCGCGCACCCGGTGCTCCAGCCAGTCTATTGTTGCGAGATCGAGATGGTTGGTCGGTTCGTCCAGCAGCAGCAGGTCGGGGCGGCTAACGAGTGCCCGGGCCAGCGCGACCCGGCGCCGCCAGCCACCCGACAGCTCTTTGAGATACCGGTCACCTGGCAACTGCAGGTCGGAGATGACCGTTTCGACCAGTTGCTCGATATTCCAGCCGCCGGCCGCATCGATGCGCCGATGCAGGGCCTCGAGATCGCGCAGCCCGGCCTTGTCGAGTTCCTGGCTCGACAGCGCGTTGTATTCCCGGTGAAGCGCCTGCAGCTTGTCCAGCCCGAGCGCCACGGTTTCGCGTACCGTGTGACCGAGATCTTCCGGCAACGTCTGCGCCAGCTGGCTGACCCGCAGATCGTCCCGGTAGTGGATTTCGCCGTTGTCCGGTTCGAGCTGGCCCGTGATGATTTTGAACAGCGTGGTCTTGCCGGCACCGTTGCGGCCGATCAGACAGACGCGCTCGTTGTTCTCCAGCGTCAGCGAGGCGTCGCGAAGGATGTGCTGCTCACCGAAACGCAGACCGATGCGGTCGAGTCGAACCAGGCTCATGGGCTGTCAGGCTGTGCCGCCGGCGGGTTCGCACGGCTCACACTGAACGCCGGCGCGCTCCACCTGGAGCGTGACGTGCTGGATCCGGAAACGGTCCGCCAGGGCCTGCGAAACGTCGTGCAGGAATCCGTCGCTGGCGCCAGCCGGCATGACCAGGTGTGCGGTCAACGCAGTCTCAGTCGTGCTCATCGCCCAGATGTGCAGGTCATGCAGCTCATCGACCCCGTTGAGACCAGTGAGGTAGTCCTGCACCTGGACCGGATCGATGTGTGCGGGCACGGCATCGACCGCCATATCGACCGATTCGCGCAGCAGCTGCCAGGTGGCAAGCAGGATGACCGCGGCGATAACCAGGCTGATGGCCGGATCGAGCCATACGGCACCGGTCAGTAAAATCAGAAGACCGGCGATCACGACGCCGAGGGACACTGCCGCGTCGGCCGCCATGTGCAGCCAGGCGCTGCGAATGTTCAGGTCGTGCTCGCGGCCGCGGTGAAAAAGCATCGCGGTAAAGAAGTTGATCGCTACACCAATGGCGGCTACGACGATGACGGTCATACCATCGACCGGCGTGCTGGTAAAAAACCGCTGTATCGCCTCCCAGGCGATACCGGCAATGGCTGCCAGCAACAGAACCCCGCTGGTCACCGCCGCGAGAATGGTGGTCCGTCGCAATCCGTAGGTGCGCCTCGGGCTGGTATCGCGACGAGCGAGCGCCAGCGCCGCCCAGGCGAGCACCAGTGCAACGACATCGCCGAGGTTATGACCCGCGTCTGCGAGCAACGCGAGCGAACCCGCGAGAAAACCGTACACGGCCTCCACTACGACAAATGCGACATTGAGCGCTATGCCGACGGCAAAGGCCCGGCCGTAATCAGCGGTGTGACCGTGGTCGTGCATCAATAACCTGCAGCGTGACCGTCCTTGCGGGACTCGGAGGCACCGATATAAATGCCCTGCTCGTGATCGCGCATGATCGCCTGGTAGCCGCCAAAGCCACCAGCGCTGGTGCGAATACGGTGACGCATCTTTGCAAGCCGGCGGACGGTCTCGACGGGGAACCCGGACTCGAGATACAGCTCGCCACCGTTTGTCATCACTTCATCGGTCGGCTGACTGGAGCCCTGGTGACGAATGCGCGCCGCGTCGCCCGCCTCCTGCAGGTTCATGCCGAAATCGACCAGGTTAATCACGATCTGCGCGTGCCCCTGAGGCTGCATGCCGCCGCCCATCAGGCCAAAGGAAACCCACGGTTCGCCGTCGCGGGTAATAAAGGCAGGAATAATCGTGTGAAAAGGCCGCTTGCCCGGTGCATAGACGTTAGCGTGGCCGGGTTCGAGACTGAACAGCTCACCGCGATCCTGCAGGATGAAACCCAGGCTCGGTGGCGTCATCCCGGAACCCATCCCGCGATAGTTACTCTGGATCAGCGACACCATGTTGCCTTCTTCGTCGGCGACCGTCAGGTAGATCGTGTCACCGTCTTCCAAAGCACCAGCCGGATAACTCGTGGCCGCTCGGGAAGGGTCGATGAGTTCACGGCGTTCGGCCGCATAGTCCTTGGAGATGAGCAGGCTGACCGGGTTGTCATAGAATTCCGGGTCTGCGTAATAGCGCGCCCGGTCCTCGAACGCCAGTTTCTTTGCCTCGGTGAAAAGGTGCACATACTCGGGGCTGTCGTGCCCCATCGCCGCAAGGTCATAGGCCTCGAGGATGTTGAGTATCTGCAGCGCCGCGATGCCCTGCCCATTGGGTGGCAGCTCCCATAGCTCGACGTTGCGATAATTGGTGCTGACAGGCTCGACCCATTCGGAGGTGTGCGCATCGAGGTCGGCCAGCGTCAGGAAACCGCCCTGCGCCTGCAGATAGTCGACCATCTCGCGGGCGATCCGGCCGCGGTAGAACGCATCACGGCCTCGGCTGGCGATGGTGCGGTAGGTTCGCGCCAGGACCGGGTTGCGAAACATCTCGCCCTTTCGCGGCGCACGGCCATCAGGCATGAAAACATCTCTGAAACCCGGGTACTTCTCCAGGATCGGTACGCTGCGGTTCCAGTAGTAAGCGATGAGCTCGGTTACCGGGAAACCCTCCTCGGCATAGCGAATGGCCGGCGCAAGCACGGCCTTCATCGGCAGCCGGCCGAACCGGTCATGCAGCTCGAACCACCCATCGACCGCGCCGGGCACCGAGACGGGCAATGGCCCGTGAGACGGGATCTTGACGTAGCCGTTGTCCAGAAAGTAATCCAGCGTGAGCGACTGGGGCGACCGGCCGCTGGCGTTGAGGCCGTGCAGTTTTTCCGATTCGGTATCCCAGACAATGGCAAACAGGTCGCCACCGATACCGCAACCGGTTGGCTCCATCAGGCCCAGCGCCGCATTGGCGGCAATAGCCGCGTCGATCGCGTTTCCGCCGGCACGCATCACGTCGAGTGCGACCTGGGTTGCAAGCGGATGACTGGTGGCAGCCATAGCATGGGGTGCAATGACCTCAGATCGCGTGGCGAACGGGGCACCGGTAATACGATCGCCGCCGTTTGCCACGGCGGTCAGACCCAGCAGCGCCAGGGCGCCGGGCAGGATTCTGGCAATGCGAAACATGCGGATCTCCTCGCAGACATCCCCATAGGTTACCAGCAACATCGGCCCGCGTGCCGTGGGCTCAGGCCTGGTGTATAACAATGCATCGCCGTACCGGGAACTGCTGGCATGATCACCCGAAAACTCCTCGCAACCATCGCCTCAACACCCACCTCGGATGGCGCGGGCGTCAAGCTGCGCCGCAGCCTTGGCGGCCAGGGCGGCCACCGCCTGGATCCGTTCCTGATGCTGGATGAATTCGGCACGGACAACCCGGACGACTATATTGCCGGCTTCCCGCCCCATCCCCACCGCGGTTTCGAGACAGTTACCTACATGATTGACGGTCACATGCGTCACGAGGACCATCTCGGCAACGTCGGCGAACTCACCGAGGGCGGTGTGCAGTGGATGACGGCCGGCCGCGGCATCATTCACTCGGAAATGCCGCAACAACAGGAAGGCCGGATGCGCGGCTTCCAGCTGTGGATCAACCTGCCTGCAGCGGAGAAGATGACTGCGCCGCGTTATCGCGATATTCCGGCAAGCGACATACCGGTAGCCGAAATCGCCGGTGGCACGGTAAAGGTCATCGCCGGCCTGCTGGAGCCCGGCAGCATTGCGGGACCCATTACGGGCTGTACTACAGACCCTGTTTTTCTCGACTTGCGGCTGGCGGCCGACGCTGTATTCGAACACCCGCTCCCGGCCGCTCACAACGCCTTCGTTTATACCTACGAGGGTAGCGCCGTTACCGGGCCGGAGCAGGAAGAAGTGTCGATCGTAGCCCAGTCTGCAGCTGTACTCGGCGAAGGCGAACTCGTCCGTTTGCGAGCAACGGAAGACTACGCACGCATCATTGTTCTTGCGGGAAAACCGATTGGGGAACCCGTTGTGCAATACGGGCCCTTCGTCATGAACACCCGACATGAGATCGAGCAGGCGATTGCCGACTACCAGGCCGGCACTCTCGCCGGCGAAGCCCGGGCCAGCTAGTTACCCGGTTCGGGATTGCACACCAAGCCGCACCGCGGCCAGCGGCGAGTGATTTGAACAGCGCTACGCGTGGTCCCTGAGAGTGGCGCTCAGCCACTCGCGGCATGGTTCCATACTGCGAAAAACCTCGAATTTCGGTGCTGGCTCCATCAGGTAGGCCTGCCACATCCGGACCATGCCGAAAACAACGTCAGCCGGCGCGACAGCCGCAATGATCATGTCGGGATTGATTCGGACCGCATCACTGTCAATCGTCGCAATCTGGATGACCTCGTTTTCAGAGATCTCAACGCGCTCGACAGCGGTCAGGTCGACCAGACGGTAGCGGATAGCGCGAATCGTTTCATCCGATGAGTAAGTTGCCCGCAGGGCGTCGAGGCATTCGGCCCCGGTCAGGATCCCCAGACCCTCGTGGAGGATTCCGCCATCGCTAGTGACGTCATGTTTAACTGGCATCCAAAGCTGCCCTTCCGGTGGCCCGGCTTTTATATTTCTCTACCTCCAAAATCGTAGCACCTCATTTCGAGTCACCGCAGGGCAGTTACAAAAAAACCGGCCTGCGGCCGGTTTTTTTGTAACTGCTTGTAGGGAAACTCCTACGCTTCTTCGTTCTCCGGCCGGTCGACCAGCTGCACGAGCGCCATCGGCGCCGCATCGCCGGCACGAAACCCGGTCTTGAGAATGCGGACGTAGCCACCCGGACGATCCTTGAACCGCGGTCCGATCTCATTGAACAGCTTCGTCACGGCCTTGCGGTCGCGCAAGCGATCAAAGGCCAGCCGCCGGCGCGATACCCCATCGACCTTTGCGAGCGTGATCAGCGGTTCCACGACCCGGCGCAGCTCTTTCGCTTTCGGCACCGTGGTGCGAATCGTTTCGTGCTGCAATAAAGATGCCGACATGTTGCGGAACATCGCTCTGCGATGCGGGCTGTTCCGGTTGAGCTGACGGCCTGATTTACGATGTCTCATGACGTGCTTCCAATAATAATCAGATCTGGTTGTCCTGGCGCAGCACGGGCGGCGGCCAGTTTTCCAGCTTGGTGCCCAACGCCAGACCATGGCTGGCGAGAACTTCCTTGATTTCGGTCAGCGACTTCTTGCCGAGGTTCGGCGTACGCAGCAGTTCGACCTCGGTCCGCTGCACGAGATCGCCAATGTAGTTGATGCTCTCCGCCTTGAGGCAGTTGGCCGAACGGACGGTCAGCTCCAGTTCGTCGACCGGGCGCATCAGCACCGGGTCGATCTGCGACTCCGCGTAGGCGCGGGCTCGTTCTTCCTGACCCTGCAGGTCGACAAATACGCTGAGCTGATCCTTGAGGATCGAACCGGCGCGGCGAATCGCCTCTTCGGCGTCAATCGTGCCGTTGGTCTCGATGTCGATCAGCAGCTTGTCCAGGTCAGTGCGCTGCTCTACGCGCGCGGCATCGACCGTATAGGAAACGCGCCGGATCGGGCTGAACGAGGCGTCGAGCTGCAGACGGCCAATCGGGCCGGCAACTTCTTCAAAAGTATTGCGCTGGGTCGCCGGCATGTAGCCGCGGCCGCGCACGACCTTGACCCGCATGTTTAGCTCACCGCTGCTGGTGAGATTGGCAACGATGTGCTCCGGGTTCAGCACCTCGACATCGTGATCGCTCTGGATATCGCCGGCGGTAACCGGTCCCGGCCCGCGCTTGTTGATGCTGAGCACCGCCTCATCCCGGGCGTGCATGCTGATCGCCACCCCCTTGAGGTTCAGCAGGATGTCGACGACATCTTCCTGAACGCCCTCGATGCTGGTGTACTCGTGCAGCACGCCGTCAATCTCGGCCTCCACAATCGCGCAACCCGGCATGGACGACAGCAGGATGCGCCGCAACGCATTACCCAGCGTATGACCGAAACCGCGCTCCAGCGGCTCGATCGTCACCTTGGCGCGCTGGTCGGTAACCGACTGGACCTTCACTACGCGCGGCTTAAGGAACTCTGCAACCGATGCCTGCATCTGGCAACCCTCTCAAATTCTGCTAATTACTTCGAATACAATTCGACGACGAGGTTCTCGTTGATGTCGGGCAGGATCTCGTCCCGATCGGGTACTGCCTTCAGTACACCTGACATCTTTTTCTCGTCGACCTCGACCCACTCGGGCCGCCCGACCTGGCTGGCAATGCTCATTGCATTCGCGATTCTCGCCTGGGTGCGGGATTTTTCTCTCACGCTGATCACATCGCCGGCGGCGACACGACAGGAAGGAATGTTCACCACGGACTCGTTGAGCTCAATGGCCTTGTGACGGACCAGCTGACGCGCCTCGGCCCGGGTAGACGCAAATCCCATCCGGTAAACCACGTTGTCCAGCCGGGTTTCCAGCAGCTTGAGCAGGTTTTCACCCGTCGAGCCTTTCTGCTGTGCAGCGGCCTTGTAGTAGCCACGGAACTGCTTTTCCAGCACGCCGTACATGCGGCGCAGCTTCTGCTTTTCACGCAGCTGCAGGCCGTAGTCCGACAGGCGCGGACGGCGCTGCGGGGCGCCACCGGGCGGCACCTGTGATTTGCACTTGGTCTCCAGCGGGCGCACGCCACTCTTCAGAAAGAGGTCGGTGCCCTCGCGGCGGGACAGTTTGCACTTTGGTCCGGTATATCTTGCCATCTCTCTTTCCTCAGACCCGGCGCTTTTTCGGTGCGCGGCAACCGTTATGCGGAATCGGCGTCACGTCGGCGATAAAACTGATACGAAAACCCACGGCGTTCAACGCCCGCACGGCGGACTCGCGTCCCGGGCCCGGGCCCTTCACCCGCACCTCGAGATTCTTGACCCCGTAGTCTTTTGCCGCGGTGCCGGCCTTTTCGGCGGCCACCTGCGCAGCAAACGGCGTGGACTTGCGGGAACCGCGGAAACCGCAGCCACCGGCAGTCGCCCACGACAGGGCGTTACCCTGGCGATCGGTAATCGTAATAATCGTGTTGTTGAACGACGCGTGCACGTGGGCAATCGCGTCGATAACGGTCTTCTTGACCTTTTTGCGGGTCGCTTGCTTCGCCATGTCTTATTTCCTGATGATCCGCCGCGGACCCTTACGGGTACGGGCATTGGTGCGGGTACGCTGGCCACGCAGCGGCAGGCCGCGACGATGACGGATTCCCCGGTAGGTGCCGAGATCCATCAATCGCTTGATGTTCATCGCGGTTTCACGCCGCAGATCGCCTTCGACCGTCATCCTGCCGACCTCGTCACGCAGCTTGTCGACCTCGGGCTCCGCGAGATCCTTGATCTTCACGTGCGGCTCGACGCCTGCTGCGGCGCAAATCTGTTTTGCACGAGTACGGCCCACACCAAAGATGTGAGTCAATGCGATCACCGTGTGCTTGTGATCCGGAATGTTTATGCCGGCAATACGTGCCATAGCGCGTTACCTCAACCCTGACGCTGCTTGTGACGCGGATCCTTACAGATCACGCGCAATACCCGTTTACGCCGCACTATTTTGCAGTTGCGGCACATTTTCTTGACCGATGCCCTGACTTTCATCCTGGTCTCCTAATCCGCCTAGCGGACCCTGCCCGCGCGGCCGTAACCCCGCAGGTTGGCTTTCTTCATCAGGCCTTCGTACTGTTGCGACATCATGTGAGCCTGCAGCTGCGACATGAAGTCCATCACGACAACGACGATGATGAGCAATGAAGTGCCGCCGAAATAAAACGGCACGTTGAAATTCAAAATCATGAGCTCGGGCAGCAGGCACACCCCTGTGACGTAGATCGCGCCCCACAGAGTGAGTCGCGTCAGCACGAGATCGATGTACTCGCCTGTCTGGCGCCCCGGTCGTATGCCGGGAATGAATGCGCCCGAGCGCTTTAGATTATCCGCTGTTTCCCGCGAGTTGAACACCAGCGCGGTATAGAAAAAGCAGAAGAAAATGATCATCGCCGCATAAAGCAGGATGTAGATCGGCTGCCCCGGCGACAGCGTGCTCGCCACCCCCTGCAGCCAGCCAAAGCCTTCCTGGGTACCGAACCAGCTGGCGATAGTCGCCGGGAACAGGATGATACTGGAGGCAAAGATCGGCGGAATGACGCCGGACATGTTCAGCTTGAACGGCAGGTGGCTGGACTGGGCCTGCATCAGCTTGCGGCCCTGCTGCCGCTTGGCATAGTTGACCGCGATCCGGCGCTGGCCACGTTCGACGAACACGACGAAATAGGTCACGGCAAGCACCGCCAGGAACAGCACCAGCGCCAGCAGCGGGTGCATCGAACCGTTGTTGACCAGCTCCAGTGTGCCGGCGATGGCCGATGGCAGCCCGGAAATGATACTGGCCAGGATGATCATGGAGATACCGTTGCCGATTCCCCGCTCGGTGACCTGCTCACCCAGCCACATCAGGAACATCGTGCCGGTAACCAGCGTCGTCGCGGCGATAAACACGAACTGCGGGCCGACGTACAGCGTCACGCCCTGGTTCTGCAGCGCCGCAGCGGCTGCAATCGCCTGGAAGGTCGCCAGGCCGACCGTACCGTAGCGGGTGTACTGGGTGATCTTGCGCCGTCCGGACTCACCCTCTTTCTTGAGGGCCGCCAGCGACGGCACGACCACGGCCATCATCTGCATGATGATCGATGCCGAGATGTACGGCATGATCCCCAGCGCAAAAATACTGAGCCGCTCCAGCGCGCCGCCCGAGAACATGTTGAACATGTTGATGATCGAGCCTTCGCCCATCTGGTCGAAGAACTGCTCGAGCGCAATGGGGTCGATACCGGGCACCGGCACAAAGGTACCGATCCGGTAAACGATCAGCGCACCCGCGAGGAACAGCAGGCGCTTGCGAAGTTCTGCGAACTTCGGCGCTTCTCCACCGAGTATGGCTGATGCTGCTGTGGGTGCCTTGGCCACGTGTTAGTCCTCGATTTTTCCGCCGGCGGCTTCGATAGCCGCGCGGGCGCCTTTGGTCACGGCCACACCGCGCACGGTGATCGCATCGCTGAGTTCACCCGACGCGATGATCTTGGCCTTCTTCGCAATGCTGCTGATGATGTCAGCAGCCTTGAGCGCGGCCATATCCACCACGCCGTCGTTGGCGGCACCGACCTTTGCGGCCTCGTGCAGCCGGACTTCGCAGCTGTACTTCGCGATCCGCGAGTGAAAGCCGACCTTCGGCAGGCGTCGCTGCAACGGCATCTGGCCGCCCTCGAAACCAACCTTGTGGTAACCGCCCGAACGCGCTTTCTGGCCTTTCTGACCACGCGCACTGGTCTTGCCGTGACCGCTGGAACGGCCACGTCCGAGACGCTTGGGGGCCTGCTTGCTGCCCTTGCCGGGGCTTAGTGTATTGAGACGCATGTCAGGCATCCTCGACCTGCAGCAGGTACGACACTTTGTCGATCATGCCGCGGTTTTCCGGTGTATCGATAACTTCAACGGTCTGGTTGATCTTGCGCAGCCCGAGACCGGCAACGCAGGCCTTGTGGCTGGCGAGGCGACCGGACTGGCTCTTGACCAGCTTGACCCTGATTGTTTTCTGCTTCGCCATAATGATTAACCCAGGATGTCTTCGACCCGCTTGCCGCGCTTGGCCGCAATCGCTTCCGGCGAATGCATGGAAACGAGCCCCTGAACCGTAGCGCGAACAACGTTGATCGGATTACGCGAGCCGTAGCTTTTTGCCAACACGTTGCGAACGCCGGCACATTCGAACACGGCGCGCATCGCACCGCCGGCGATAATGCCGGTACCGTCCGAGGCCGGTTGCATGTACACCTTCGTGGCACCGTGACGACCGTGAAGGGCGTACTGCAGAGTTTCCTCGCGCAGCGGCACATCCTGCAGGTTGCGACGGGCGGCCTGCATGGCCTTCTGGATCGCCACCGGCACCTCGCGTGCCTTGCCGTAGCCATAGCCAACCTGCCCGGCGCCGTCGCCGACCACGGTCAGCGCGGTAAAGCCGAACTGGCGGCCACCCTTGACCACTTTCGCGACCCGGTTGACGGCAACCAGCTTCTCAATGAGTTCGTCGTTGCCTGTATTGTCAATTCTCGCCATCAGTATGTCCTGCTAACTAAAACTGCAGCCCGGCTTCACGGGCAGCGTCGGCCAGCGCTTTCACGCGACCGTGGTAACGGAAACCCGAGCGGTCGAAAGCCACACGGTCGATACCGGCGGCCTTGGCCTTTTCGGCTATTGCCCGGCCAACCGCCTTGGCGGCCTCGGTGTTGCCGGTGCCCTTGAGACCGTCCCGTACGGATTTCTGCACCGTCGAGACAGCCGCCAGCACCGTGCCACCGTCGGGGCCGATGATCTGCGCGTAAATATGCCGCGGCGTGCGGTGGATGCTGAGCCGGTTGACCCGCAGTTCCCGCATCTTTGCCCGCGAACGCTTCGCGCGGCGTAACCTGGATTCTTTCTTTTCCATGATTCAGCCTATTTCTTCTTCGCTTCTTTGAGAATGATTTCTTCATCCGCGTAGCGAACACCTTTACCCTTGTACGCATCGGGCGGACGATAGGCGCGAATTTCCGCTGCCACCTGACCGACCTTCTGCTTGTCTGCCCCTTTCACCACGACTTCGGTCTGGCTGGGGGTTTCGATCGTGACGCCATCCGGCACCGCATATTCCACGGGGTGCGAGAAACCCAGCGTCAGGTTTAGTTTCTTGCCCTGTGCCTGGGCGCGATAACCGACACCCTTCAGCTCGAGCTTGCGCTCGAAACCCTTGGTCACACCGGTCACCATGTTGTCGAGCAGCGCCCGCATGGTTCCGGCCAGCGCGATCGCGGTGCGTGACCCGTCACGCGCAGCAAACTGGATCACGTTGTCTTCCTGCTCGAGGGACACCTGCGGATGAAGAGTCATCTGCAGCGATTCCTTGCCACCCTTGACGGTGACATCGCTGCCCTGGACCTTCACTTCGACGCCCTTTGGCAGTTCTACCGGTTTTTTTGCAACTCTCGACATAGTCTTTTACCCGTCAGGACACCACGCAGAGGACTTCGCCGCCCTGCCCTTCGGCACGCGCCCGGCGATCGCTCATGACGCCTCGCGACGTCGACACGATGGCAACACCCAGACCACCCAGCACCTGCGGCAGGTCGCCCTTGCCGCGGTAGATTCGCAGGCCCGGACGACTGATGCGACGCAGCTCGGCGATCACCGGCTTGCCGTTGTAATAACGCAACCGGATACTCAGGACGGGCTTGCCGTCTTCGTTCGCGGTCTGGAAGTCTTCGATGTAACCCTCGTCCTTGAGCACCGCGGCAATAGCCGACTTGATCTTGGTGGCAGGCATCGACACCTCGACCTTGCCGGCGCGCTGGGCGTTCCGGACCCGGGTCAACATGTCAGCGATGGGATCGGTCATACTCATCTGTATCTACTCCTACCAGCTCGCCTTGCGCAGGCCAGGGATTTCGCCATCCATGGTCGCCTCACGCAGCTTGTTACGGGCCAGGCCAAACTTGCGGTAATAACCGTGCGGCCGCCCGGTGATCGAACAGCGATTTCGCTGCCGCGTCGGGCTGGCATCACGCGGCAGCTTCTGCAGCTTGACCTGTGCCTCGCGCCGCTCTTCGTCCGACGATTTCGGCGAACGAATAATTTCTTTCAGCAGGGCGCGCTTCGCGGCACAGCGCTTGGCAATCTTCTGACGCTTGCGCTCTCTCTGCAGCATGGATGTCTTGGCCATAGTCGGTGCCCTTATTTCCTGAACGGGAAGTTGAACGCTTCGAGCAGCGCTTTTCCCTGTTCGTCGTTTTCGGCGCTGGTCGTAATCGCGATATCCAGGCCACGTGTTGTATCAATCTGGTCGAAATCGATTTCCGGAAAAATAATCTGCTCCCGGACACCGAGGCTGTAGTTCCCACGGCCGTCAAAGGCCTTGGTGCTCAGACCGCGAAAGTCACGCACACGTGGTGCAGCGACATTGATCAGGCGATCGAGAAACTCGTACATGCGCTCACGCCGCAGCGTGACCTTGCAGCCAATGGGCATACCGTCACGGATCTTGAAGGCGGCAACCGACTTGCGGGCCCGGCGCATCAGCGGCTTCTGGCCGCCGATTCGCTCCATATCCTTCATGGCGAAATCCATGACCTTCTTGTCGGCCGCAGCCTCGCCCACACCCATGTTGAGCGTGATCTTGGTGATCTTCGGCACCTGCATGGGATTGCTGAGATTCAGCTTCTCCATGAGCTGCGGAATGACGGTCTCTTTGTAGTAATCCTGTAGTCTGGACATGATCAGCTCTCGCGACGTTAAACGTCTACCACCTCACCGTTCGACTTGAACACACGCACCTTGGTGCCGTTCTCCAAAACCTTGAAACCCACCCGGTCGCCTTTCTTGGTGATCGGGTTGTACAGCATCACGTTCGACACATGCAGCGGCATGGTCTTGTCGATGATGCCGCCCGGCTGCCCCGCCTGGGGATTGCCGCGGACGTGCTTCTTGGCCACGTTGATACCTTCGACGACCACCCGGCTGTCGCCGACCAGCTCCAGCACGGTGCCACGCCGGCCGAGGTCTTTGCCCGCAACCACGATGACTTCGTCGCCTTTCTTTAAACGTTTCATTCTCTCAAGCCTCTTTAGAGCACTTCCGGCGCAAGCGAAATGATCTTCATGAACTTCGCGGTACGCAGCTCGCGAGTCACCGGGCCGAAAATTCGGGTACCGATCGGCTCGAGCCTGGCGTTCAGCAGCACAGCCGCATTGCCGTCAAAACGAATCAGCGATCCGTCAGACCGGCGCACGCCCTTACGCGAACGCACGACCACGGCGTTGTAAATCTCGCCCTTCTTGACCTTGCCACGCGGGATTGCGTCCTTGACGCTCACCTTGATGACATCGCCGACGTTGGCATAGCGACGCTTCGATCCGCCCAGCACCTTGATGCACTGGACTCTGCGGGCACCACTGTTGTCCGCCGCGCTCAGCACCGTTTGCATCTGAATCATCGTTACGCTCCTGTCAGCGGGCTGCCCGCTCGATAATGCTGACCAGCCGGAAATTCTTCCGCCTGGACAGCGGGCGGCATGACGCGATGCTGACAGTGTCGCCTTCGCGGCACTCGTTATTCTCGTCGTGCGCCATCACTTTGCTGGTTAAACGGATGTACTTTCCGTACACCGGATGACGAACCTGCCGCTCGATGGCAACGGTGACGGACTTGTCCATCTTGTCGCTCACCACCTGGCCGGTGATCGTTCGTAACTTGGTCTCGACTGCGTTCTCTTCGCTCATGACTCAGACCTGGCTCTCTCGTTTATGATGGTCCTGATTCGCGCGATATTCTTGCGAACCTTGCCAAACTGGTCGGTATGCGCCAGCTGGCCGGTGGCCCGCTGCATGCGCAGATTGAATTCCTCGCGACGCAATTTCAGCAGCTCTTCGTTCAGCTGCTCGTCGTCGTGCTCGCGTAATTTCTTTGCTTTCATCACATCACCTGCCGTGACACGAAGGCGGTCTGCACAGGGAGCTTTGCCGAAGCCAGCTTGAAGGCCTCGCGCGCCACTTCTTCGCTAACGCCTTCGATTTCGTAGAGCACCTTGCCGGGCTGGATCTTCGCCACCCAGTACTCGACGCTACCCTTACCTTTACCCTGCCGGACCTCCAGCGGTTTCTTGGTTACCGGAACGTCAGGGAAAACCCGGATCCAGATCTTGCCGCCGCGCTTGATGTGCCGGGTCATGGCGCGACGCGCAGCCTCGATCTGGCGCGCGGTAATGCGCCCGCGATCCAGCGATTTCAGACCGAACTCGCCGAACGAAACGGCACTGCCACGATGCGACAGCCCGCGATTACGACCCTTCATTTGCTTGCGGAACTTTGTCCGTTTCGGTTGCAGCATTTACCTAAACCTCAGTTCTTCGCTGGCTTGGGCGTTTTCGGCGTCTTTGACGCTTTCGACGTATCGGTGCTTTCTTCGGCGTCATCGGGGCCGAATACTTCGCCTTTGAAAATCCAGACCTTCACACCGATGATCCCGTAGGTCGTCTTTGCCTCGGCCAGGCCGTAATCGATATCGGCACGCAACGTGTGCAGCGGCACGCGGCCCTCGCGATACCACTCGCTGCGGGCAATCTCCGCGCCGTTCAGCCGGCCGGAGACCTTGACCTTGATACCGCCGGCGCCGATACGCATCGTGTTGGTCACCGCACGTTTCATCGCCCGGCGGAACATCACTCGCCGCTCGAGCTGCTGGGCCAGGCCCTCGGCGACGAGCTGCGCGTCGAGCTCCGGCTTGCGGATCTCGGCAATATTGATGCGCACGTCCTGCAGCGGCATTTCCATCATCCGTGCAACTTCGCCACGCAGCTTCTCAATGTCCTCGCCTTTCTTGCCAATCACGATACCCGGGCGTGCCGTGTGAATCGTGATGTGCGCCTTGCCGGCCGGACGCTCGATCTGGATCCGGCTCACCGACGCCTGCGACAGGCGCTTCTTGAGGAAGGACCGGATCTGGTAATCGGTGTGCACGTGGTCGGCATAGGTTTTCGAATCGGCATACCACTTGGACGACCAGTCCTTGGTGATGCCGAGCCTGATTCCTATCGGATGGACTTTCTGACCCATAAATAAACCTTTACTCGTCCGCCACGCGAACCGTGATGTGGCTGTTCTGTTTCAAAATTCGGTTGGCACGTCCCTTTGCACGGGGCTGCCAGCGCTTGAAAGTCGGCGCCTGGTCGACGGTTACCGCGGAAACCCGCAGCTCATCGATATCCGCGCCCTCGTTGTGCTCGGCGTTGGCGATAGCCGATTCGAGCACCTTGTGCAGCATTTTCGCGCTCTTGTTCGGAGCATGCGTGAGCAGCTGCAGGGCGTCACCGACCGGCTTGCCGCGAATCATGTCCGCGAACAGCCGGCATTTCTGCGGCGACACGCGGGCGTACTTGAGTTTCGCTGCGACTTCCATCACTTCCTCACTTGGTCTTCTTGTCGCCGGAATGACCCCGGAAGGTCCGTGTCGCGGCGAATTCACCGAGCTTGTGGCCGACCATGTTTTCCGAGATCAGCACCGGCACATGTGCGCGGCCGTTGTGGACCGCAACCGTCAGTCCGACCATATCCGGCAGGATCATCGAGCGACGCGACCAGGTCTTGATCGGACGGCGATCGTTGTTTTCCGCTGCCACCTGGACTTTCTTCTCCAGGTGCAGATCGACAAAAGGACCTTTCTTGACCGAACGTGGCACTTACCCTTACCTCACTTCTTCTTGCGACGACGCACAATCATGTTGCCGGTGCGCTTGTTCTTGCGCGTCTTGTAACCCTTGGTGGGCACACCCCACGGCGTCACCGGATGACGCCCGCCTGAAGTCCGGCCCTCGCCACCGCCGTGCGGGTGATCGACCGGGTTCATGGCGACACCACGCACCGTCGGCCGTACGCCGCGCCAGCGTTTGGCACCAGCTTTACCGAGCTTGCGCAGGTTGTGCTCATCGTTGCCGACCTCGCCGATCACGGCTCGGCAGTCGATGTGTACCCGGCGCATTTCACCCGAACGCAGACGCAGCGTGGCGTATACGCCTTCGCGTGCGGCCAGCTGGGCAGAAGTGCCGGCGCTGCGGGCCATCTGGGCACCTTTACCCGGCTTCATCTCGATGCAGTGCACGACCGAGCCGAGGGGAATGCTGCGCAGTGCCAGGCAGTTGCCCGGCTTGATCGGCGCCTCGGTGCCCGACATCACCGGATCGCCGGGCTTCAGACCCTTTGGCGCGATGATGTAGCGGCGCTCGCCATCAGCGTAGAGCAGCAGTGCGAGGTGGGCGCTGCGGTTCGGATCGTATTCGAGCCGCTCCACTTTTGCCGGAATCCCGTCCTTGTTGCGACGGAAATCGATTTTCCGGTAACGCTGCTTGTGGCCACCGCCGCGATGCCGCGTGGTGATCCGGCCATTGGCGTTACGCCCGCCGGTCCGCGACTTCTTCTCGAGCAGCGGTTCGTACGGCGTGCCCTTGTGCAGCTCAGGCGTGACCACCCGGACCGTGAAACGGCGGCCGGCTGAGGTCGGTTTTGCTTTCTGCAGTGGCATATCAGTCTTCCTTCGGTCTCGTGGCCGCGATCAGTCGGCCCCGATGAAATCGATGTCGTGACCTTCGGCGAGCCGCACGTAGGCCTTTTTCCAGTCGTTACGCTTGCCAAAGCTGAAGCGCGCACGCTTGAGCTTGCCGCGCTGGTTCACCACGGTAACGCGGTCCACCTCGACCTCGAACATGAGTTCGACGGCGTCCTTGATCTCGCTCTTGGTGGCATCCTTGCGAACCTTGAACACCACCTGGTTGTGTGCATCGGCAATCCGCTGCGTCTTCTCTGACAGGTGCGGCCCGAGCAGAACGGTCATGAGTCTTTCCTGGCTCATACGAGTTTCTCCTCGAGACGCTTCAGCGCCGCCACGGTGGTCAGGACCTTGTCGTAATGCAGCAGGCTCACCGGATCGACCGCGCCGACCTCGAGCATGGCAACGTTCGGCAGGTTGCGCGAAGCCAGGTAGACCTTTTCGTCAAAGGCCTCGAGCAGGATAAGCACGTTGTCGAGGTCCAGCTCTTTGAGCCGGGTGACCAGGCCCTTGGTCTTCGGGGTCTCGAGGCTGAACGACTCGACCACGACGATACGGTCCTGGCGGATCAGCTCCGACATGAGCGAACTCATGGCGCCGCGATACATCTTGCGGTTGACCTTCTGCTTGAAGTTGCGCGGGCGCGCAGCAAACGTGCGGCCACCGGAGCGCCAGATCGGGCTGCGGCTGGTGCCGGCCCGGGCACGTCCTGTGCCTTTCTGGCGCCACGGCTTGGCGCCGCCGCCCTGGACGTCAGAGCGATTCTTCTGCGCCTTGGTGCCGCGTCGCGAACCGGCCATATAGGCGGTAACGACCTGGTGAATCAGCGCTTCGTTCAGTTCACGCGAAAAAGCGGCATCGGATACATCGACCGCACCTTTCTTGCTTCCGTGTAGCTGGAGTTGCATGTGTTGGTTCCCTCAGCCTTAACGCTTCACGGCCGGCTTGACGATGACATCGCCGCCACGACTGCCGGGGACTGCGCCCTTTACCAGGATCAGGTTGCGCTCGGCGTCAACGCGGACGACCTCGAGGTTCTGCGCGGTGCGGCGAACGTTACCCATCTGGCCCGACATCTTCTTGCCCTTGAATACGCGACCTGGCGTCTGGTTCTGTCCGATGGAACCAGGCGCGCGGTGCGAGAGCGAGTTGCCATGGGTGTTGTCCTGGGTGCGGAAGTTGTGGCGTTTGACGGTGCCGGCAAAGCCTTTACCGATACTGGTGCCGGACACATCGACATACTGCCCGGCCTCGAACATGTCGACCTTGATCTCCGAGCCCGGCTCGAGATCCTCGCCCTCGCCGTCGGCGAGCCGGAATTCGCACAGCTTGCTGCCCGGCTCTACAGATGCTGCGGCATAGTGGCCGCGCATCGCCTTCGAGACACGCGAGGCCTTACGTACACCGGCAGCAACCTGCACGGCACGATAGCCATCGCGTTCCGGGTTCCGAACCTGGGTCACGCGATTGGGCGACGCCTCTATAACCGTGACCGGCACAGAAGCACCGTCCTCGGTAAAGACGCGAGTCATGCCGCATTTGCGGCCAACCACTCCGATCGTCATTGTCATGTCCTCGTTACTACACGCCGGCTACGATTGGTCGGCGTTGTACTGGGTCGAACCTCAATTTTCCGCCGGAAAATCGCGGTTCGACCCCACTTGAAAACTGCGGCCCGGCCAGGAATGTTAACCGGGCCGGGCCGAAGCGAGCCCGCTATTATAACAACTCGGCGGTCTAGTTCAATTTAATTTGAACATCGACGCCGGCCGGCAGCTCCAGCTTCATCAGGGCGTCCACGGTCTTATCCGTGGGGTCCACGATCTCCATCAGGCGCTTGTGGGTCCGCAGCTCGTACTGGTCCCGGGCGTCCTTGTTCACGTGGGGCGAAATCAGCACCGTAAAGCGCTCTTTCTTGGTCGGCAGCGGCACCGGCCCCCGGACCTGGGCCCCGGTGCGCCGGGCCGTTTCGACGATTTCCCGGGCCGATGTATCGATCAGCCGGTGGTCGAAGGCCTTGAGCCGGATCCGGATATTCTGGTTGGTAGCCATCTGCTCCTCGTTTCGTTTTGATGGGGGTCGAACCGGGATTTTCCTGAAAATCGCGGTTCGGCCCCGGTTTCTGTTACTCGATGATCTTGGCGACGACGCCGGCGCCTACCGTGCGACCACCCTCGCGGATGGCAAATCGCAGACCGTCTTCCATCGCGATCGGCGCAATCAGCTCCACCTTCATCTGGAT
>JAHEKH010000198.1 GCA_024638445.1 Gammaproteobacteria bacterium | reverse complement strand
AACAATTCCCCGGTGCAATGGTCCCAAAGTATGCAGTAAACGCCTATCATTGCGCTGTATAAAGTTCCGACATCCCGGCCGCAGGAGCCCCAGGAATGAAAGGATTCACGGCGACCTTGCCCAACGGCGAAGCCACCGTCTATGTCGACCGCAAGCGCTGGTTGTGGCTGTTGTCCGTCGCCTACCCGCTGGAGCCGCTACTTGGCATCTGGCTCCATAGCGTTACGGGCAATGAGCTGTGGCTGCTGCTGCCGCTCCTGCTGAATTTCGGCTTCGGGCCGGTCATTGACTGGATGCTGGGCGAAGACCGCAATAACCCGCCGGAACAAGTAGTTATCCAGCTCGACCGGGACCGCTACTACCGGCGGCTCACTTACGCGACAGTACCCCTGCATTTCCTCACGTTGATCGTGGCTGCCTGGTACGGCGGCACCCAGGCGCTGAGCCTTCCCGGCTTCCTGAGCCTCGCACTCGTCACTGGCATAACGGCCGGACTGGCCATCAACACCGGCCATGAACTGGGCCACAAGAACTCCCGGCTCGAGAAATGGCTGGCCAGGATCGTGCTCGCGGTTCCGGCGTACGGGCACTTTACGATTGACCATAATCTGGGTCACCACCGCAACGTATCGACACCGGGCGACCCGGCCAGCGCCCGAATGGGCGAGAGCATCTACAAATTTGCCGTGCGCGAGATCCCGGGCGCATTTCTCGAAGCCTGGGCCATCGAGAAAGACCGCTTGCAGCGCCGCGACCGCCCCGTGTGGCATCCCAACAACCAGATCTTGCAGTCCTACTACCTGACCCTGGTTCTCAACGTCGCCCTGATCGTCGCGTTCGGCTGGATCATGATCCCGTTCCTGCTGCTGCACCACCTTTCAGCCTACTGGCAATTGACCAGCGCCAACTACATTGAACACTACGGCCTGCTGCGAGCAAAGGACGAGAACGGCCGCTATGAGCGCTGTGAGCCGCGACATTCCTGGAACAGCAACCACGTGTTCAGCAACCTCGTCCTGTTCCACCTCGAGCGCCACTCGGACCACCACGCCAATCCACTACGCCGTTACCAGGCGCTGCGACATTTCGATGATGCCCCGCAGCTACCGAACGGCTACTTTGGCGTTTACCTGCTGGCCTACCTGCCCTGGCTCTGGTTCCGGGTGATGGATGCGAGGCTTATGGCCCTGCCACATATCAATGGCGACCTCGACAGGGTCAATGTCTGCCCGGACGCGCGAGCGGCCCTGTTCCTGAAGTACGGCGACGATAAGAAAACCGAGCCGACACTGGAGTGAAACTGCGTACCGGCGCAAACCCCCGGCTGTTTACCCTTCCGTTGAAGGCGCTGGGGTATGCCGGCGTGCGATGTCGATCATCGCTTGCAGGCTTTGTTCGACGTCTTTCTCTGTCGTCGCCCAGCTGCTGACGCTGATCCGCATTGCCGTGCGCCCCTGCCACACGGTCGCGCCGCACCAACACGTGCCCTCGCGCTGGATTTCCTCAATGACGGCCCGCGTTGTCGCCGGCTCGCCAAAGGAAACCAGTACCTGGTTGAGGACGACGTCGTTGAGGACCTCGTAGCCGGCATTACGAAACCCGTCCGCGAACGCTCTTGCATGCTCGCAGCAACGCTCGACAAGCGCTTCGACGCCGGCTCGGCCCAGCGACTTCAGCGCCGCCCAGACGTCGACGCCGCGGCCACGTCTGGACAGCTCAGGCGTGTAATCCGAGGGGTTGCGGTGCTCGGTCTCGGTGATCAGGTAGTCGGCCGTAATTGCCATCGCCGAGGCCAGGTCGGCTGGTTTGGCGACAAACGCAATGCCACCATCGTAAGGCACATTTAGCCACTTGTGAGCGTCCGTGGCCCAGCTGTCGGCTTTCTCGAAACCGTCGATCAGCGGTCGCGTCGACGTGGCCGCGGCGGCCCAAAGCCCGAACGCGCCGTCTACGTGCACCCATGCACCGGCAGGCTTCACGGCGTCACAAATCTCCCCAGTGGGGTCGAACGCGCCCGTATTGATATTGCCGGCCTGGGTGCAAACGATCGTCGGCCCCTTGATGGGCGGCAAATCCCCTGCCTTCATACGACCCTGTCCATCCGTCGGAATGCGGACGACCCGGTCGCGGCCGAGGCCCAGCATGCCGAGTGACTTGAACAGTGTCGGGTGCGCTTCGTCGCTGACGATCAACGTCACGGGCGGAGCCCCGATCAGGCCATCCGCCTCGACGTTCCAGCCGGCATCCGCAAACACGCGGTGGCGCGCCGCGGCAAGCGCCGTGAAATTCGCCACCGTTGCACCGGTTACAAAGCCGGCCCCGGAACCGGCGGGCAGGCCGAAAAGATCCACCATCCAGTCGATCGCGATCCGTTCGAGGGTCGCCGTCGCTGGCGTAACCTCGTGCATGACGACGTTCTGGTCCCACGCCGTCGAGAGCCAGTTCGTCGCGACGGTCACGGGCAGCGACCCACCGATGACAAACCCGAAAAAGCGGGGTCCGGCCATGGCCACCGATGCCGGTGAACCGATCTCATCGAGCAGCGCCAGCACCTCGTCGTCCGGGCAGCCGTTCTCAGGCAGCGGTTCGACGAGCCCCGGCACGGCCGCGACGGCTGCCGGTGTTGGCGCTACCGGGCGATCGCCGCACGACTCCCGGTAGCGGATGCCGCGCTCGGCGGCATCGGCCAGCAACTGTCTCAGCGTCTCGTCGCGTCCCATAGCGCCTATAATGCGCAAGATGCCTGAGGACGTCATCATCTCCGACGCGCTTGCGATCCCGGCAAGTGATATCGAGTTTACGGCCGTGCGCTCCCGGGGTCCCGGGGGCCAGAACGTCAACAAGGTCTCCTCGGCCATTCAATTGCGTTTCGATATCGCCGCCTGCGCCGCCCTGCCCGATGCGGTTCAGGAGCGATTGCTTGCGTTCAAGGACCGTCGCGTCACGTCCGATGGCATCGTCGTGATCAAGTCCCAGGAGCACCGAAGCCAGGACCGCAACCGCCAGGCCGCCCTGGACCGGCTCGTCGAGCTGCTGCAGGCGGCCCTGGTTGAGCCGAAACCCCGCAAAAAGACCCGGCCATCGCGCCGCACCGTCGAA
>JAHEKH010000197.1 GCA_024638445.1 Gammaproteobacteria bacterium | reverse complement strand
GCCGGAATACTGGTTCATTGCCAACGGCTTTGCGCTCGGCGCCGTGGTGCACGGCACGACGCTCAATCACCTGCTGCCGATCCTCAACGACCGGGGGATCGATGCGGACACCGCGGTGCTGGCGGCCTCGTTCATCGGGCCGATGCAGGTGGCCGGCCGCCTGGCGATGACGGCGGCGGAACGGCACGTGTCGAACCATGCGGTGGCGGCGACGTGTTTCGTGCTGATGGGGGCCTCGGTCCTGCTGCTGCTGGCGTCGAGCACGGCGGCGGTGCTGGTTGCCGGGTTCGTGGTGCTGTTCGGCGGCGCCTACGGCATGGTGAGCATCATCAGGCCGTTGATCGCCCGCGAGATTCTCGGCGGCGAGAACTTCGGCGCCAAGTCGGGGGCGCTGGCGCTGCCGTACCTGATCGGCGCCGCCTCGGCGCCTTATGCCGGCTCGCTGGTCTGGTCGGTCGGCGGCTACGACCTGGTGCTGTCGCTGATGGCCGGCCTGGCGCTGCTTGGCCTAATGCTCTACCTGGCGGCGCGGAAACTGGCGCCTACGGTATAGCGACGCCCGGCACCCAGAGATAGCCGTCGTCGTCGATCAGCACTGCCTCGCGCAGGCCGTGCGGCTTGTCCATCGATCCGGCGAGCACGGTCCAGCCGCCGTCGCGGGCCGCCGCCTCGGCGGTGTCGGGATCGATGCCGTAAAGCCGCAGTTCGACGCCGGCGCCGCGCGCCTCGACACCGTCGATGACGCCGGTCATCGGGTTGTCGAGATAAGTGTGGTCGGCATGCACCATCCACTCGCTGCCGACAGCGCGCAGGACGGCGAAATCCTCGTCGGCATAGGTTGCCGTTGCGCCAAGCACGGTCTCGGCGAATTTCACCGCGGCGGCGACGTCGCGTACCAGCAGGTTGACGCCTAGGCCCGGCCTGAGAGAGCGGCCGTAATCGTCGGCGGCCATCCACGGGGTCTGGTCGGCGGGGCGTTTCTTCATCCTCTCGGTCCCGGCTGCTGCGAAGCCGTCAGGATGCGAATGTCAGGACGGCCTGGTTCTGATTGCTGTCGAAACTGACACGACAGGCGGGGATGTTGTCAATATCGAGGATCTGTTGACGTCTGAGGCAAAGCACGAACAGAGCGGCAGCGTCGGCGGCGATGTCGGCCAGCTCGGCATGAATGCAGTCGTGGGCAACCGTTTCGGACAAGCTTTCGGCCAGGCCGGCAGACATCCTTGCGAGTTCGGCATGGCTCAGTTCACCCGCGGCGATGAGGCCCTCGATCAGTTCGGCGCTGGCGACCTCGGCGAGAATACGGTCGCCGATCAGCAGGGGCACGTTGCCGCGCGAGTATATTTCCCGCACCGCGGTATCGCTGCTCGTCGATGTCGGCTTCTGGACAATTGTCCGGTTGTCCGCAGTGAAATCATGTGTCGGTGAATCCGGTAACTGCATTGTCGCGCTCACAGGTAAAGGGGTGAATGTCCCTGCACCCGAGTGTGCCCGCGAGGCGTTTATGGCGGGTTAATCAGCGGGTGACCGGATCGCTCGCCAGGGGCGATCCAGGTGTCACCAAAGCCTGCAAAAAGTCGAGATCGAACTTGCACTCGTAGCGGCCCTCGGCAAATGCTCCGATGACATAGGGATCAAACGTGACCGTCGCGCCGGCGCCGGTGAACGTCCAGTTGACGAGCTGGGCGATCACGTCCTGGACGATGCGGCGGTCTTCGTCGGATTTCGCCTTGTCCGGCGTGGCATTGCCCTGGCGCTGCTGCTTGAGTTTCTGGATCTGGTGGAAACAGCTCTGGGCGAGAATCGGTCCCGCGGACTTTTCGAAAAGACTATCGAAAGTCATGGTGGACGCAGCCCGGAGGTCGACATTGATGTTCCGGGTCGATGAGTTGCCGTGGGCGCCGCCGGAGTACTCGAAGGTGAACACCGTGGCCGACATGAACGATGGCGATGCGTAGGGCAGCGACATGGTGAGTTGGTAGGCGTAGACCTGGCTGGCGCCCTCCGCCTGTTCGACCGCGTTCGTGGGCACTTCCTTCAGCAGCTGGTCGACTTCCGCGTTGAATGCCTCGTGGCCTGGTGTGGCCGGTTCGGGGAACTTCAGCACCGTCACGTCGAGTTCATACAGTGTCGGGCTGCCGAGCCGGGCGACAAACTCCGGCGACAGGTGCGCGTCCGGGCCCGGTCCGGCATGCGGCCTGCCGGCCAGCACGTAGGTCCGGTCGATGGTTTCGCGCAGGATGCATTCGGCGATCGGCTGGTCGGTGCTCTCGCACCAGCTGCGACGCTTTAGCCATTGGCGCTGGGTCTGGCGCAAGCCCTGGAGCGCGTCGCCGGACAATCTGTCTGCCAGGGCGGTGTAGGCATCGTTAAGCGCATCGTCGGCGCGGGTCAGCACATCGCTGGAGCAGATTGCGTTTTCAACCGGTGTGGTGGCCTTGTCGCAGTCGATCGCCCGTGCCGGTTCGGCGCCGCTCGCAAGAGCTGCACAAATACCTACCGTCAACTGTGCAATCCGTACGCCGCGCGGTAAAACCGGCATGGCATATTCCACCCATTCTCAGTCCTCGCCGCATCCCTCGAATCGCAGCATACAGCACTATCGTTCCGGGCCAAAATTGTTGAATCCCGTATGGTCAACGGTGAAGCAGTGCGCTCTGGCGGTGTCGGATTTCGCCGCGCATTGGTCGTTCCCCCTCACGCCTGTTGAAATTCGCTCACTATTGTGGCGCCATCTTCAAGTTGTGCGCCTGGATCCCTGGAGGACAAAGTCATGAAATCGCATGCACGGGTGGTGATTGTCGGCGGCGGCGTCGTGGGTGTGGGAACGCTGCACGCATTGACCAAAAAGGGCTGGGACGACGTCGTCCTGATCGAGCGCAACGAGCTGACATCGGGCTCGACCTGGCATGCCGCAGGCCTGCTGCCACTGTTCAACATGTCCTACTCCGTTGGCAAGATCCACCAGTATTCGGTCGACCTTTACGGCAGCCTCGAAGCGGAGACGGGCCAGCATGTCGGCCTGCGGACCGTATCGAACATCCGCCTGGCGCAGACGCCTGACCGGTGGGACGAGTTCATGTATTACGCCGGCGTGGCC
>JAHEKH010000196.1 GCA_024638445.1 Gammaproteobacteria bacterium | reverse complement strand
CGCCGGCCCGGGTGATTCGGGACCGGCTGCGCCGGCCAAAGCACCTCGACATTCATCACCCGGGCGTCGCTGCCGCCAAGCCCGAACAGCACCCGCGGGTCGTTGGACGAGGCATAGCTGCCGTCGGCCCGCGCGCGGCGCACCAGCTGATACTCACCCACAGTCACGGTAGCGACAGCACCCAGGGCATCGCGTCCCGTTGGCGTCAGCAGCTCGAGCCCGAGCCAGTTCGCCTTCTGCCCGGCGATATTTTCCAGCAGCTGGACCGGCCCGGCGTTGTTGATGACCACGATATCGCTGTCGCCGTCGTTATCGAGGTCACCGAACAGCGCGCCGCGGCTGACCCTTGCGTGGCGTAACGCATATTCGTCGCCGGTAATCTCACGGTAGCGGGCTTCAGGGCCGCCGAGAAACAGCTGGTTGGTCTCGTTGAGCGGATACGCGGCACCGGCCAGCACCTGTGCCTCTTTCTTCTTGACCGCACCGTTGACGGCGAACAGGTCCAGCCAGCCGTCGTTGTCGGCATCGAACCAGGCTGCACCGAAACCGGTATGGGAAAAACTCGGGTTGCCAAGGCCGCTGGCGACGCTGTGGTCTTCGAACCAGCCGCTGCCGTCGTTGACGTACAGCGTGTTGGTTTCCTGGTCGAAGTGGGTAATGAAAATATCAAAATCGCCGTCGGCATCGAAGTCCTGTGCATCGACACCCATGCTGCCCTCCGCCATGCCATCACGGTTGACCGCCACACCGCCGAGCAACGCCTCGTCGACAAAGGTGCCGTCACCCTGGTTGATCCATAGCTGGTTGGCCACACCGTCGTTCGCGACGTAGATATCGACGCGTTCATCGCCGTTGAAGTCGGCCGACACCACGCCCAGCGCGCCACCCCACGCCCTGGTGATTCCGGCCCGGGCGGACACGTCTTCGAAGCGTCCATCCCCGAGGTTGCGAAAAAGGCTATCTGTTTCGCCAGCGTTATAGCTGGGCCCGCAGTAATCGCGAACCCGTTTCGACATCCGGCAGACCTTATGCTCACGTATGTCGTGCTTGAGATAATTGCCCACGTACAGGTCCAGCAGGCCGTCGGAATCGTAGTCGACGAAACTGGCGCTCACGCTCCAGCGCGGATCGTTGACCCCAGCGGTCTCCGTAATGTCCTCGAAGGTGCCGTTGCCGCGGTTGCGCAACAGCACGTTGTTGCCGTAATTCATGACATAGAGGTCGGGGTAACCGTCGTTGTCGATGTCGCCAGCCGCGACGCCCATACCGTAGCCGGTCGACCGGATGCCGGCGGCCCCGGTTGCGTCGCTAAACCTGATCGATTTGCGACCATCGGTATCGGTGCTGTCGTTGCGGTACAGGCGGTCGGTCATCGGCCCGTCATGGACCGGCGGAAAAATGGCATCATCATGCGTCTTGCCTTCACCCAGCATGTGCCCCTGGACCAGGTAGACATCGAGATCGCCGTCCCGATCGTAGTCCAGCAGGGCCCCGCCCCCGCCCATCATCTCGATGAAATACAGCTCGCCCGACATGCCGTTGAAATGCACAAAGTCCAGTCCGCTCGTCTCGGTTACGTCAGCCAGCAGCGCTTCTCCGGCACTGGCCGGCAGCAGCGGGCTTGCGGCGATGATTGCCACGGCCAGACGATTTCGCATGGACACCTGCTTCGAGTATTCCTGGTTAAACCGACCATCCGCGAACGGGACGGTTCCGACACATCTAATTATAGCCCGCTTCCGGCCCCGGCCGGCTGAACCTGACGGGATTGCCGCGGTCTCACGGGACACTTGCGGGGCAATCTGCGTAAAATACTGTCAACAAACCGGTGCGGGGGACCATTATGAGATTTCTATTCCTGTTGGGACTGTTGTTCGGCACCAGCGCGATGGCTGACGATGCCCTGCAGCATTGCACGGGGATCGACGATGATTCAGCCAGGCTGGTCTGCTACGACGCGGCAGCCGGCAGGAACCAACCGGTAAAATCGCACACCCGCCCAATGGTACAGACGGAGCAGAAACCGCCGGCCAAGACCCGCCCACCGGAGCCGGCACCCGCGGCCGCGGTCGAAGACGACATGGACGAGTTCGGCGTGGAGCACGTGCAGGAGTCTCGTGGCGGTGACAGCATCACCAGCCGTTATGACGGTGAGTTCACCGGCTGGAGCGGTCGCACGCTGTTCAAGCTGGAAAATGGCCAGGTCTGGCGGCAGGCGGAAAGCGGCCGGTACCGGACGACGCTGGATCGGCCGGTGATTACGATAGAGCGTGCGGCCTTTGGCAGCTACCGGCTCAAGGTCGAGGGCCTGAACCGCACGATCCGGGTCAAGCGCGTCCGCTGATCAGCGCGGCCGCAGCAGCGGTGGTGCAAAGATTGCCGCACCCTCCGGCCAGGCGGACCCGGGCAACTCACCCGCGGCCAGCTTTTCCCGCCACTGCCGGTAGTCCTCATTATTTGGCAGCAGCCGCAATGCGTTGTCGAAATCGCCGCCTGCCGCAAACGCCAGGGCGAGCGTTGCGCTGACTTCATCGTCGCCGGGTGCAGCCTGGTAGAGCTGGCGCGCCAGCTGCAGATTGCCGGCGACATCTTCACGTGAACACACGACGTTGCGGCGCACCTGCGCCATGATCACCGGTCCATAGCCCGGCTGGAGTTCTGATGCCTGGTCCAGCCACGACAGCGCCACATCGCAAGCATTCGCGGCAAGCGCCGCGAGCCCGGCGTGATACCGCGCCACTACGCTTTGCGGCATCGCATTGGCCGCATCCCCGTAGTAACGCAGCGCCTCGTCGTACTCACCGCGACGCATCGCCGCGTGGCCCAGCAACACGTTGGGTTCCGGGTACTGCGGATCGAGATCAATGGCCTGCTGGTAAGCGGCGACGGCCGAAGCTTCGTCGTCACTGCGTTCGTGCATCGTGCCGAGCAGGTAATACTGGGTAGCATCCGCCGGCGCCAGCCCGATGGCGCGTTGCTGCGATTCCAGCGCGGCGTCCAGGCGTCCGGTCTGCTGCAGCAGCAGCGCCAGCGTGGCATGGGCCGATGCATCGCCGGGATCGAGGTCTACCGCAGCACGAAAATTGCCTTCCGCGCTCCGGAAGTCACCGCGCACCAGTGC
>JAHEKH010000081.1:7493-12584 GCA_024638445.1 Gammaproteobacteria bacterium | reverse complement strand
CGACATGAATCCGAGTTTTACACCGTGCTTTTCCTGGAAACTTTCCTTGTATTTCTTGCGCAGCTCCATGACTGCACCGAGATCGACCTCGTTAAACGAGGTGAGCATTGCCGCGGTTTGCTGGGCCTCGACCAGCCGCTCGGCGATACGAGACCGCAGGCGGGTCATGGGAACACGGCGCTCGTTGCGTGCGCCGGCCGGCGTCGCCGGCGCAGATGGCGCCGTTTCAGCGGGCGCCGAGCCCTTGTCCAGGTAGGCAAGCACATCGGCCTTGGTGATTCGGCCGTCTCTGCCGCTGCCGGAAATGCTCGCCGGATCGAGCTTGTGTTCTTCGACCAGGCGGCGCACCGAGGGCGATAGCCGGTGACTATCCTCGCCTCCCGATGACTCGGACGATTCGTCGGCAGTCGACGTCGCGGCAGCCGGCTCCTTCGTGGGGGCAGCAGGCGCTTCGCCCTCCTCCAGCGTAGCCAGCAGCTCACCGCTGGTCACGGTTGCACCATCCTCCTGGTGGATGGCCTGCAGCACACCGTTGGCCGGCGCAGGCACCTCCAGGACGACCTTGTCTGTTTCCAGGTCCACCAGGTTCTCGTCACGGCTCACGGCGTCGCCGGGCTTCTTGTGCCAGCTCAGCAACGTCGCATCGGTGACCGACTCGGGCAGCTGTGGGACCTTTACCTCAATACTCATGATGATTGACTCGCTATTGCGTCATTGGTGAACGACACGGCCCGAAGCCTGTGCCGGGCCGAGCGCATCGGCCACCAGGGCCTCCTGCTGGGCCACGTGCAGCTTGTAATAACCTGCCGCTGGCGCTGCAGCGCCTTCGCGCCCCGCGTAAATCAGCGTCTTCCCGTCAAGGGATTCCTGCAGCCGGTGACGAATCTGGTACCAGGCGCCCTGGTTCTGCGGCTCCTCCTGGCACCACACGACCTCGCCGGCCTGGCCGTAGTGGGCGAGCTGTGCCGCGTAGTCTTCGATCGGGAAGGGGTAGAGCTGCTCAATCCGGACCAGCGCTACATCCTTGCGCCCGGCATCACGCCGCGCCTTGAGCAGATCGAAATAGACTTTTCCTGAACAGAAAACCACCCGGGTAACCGCGGACGCAACGACCTCTTCGTCGACTTCGCCGATCACGGTTTCGAAGCTGCGGTCACTGATGGCCGCCAGCGATGACGTCGACATCGGGTGACGCAAGAGGCTCTTGGGCGTCATCACGATCAGCGGCCGGCGCATCGGGCGCAGTACCTGGCGACGGATCATATGAAACATCTGCGCCGGTGTTGACGGCACGCAAACCTGCATGTTGTGTTCGGCACAAAGCTGAAGGAAGCGTTCCAGCCGGGCAGACGAATGCTCGGGGCCCTGCCCCTCGTAGCCGTGCGGCAGGAACAGCGTCAGGCCGCAGAGCCGGCCCCACTTGGCCTCGCCGGAGCTGATGAACTGGTCGATCACGACCTGCGCACCGTTGGCAAAGTCGCCGAACTGGCCTTCCCAGATCACCAGGGTGGTGGGATCGGTGGTTGCATAGCCGTACTCGAAGCCCATGACCGCTTCTTCCGACAGCAGCGAGTCGATGACCTCGAACTCGCCCTGGTCGGGCTGCAGGTGCTGGAGCGGCACGTAGGCGGATGCATCGCGCTGGTTGTGCAGCACCGCGTGGCGATGGAAAAAGGTTCCCCGGCCGCTGTCCTGACCGGTTAACCGCACGCCGTAGCCTTCGGTCAGCAGGCCCGCGTAAGCCAGCGTCTCGGCGAAACCCCAGTCCATGGGAATGTCGCCGGCCGCCATGCGCCTGCGGTCGTCGAGAATGCGTTTTACGCGCGGATGGACCTTGACGTCATCGGGCACGTTGAGTAAAGCCAGCGCAAGCTCCCGGACCCTGCCGGCCGTAAGCCCGGTTTCCACCGGCGTGGCCCAGTCATCGTTGGCATAGGGCCTCCAGTCGACGGTGAACTCGTTGCCGATCATTCCCAGCGTTTCGAGGAATTCGACCCTGCCGTCGTCGAGCCCTTCGCGGTACACCTCCGCGAGTTCGCGTATCTCCGCCTGGTCAAAAAGCCCGGCCTCGATCAGGCGGTCGGCATAGAGTTCGCGGGTACGCGGGTGCTTGCGTATCGCCTGGTACATCGCCGGTTGAGTCGCCGCGGGCTCGTCTGCCTCGTTGTGGCCATGACGCCGGTAACAGACGAAATCGATGATGACATCCTTGTTAAAAGTCATCCGGTAATCGAGCGCGACCCGCCCTGCAAACAGGACCGCCTCGGGATCGTCGCCGTTGACGTGCAGCACCGGCGCCTCAACCATCTTGGCGACGTCGCTGGCGTACGGTGTCGATCGCGCGTCGCGTGGATCGCTGGTCGTGAAGCCGATCTGGTTGTTACAGATGATGTGCACCGTACCGCCGGTCGTGAAACCGCGCGTTCCCGACAGCTGCAGCGTTTCCATTATTACGCCCTGACCGGCAAAAGCAGCGTCGCCATGGATAAGCAAAGGGAGCACCTGGTTGCGTTCGGTATCGCCGCGCCGGTCCTGGCGTGCACGCACCGAGCCTTCGACCACCGGGTTAACGATTTCCAGGTGCGAAGGATTGAACGCCAGCGCGAGATGCACGTTGCCGCCTGGCGTACTGACATCCGAGGAGAAACCCATGTGGTATTTCACATCGCCGGACCCACGGCGCTGGCTCAGGTCGACCTCGCCTTCGAACTCCGAAAACAACTCAGCCGGCGACTTGCCGAATACGTTGACCAGTACGTTCAGGCGCCCGCGATGTGCCATACCGATAACCGATTCCCGAACGCCGGCGGCCCCGCCGCGCGAGATAATATCGTTGGTCAGCGGGATCAGGCTTTCACCGCCTTCGAGCGAGAATCGCTTCTGTCCGACGTACCGGGTATGCAGGTAGCGCTCGATGCCCTCAGCCGCGGTCAGCTGGCGCATCAGGATTCGCCGGTCGTCGTCGTCGAGGCTCTCGTCTACGGTGCCCGATTCGAAACGCTGCTGGAGCCATTCCCGCTCGCGGGTGCTGGACAGGTGACTGAACTCAGCGCCGATCGAACGGCTGTAAATGCGATGAAGGAGGTCGACAATTTTCTTGAGCGGCAACCGCTCGGTGCCGGCCAGGCCACCGGTATAGAACTCACGCTCCATGTCACCTTCGCCCAACCCGTGATAGGACGGATTGAGGTCGGCGACCCTGCCCTGTTGCGCAAGACCCAGCGGATCGAGTTTTGCCAGCCGGTGGCCGTGCACCCGAAATGCGGAGATCAGCGCGAGCACGGAGGCCTGCCGCTCGAGATCGGCCCCGGCAGTTGGCGCCGAAGCAACAGAAAGCCTGTCGCGCAGCTGCCGCTCGAGAGCCGCCTCGACCGGGCCGCGCGGCACCTCGCCAGCGGCGCCATCGCGCAGCGAATCGAAATATCGCCGCCAGCCGCTGTCTACGGAGGCAGGATCTTCGAGATATTGCTCGTAATAACGCTCCACGTAGGGCGCACTGCCGCCATACAGGGGTGTCGAGCCGTACCTGTCATCGAGTGATCGGGTCATTTTTGTCTGTCGCTGGCCGGCCAGGACTGTGACTGTACCGCCGCCCGTTGCCGGTATCGGGCAAAGCGGTCGCTAGTGTATCCGATGCTTCTGCCAAGTAAAACGCTATGTCCTTGTTTTCGCACGCGCGCCCCGCGCCGGTGCGGAGTCGCCACCCGACCGTCCGGACCGGTGCGTTGCCCCGAATGCCGCTTTCCTAAGCCTCTGTATCGGCATCCAAATTTCTGCGGCTCCGGGGGTCCCGGCGGCGCCTGGCGCGGCCCGGGGCCGGCGGGTTTGCGGCACAATCAGCCGGGCACGCTACACTATGCCGTGATTGATTGCGGGGAGACGCGAGTGAATTGCCCAAAATGCCAGGCCAGCATGGAATCCGTTACCTTCAGCGGGATGCCGCTGGACCGTTGCACATCGTGTCACGGCATCTGGTTCAACCCGGATGAATTTCAGAGGCTCAAAAAAGACGACTGGCTCGCCGGCCACATCGACACCGGAAAGAGTGCCCCTGACCGGCTCAACAAGATGTCGGAAGTGCACTGTCCGGAGTGTAGCGCGCGCATGAAACACCTCACCGACGACAACCAGCCGCACATTCTCTACGAGGAGTGCCCGAAGGGTTGCGGTTTCTTTTTTGACGCCGGAGAGTTCAGGGATCTCGCCGAGGAAACTTTCTGGGACAAGTTCAAGTCACGGAAGATTCTCGACGACTGAGACTGCCGCTCGGCCGGCAGCGTTTGACAGACACCCTGCCCCGGTAGCTCAGCTGGATAGAGCGTCCGCCTCCTAAGCGGAAGGTCCCAGGTTCGAATCCTGGTCGGGGCACCAGCATGCCGGCGTCAGCCGCCGACGGCCTGGGCAACCTGTGCGGTATCGGCGTATTGCTGGAAGCGAATCACCCTGCCTTCGCGCAGGGTCCAGACGTGGGCGAACTGGGCCCTGATCTCGTTACCGGTTTGCCGGTGACAGGCATGATAGCGGCCGGTCACGACGACATAGTCGCCCGCATCCAGGAAGGACTCGGTGTCCAGCGACCAGTATTCCCAGTCGCTGGCAATGCGCCCAAAAACGCCTTCTACCACGGCATCGGGACCGACATACGGATTGTTGTCCGCGTACGGAAAGTTTTCCGCCTCGTTCCACTCGATAGCGGGGTCCATGACAGCTGTAATTGCCGCAATGTCACCGCGGCCAAAGGCATCGTACATATCGCGCACGATATTGATATTGGCGTCGCTCATCGTTCTCTCCTGGGCAACCAATAGCCTTAAGTCTACCCGTAAAAAAAGCCGGCCGTGTCGCGATGACACGGCCGGCCCTGGACTGGTGGAGCCGATGGGAGTCGAACCCACGACCTTCGCATTGCGAACGCGACGCTCTCCCAACTGAGCTACGGCCCCGACTCTTTCTTGAAGATTGAAGATTGTCGTTCAACCATTCTGAGTACCGGACAATGAAGCATGTACGCGGATCATGCCGGTCTCTATATCTTATACTGATCGACCACGGGATAGGCGTTGATATTATGCGTTGGAAAAACCTGCACTT
>JAHEKH010000081.1:0-7483 GCA_024638445.1 Gammaproteobacteria bacterium | reverse complement strand
GTCGAACCCACGACCTTCGCATTGCGAACGCGACGCTCTCCCAACTGAGCTACGGCCCCGGAACGAGCGCGGATTTTAGCAGCAAAATACGCCCGGTGGTGCCCCTTGACGTTATTATGGGCGAATGATGATCCGTATCCGTGACGCCACCGAGGCCGACGCCGGCGTGGTCGCCGAATTCAATGCCCGGCTGGCGACCGAAACCGAAGGCAAGACGCTCGGGCGGGACCGACTCAATCCGGGTGTACGGGCAATCCTGGCCGATCCTGCGGGCCGGGGGCGTTATTTTCTCGCCGAAATCGGAGACGAGGTGGTCGGGCAGCTGGCCGTCACCTACGAGTGGAGCGACTGGCGCAACGGCTGGTTCTGGTGGTTTCAGAGCGTCTATGTCCGGCCGGAATCACGCCAGGCAGGGGTGTTCACCGCGATGTACGATCACGTGTTATCGCTTGCCCGCGACCGTGATGATGTTTGTGGGCTGCGTCTTTACGTGGACGACCGCAACAGCGCGGCGCAGGCCGTCTACGCTGCACGTGGCATGGCCCGTGCCGGATACCAGGTGATGGAACTGGATTTTCGCCAGCCCGACAATGGAGAAACCGCATGATCGCACCGGGCAGCAAGGCACCGGACTTCGAGCTTACCGACCAGGACGGCAATACCGTCAGCCTGGCGGGACTGCTGGCTGACGGCGCACTGATCGTCTATTTCTACCCGGCCGACTTCACCCCGGGGTGCACCCGCGAGGCATGCACCCTGCGCGACATGCAGGACGATCTCGAGGCCAGCGGTCTCCGGGTCGTCGGGATCAGTCCCCAGGACAGCGAAAGCCACCGGCGCTTCGCCGACAAGCACGGGCTCAATTTCATCCTGCTGGCCGATACCGACAAGGAGGCGGTGCGTGCTTACGGCGTGGATGGACCGCTGGGATTCGGCGTGCGGCGCGCAAGCTTCCTGATCGGACCGGACGGCAAGATCGAGGACGCCGTGCTCGCCGACTTCAGGATAGGAAAACACGAGGCTTTTTTTCGTCGTGTCGCGGCCCATGCGGCACGCCAGCCAACATGATTCACGGGGAATTTCGTGGACTGCTTTCGGGTGGCGACTGCAGCCAGACCATGCAGGCTAACCCTGCACTGTGACGGTAACCCGACGGCTGTGCGGCCGGTGCCGATGCTCCCAGACATAGATGCCCTGCCAGGTGCCCAGCCCGCAACGGCCCGCGGTAACAGGGATACAGAGATGGTTGCCGGTCAACACGGAACGGACATGTGCGGGCATGTCGTCGGGACCTTCGTCAGTGTGCTCGTACAGCGGGTCGCCGTCCGGTGCCAGCCGGTTCATGAAGGCATCGAGATCACGCCTGACGCTCGGGTCCGCGTTTTCACAGAGCATCAGCGATGCGCTCGTGTGATGAAGAAATACGTGGCACAAACCCGTGCCGACCTCGCAGCGCCCGACAATCGCCTGCACGTCGGCGGTGATATCGATGCTGCCGCGTCCAGCGGTTTGAACTTCGATGCTTTCCTGCCGAATCATTGCGATCCAGTCTACACGAAGACCCCCGGATGACTCCCCAGCGTTTTGCCAAATTGACCCGGGTGCTGGACCGCCGCCAGCCTGACCTGACGGTCATCGCGGAGAACACCCGCAAGACCCAGAATATCTCGGCACTGCTGCGCACCTGCGACGCGGTAGGGGTTTGCGAGATGCACGCGGTGTCGACGGAAAGCATTCGCCGGCATCACCTCGTCGCCGCTGGCTCCGCCAAGTGGGTGGCGTTACGACGTCACGACAGTCTTGCCGCGGCCATTGAGCCGCTTCGAGCCAGCGGTCACCGTATTTTCGCCGCGCACCAGTCGCGCCGCGCAATCGACTATCGCAAGGCCGATTACACCGGGCCCTCGGCAATCCTGCTGGGTGGTGAGTTATGGGGCGTGAGCGCGACCGCGGCTTCACTGGCAGACGAACATCTCGTCGTGCCCATGCACGGCATGGTGGGTTCGCTCAATGTCTCTGTTGCCGCAGCACTGGTTCTTTACGAAGCCCTGCGACAACGGCAAGCCAGCGGTGCTTACGAAAGCCGTCGGCTCGGGGCAGATCGCTACGGGCAGCTCCTGTTCGAATGGGCCTACCCACGCATTGCCCGCCGCTGCCGCGCGCTGGGACGCCCTTATCCCCGGCTTGGCGCCGAGGGCGAGGTACTCGACAATCCACTCAAAAACGAGGATCAATAAATGGCACGCGCAACCTGGAATGGAGCCGTCATCGCGGAAAGCGACGATATCGTCACAGTCGAAGGAAACCTCTATTTTCCGGCCGGGTCGCTCCGGAGCGAATATTTCGAGCCCAGTGACAAGACGACCCATTGTCCGTGGAAAGGCACGGCCAGCTATTACGATGTCGTAGTCAACGGCGAGCGAAATGCCGCTGCCGCCTGGTACTACCCCGACCCCAAAAAGGCCGCCGCGGAAATTCGCGACCGGGTGGCTTTCTGGCGCGGCGTAAAGACGGAGACCTGAACGAACAACCCGCCATCAAAGCGGCGGCCGTGAACGGGCATCTCCCCAACATCGCGAGCGCGCCAGCCGATGGGCTGCCGGTGCTTCTCTTTGGTGGCTGACTTCCCGCCCCGGAACCAACAAGAAGTGCCGGCAGATCTCTAACGCAATCCTGGAGTGAGCCCCGGCATTACGGCTAAATCTGGTCCGGGTTAATCGGCATCCTGGCCTGACCTGGTTTCGGGCATCGCGGCTGGAAGCCGCCTCTACGGACGTTCTTCGCGCTCCTCGACGACTTCGTAGTCCACCTCGAGGTAACTCTCGCCGGCCGGCTGACGGAGGGTGCGCCGCCGGGCGCGCCACAGCCAGATCGACAGGACGATGCTGCCGATCAGCACGACGCCGGCCAGCAGGACCCAGGCGACCAGCCCCGCCAGGAATAGGCCGGCCAGCACGATAAAACCGGTGACTGTGGCGACCAGCCGCGCCAGCAACCCGCGGCCGGGACCCGGCAGCTGTGATTGGATACCCATCGTTACACCATGGAGGCGCTGCCCGGTAATTGCAAGGTCACTTCGCATTTCTTGTTATAAAACATTAATTAAGGCTAGTTAATTAATGCTGATTATGGATTATGGGTGCCTGCCGGGTGCCAAGAGTGCCCCGCCACCGGTCATTCGTCGTCCGGGCAGAGGCCGGCGCTCTCGAATTCCCCTGATCCTGCGCTGCGCGCAATCGCGGTATTCGCGGGTCGTTCAGCCTGGCGAGCCGGTCAGGAGCGCAGCAGCCGCCGGATTCCGGAAATCTTCAGCTGGCATCCTTCACGGTCCTCGGTATGCATGGCGGCCGCCTCGAACTCCTGTACCGCGAGCTGCAGGTAAATGTCGCCGAGATTTTCATGGGCGCAGGTGTAGCCCGGCGACAGGCGCAGGGCGCGCTCCAGCTCGACGCGCGCCTGCAGAAGCTCACCGCGCTCGGCCAGCAGCACCGCCAGGTTGTTGTGCACTTCGGGCACGCCGGAATGCTTGCGCGCGAGCTGGTCGAAAACACCAATCGCTTCATCCTTGCGACCCAGGTCGGTCAACAGACAGCCTCTTTCGAATTGCAGCTCCACCTTTTCCGGATGCTGAACGAGTTCTGCTTCGACAGCGGCCAACGCCTCACGGGGATCGTAGTCGATGATCGGATCGATCAGCGTCTGCGACCCGAAATCGCCCAACCTGGCGGTTCCCTGTAGCGGGCGGCTGCCGCCACCTGGCACGGTAATAACCAGCTCGTGACGACCGATGCGGATATGGTCGCCGGGACCGAGCCGGGTCTGGCTGGAGACCCGTTCGCCATTGAGAAAGGTCCCGTTGGTGCTGTTGATGTCGGTCAGCCAGAACCCCTGCTCATCGCGGACGATTAACGCGTGATGGCGGCTGACGAAGGGACTGTCAATTGGAATTTCGTTGTCCAGATCGCGGCCGACCAGGGTCCGCTCCCGATCCAGCGGGTAAAGACCCAGCACGTCCCCGTCGCGCGACAGCGTCAGGGTCGGCACGGCCGTAGCCTCGCTGAGCGATACGACGCCGTCATTTTCGGCTCCCGGCCAGTCCAGCTCCTGCGCGGCTGCCCGAACCAGGCCGGAGTCGATCGGGCCGGAGTCATTCTGTTCGGCGATATCCAGGGCCCTGTCACACAGGTCATTGATCCGTGCAGGAATACCGCCGGAGAGCCGGTGTATGACACTGTAGCTATCGTCGGCAAATACAGACTCCGGTTCGTTATGGCCACCCAGCTGCAGCCGGTGCTGGATGTAGCCGATGACATCGTGCGTTGCCAGTGGCGGCAGCTGCGCCATCAGCATCTTCCAGTCTGCCAGCACATTGCGGCCGATGGTATACAGGAGGGTTTCCAGGCCCGGCTGGCCGATCAGCACCAGGCTCACTCGCCGCCGCCGGCCCTGCCCGGGCCGGGACATCGCGTGCAGCGCCTGGAAGACTTCTTCGGGCAGCCGGTGCGCATTGCTGATCACGAACAGGACGAGTCCGCGACCCTCGGCCAGCGCGGAACGGACCGTGGTCAGTCCGGGCAGCATTCCACCGCCACCGGGTTCCACCGGCTGCAGGCGGGTCATGGCCTCGCGCATCAGCTGGTCTTCCGTGAGCCCCTCCCCGTCCAGCTGAATCACGACCAGGTCATCGCCGGCCTCGTTGATCGCGGAACTGATCAGCAGGGTCTTGCCGCAGCCGTCCTCGCCGACCAGTGTCGCCAGACAGCCCGGCTTTCGCATGGCCAGCTGCAGGAACGCCAGGGCGCGTGCGTGCTGATCAGTCAGGTACAGCAACGCCGGATCGGGCACTGACCTGAACGCTGCTTGCGATAAATTCAATTCGGGCTCCGCGATATACGACTCCTGCTATTTTAGATCATTCCGGCAAAGGCATTTTCACTTCAATCACAGGCATTTGGCAGGCCGCTGGGCCCCGGGGCCTGAAAAAAGTAATCGCTGATCACCGTCAGGTCGATGAAATTGGTGAATCCGTCGCCATCGTTATCGGTGTCGAGATCCCCAGCCACGAAGAAGTTCGCCTCGTAAACAGACAAGTCGGGGAAGTTGACGAAGCAGTCGTTGGTAACGTCCGGGTCGCAGGCGTTACCGAAATTGTCGCCATCGGTGTCGCGCTGATCGGCGTTGGCCTCCAGCGTGCAGTTGTCCTGCGAATCGAAAACCCCGTCACCGTCTGTGTCGATATCGCTGACACATGCACTGGCGGTTACACGGTATTCGTCCAGCTGTGCATACCAGTCAAAATCGGCGTTGTACCGGAAACAGGCGTGGACCTGCTGGCCGGCATAGGCCGCGAGATCGATCGTGTCATCGAAACCCGGGGTTGCGAACGCGGCGCCACTGTCCAGCGTTTGCGACCAGACCAGGTCGTAGCTGCCGATCGTGGCAGCCGACGGTGCCTGGCCGCCGATCATCAGCTCGAGCGAGTCATTGCCGTCGGGCGCCCCGTCGATCTGGTAGTTGTGCAGGAAGCTCAGCACCGGATCGATCGCCGTAGACAGGTCCACCGCCGGGCTGCAGAGGTAGGCGACGATTTCGCCCGAGCCTGCAGCATCGGAATCGATACAGGCCGCTTCCCCGTCGCCACCGGTGAAGTTACCGTCGGGTGTCTGCGGGTTGCTGTTGCAGACGCCGTCGTTGGTGGTGCCCCAGTTTTCGTTGTTCGGACCGGTTTCAAACAGCGTCCAGCCTGCGAGGCCATTCTCGAAATCCTCGCTGGCGCAGACTTCCGGCAACGGGCTGCAGTTGCCCGGCGCACCGGGACCGGTGGTGCTGCCGTCTATCGAGATCTCGTCGACAAAGAACCGTGACTCGCCACCGTTTACGGCAATCACCTGCGACTCGAGACGCAACGTGTGCACGCTATTGTCCGCAAATGCGCTGATATCGCCCGCACGGGTTATGTAGGTGAAGCCGCCGCACTCCGGGTCGTCGCCGTCGACCCGGATTACCTCGACACCATCGATGGTGGCGCGCAGGAAATCCGCCGGACTGTCGCAATTGAGCGCAACCAGCTGGAAGCTCAGCGTGGTTGCATCGGCGGGAATCACAACGTCCTGCTCGACGTAGCCAATCTCCCCGTTCGCCTCGCGGCCGAAGTAGGTAAACCAGCTGCCGTCGCTGCCGATGCCAAAGCTGCAGCTCGCGCCGGTGCAGATGGGCGAACCGTAATTGGTCGAGAATTCCTTCCACTTCGTGCTGGGCGTGCCGGCTTCGAAACTGCCGTCCTGGATTCCGGGCTGGCTGACCGGAAGGGTGCACTCGAAGCCGCTCTCGACCTGGCAGCTTGCCGAGCAGCCGTCGCCCCCGACTGAATTGCCGTCGTCACACGTCTCGCCGAGGTTGAGCGCCGAGTCGCCGCATTCGCCGGCCAGCGGATCGATCCCGTCGGCCAGCAGGTTTCCGGTATCGTCCGGATCGAGCCACGGCCGGAGGTGCTGGCTGGAGCTGGTGCTTCCTTCCCAGGCGGCCGCCACCTTGCCGTAACAGTCGGACAGTCCGTTCGGATTTTCGCCGATACAGGCTGACGAACCACCCGACAGGTAACCGATGACTTTCTTGTTGGTCGTATTGAACAGGGCAGACCCGGATGACCCCGGCTCCGTCGTGCCCTCCTCCCAGTTGACGAACCAGAATCCGTTGGAGAAATTCGTGCCGGCGATGCAGACCGTGCCGGAACCGGCTGACCCCAGGTTGAACGCTATCGATTTCTCTTCGCCGCCAGGATGATGGATACCCACGCTGCCGCCAAAAGGCGTCGATCCGGTCGCATCCCAGCCGGCAAAATAGACGTTAAAGGCTTCCTGCGGAAACTCCTCGAGCTCGACCAGGCTGAAGTCGACATTGGTCCGGCTCGCGCGGTAGATCGCACCGCTCTGCGACTGCGCAAGGCTGCCGCCACCCAGCTGGCCGCAACCGGGCGACTCGTAGTTCCAGTAGAAGACCATGGTCTGGTCGGTCGTCGTGCTTGGGCCGCAATGATGCGCGGTCAGAAAATAGGGTGTCATCGACACCGGCTCATCGACCACCAGCTGCCCCGTGCAGAGAAACCCGGATCCGCCGATGTTGATGGTGTAGCGCGCCACGCTGCGCATCTCGTCCCGCCACGGGTCTGCCTGCGGACAAACGGTATCGATATTGCACGCCAGCTGACGGGTCAGGTTGGGTTTGCCCTCGAGGCCGAACATGTCGCGATAACCGGCGTTGACCTGCATTACGTGCAGGGCCGGCAATGGACTGGTTTGCGCCGCTGCCCGCCCCTTGGCGGCAGCACCGTCAAACTGATAGGGCAACCGGAGTTCGACGATTGCCCGGGACCCGGGTACTACCGGGGTCCAGAGTTCGCGGTGAGCCTCATTGTCGGCAGCCGTGTACGGACCGCGCACCATGCGCTTGTCTTCATCATAGAAAAGCAGTTCGGCGCCGACGG
>JAHEKH010000195.1 GCA_024638445.1 Gammaproteobacteria bacterium | reverse complement strand
TTTGAATGGGGTGCCTACCTGGGCGAGAAGTCTTTGAGCGAAGGCGTCGACGTGTGCGTGTCGTCGTGGCAACGAGTCGCACCGAATACAATCCCTGCCGGGGTCAAGGCGGGAGGTAATTATCTTTCCAGCCAGCTCATCAGCATGGAGGCAAAACGCATGGGTTTTGCCGAGGGAATCGGGCTGTCGACCGACGGCACGGTCAGCGAAGGTGCTGGCGAAAACCTGTTCCTGGTTCGCGACGGGGCGCTGTACACTCCGCCCGGCGCGGCATCGATCCTCGGCGGAATTACCCGCGACACGATCATGAAGCTGGCGGCGGATCTCGGGCTGTCCTGCGTCGAGCAGGCCATCAGTCGCGAGTCACTGTATTTTGCCGACGAGCTGTTTTTTACCGGCACCGCGGCCGAGATTACGCCAATCCGCAGCGTCGATCGCATGACCATAGGCTCGGGCCAGCGCGGACCGGTTACCGAGCGCCTGCAGGAAGCGTTCTTTGGTCTTTTTTCCGGCGCGACTGCTGATCGGCACGGCTGGCTCGAGCCGCTGGACGATGCGGGCGATACGCTGCGTGCCGTAGCAGTCTGAAGGGAACCTCATGGCGAAGACCCCGCGAACGCTGTTCGAGAACATCTGGGATCGGCACCTGGTCACGGCCGAGACGAGCGAGACGCCGGCGGTGCTGTACATCGACCTGCATCTCATTCACGAGGTGACCTCGCCGCAGGCCTTCGACCTGCTGCGCCAGCGCGGCCTGCCGGTGCGCCGGCCCGAACGGACCCTGGCGACGATGGATCACTCGACCCCGACACTGGCCGCCTCGCTGGCCGGCGGAATGCCGCCCGGCCCGGCCCGGGAGCAGGTGGCCACCCTGCAGGACAACTGTCGCGAGTTCGGCATCGAGCTGCATGACCTGGAAAGCCCGCAGCGCGGCATCGTTCACGTGATGGGGCCCGAGCTGGGTGCCACCCAGCCCGGAAGCACCATTGTCTGTGGCGACAGCCACACCAGCACGCACGGTGCGTTCGGTGCGCTGGCCTTCGGTATCGGCACGACCGAGGTTGCGCATGTCCTGGCAACCCAGAGCCTGTTACAGCGCCGGCCGGCCACGCTGGCAGTCAACCTGTCGGGCCGGCTGGGGCCGGGAGTGAGCGCGAAGGACCTCGTGCTGGCTATCATTCGTGAGATCGGCGTGAGTGGCGGTACCGGGCACGTCATCGAGTACCGCGGCGAAGCGATACGCAGCCTGTCGATGGAACAACGCATGACCGTGTGCAACATGTCCATCGAGGCTGGCGCCCGCGCCGGGCTGATTGCACCGGACGATACGACGTTTGAATACCTCGCCGGGCGTCCGCTGAGCCCTTCCGGCGTCGACTGGGAGCATGCACTGGAACGCTGGCGCGAGCTGCCCGGTGACGAGGACGCGGTCTTCGACCGCAGCGTCGATATCGACGTCAGCGAGCTGGAGCCGATGTTGACCTATGGCACCAATCCGGCCATGGCCATGCCGGTAACCGGCAAGGTGCCGGTGCCCAACGGCGATGCGGGCCTGCGACGCGCGCTGGACTACATGGGTCTGGGAGCAGGTGAGCCGCTGCTGGGCCGGCCGGTGGATGTCGTGTTTATCGGCAGCTGCACCAACGGGCGTCTCAGCGACCTGCGCGATGCGGCCAGGGTGATGGCCGGCCGGCGCGTCGCAGACGGTGTTCGCATGCTGGTGGTGCCGGGTTCGCAGGACGTGAAACGCAGCGCCGAAGCGGAAGGACTGCACCGTGTATTCACCGAGGCGGGTGCGGAATGGCGCGAGTCCGGGTGCTCGATGTGTATTGCCATGAACGGCGACAGCGTGGCGGCAGGACAATATGCCGTCAGCACCAGCAACCGGAATTTCGAAGGCCGGCAGGGCGCCGGCGCGCGCACGCTGCTGGCCAGTCCGCTGACCGCTGCCGCTGCGGCCGTGAGCGGACAGATCAGCGATCCGCGCCAGTACCTGGAGGACGACGGACAGTGAAACCGATGACCGAGTACCGTTCAAGAACCGTCGTATTGCCCAACACCGATATCGACACCGACCAGATCATTCCGGCACGCTTCCTGACGACGACCAACAGCACCGGCCTGGGCAAACATGCTTTTGCCGACTGGCGCTACGACGCCGACGGCAGGCCGCGCGAGGAATTTGTCCTGAACCAGCCGGCGTCCGAAGGCTGTGGCGTGCTGGTGGCCGGCGACAACTTCGGCTGCGGTTCGTCACGCGAGCATGCTGCCTGGGCGTTGCGGGACTTTGGCGTTCGCGCCGTGATCAGCACGCGGATCGCTGACATCTTTCGCTCCAACGCTTTGAAAAACGGCATCGTTCCCATCGAGAGCGATGACGAGACCCATGCCTGGCTAATGGCCAATCCCGGTGTCGAAGTCACCGTCAATATCGGCCGGCGCGAGCTGGTCTTGCCCGGCGATCGCCGCTATGCATTTTCGATAGACGACTTTGCCCGTTACTGTCTGCTCTACGGAGTAGACCCGCTGGGCTACCTGCTCAGCCAGGAGGCGGCCATTAACGACTACGAGAGGCAATACCATTGCGTGCGCTAGTTGCCGTCCTGCCGGGTGACGGTATCGGTCCTGAAGTTACCGCGCAGGCGGTGCGGGTGCTCGATGCCGTCGGCCAGCGTTTTGGTCACCATTTCGAGTGTCGCGACGGCCTGATAGGCGGTGCCGCCATGAACGCCGGCGCCGCGCCGCTGCCGGACGCTAGCGAGGCGCTGTGTCGCGAGGCGGATGCCGTGCTGCTGGGAGCCGTAGGCGGCCCGCAGTGGGACGACCCGCACGCCGCGGTCCGTCCCGAGCAGGGCCTCCTCGGTTTGCGGCAGTCGCTGCAGCTGTTCGCCAACCTGCGGCCCGTTGCACCCCACCCGCTGCTGCACGATGCCTCGCCGCTCAAGCCTTCGCTGCTCGAGGGTGTCGACATCCTGGTCGTGCGCGAGCTGACCGGCGGTATTTACTTTGGCGACAAGACCCGTGAAGCGGATGCCGCCAGCGACCTGTGCCGGTACACCGTCGGAGAAATCGAGCGCGTGGTCCGGCTGGCTGCGCGACTGGCACAACAGCGTCGAGGAAAGCTGACCTCGGTAGACAAGGCCAACGTGCTGGCCACCTCGCAGCTGTGGCGCG
>JAHEKH010000194.1 GCA_024638445.1 Gammaproteobacteria bacterium | reverse complement strand
CCAGCCCGGCGACACACCGCCGCCGCCACCGCCAGCGGTCACCGTGCTCGAACGGGTTCGCGCCATCGAAGAACCGCCGCCGCCACCACCGCCGCCACGCAGCGAACGAACCGCGCCGGAACCTGTAAGCCCGAGCGCGCGGCCCGCGTCACTGTCGCTGGTCCCGGTGAAATTTCCATCTGCCGGCGCCCAGGTTCCCGATCTGGATCTGTCGATCGCCCTGTCCGGCCGGCTCCAGTCGCAGGGGGTTACCGCAGGCGTTGCGAGCGGTGATGCACTGTCGGCCTTTGCCCAGGGTGAAGCGGGTTTCGACGGCGATGCACTGGTCCCTATCAGCAGCGCGCGGCCCCGCTACCCGCGTTCGGCCGCCAGTCGCGGTATCGAAGGGTGGGTGGAACTGATTTTTGTCGTCAGCGGCGACGGCCGGGTCAGTAATGTCCGGATACTCGACGCCAGCCCACGCGGCATTTTTGAGGATGCGGCCGTCCATGCCATGACCCGATGGCTCTATGCACCGTACTACGTCGATGGCAAACCAGTGGCCCGTGAGGCCACCCAGCTATTCCGGTTCAACCTCGAAGACGTGCAGGAGCTGTATCTCTGGGATGACTAGAACGGCCGGAATCATTGCACTGGTGTCTGTCCTGCTCGTCGCGCATGTGCAGGCACAAACCCCGCCTGGCACCAGTGGCCGGGTCGCACCGGAGGGACCCTACGAGTCACGCGTCCGGCTGCTCGAGGACAAACCGGCAGCCGACCGGGACCCGGCGGACATGCTGGCAGCCACTCAGGACGCCTATGGCCGCGCACTGTTGTTGCGTCAGCTCGCCCAACGCGGTATCGCCAGCGGCGATACGGCCACGGCGATTGCCTATTACGAGCAGGCGCTGGAGCTCGATAGTCTCTCACCGCTGGCCGTGGCGCAGATGCGGCTGAACCTGGGCCAGCTTTATGCGCTGGCAGGACGCCATTCAGTGGCGATCACGATGCTGGAAGCCGCCGCCGACACCCTGCCTTTCGACGATCCGGACTTGCTGCTGTCGCTGGCCAACAGCTATTTCCAGGACGGCCGTTATACCGAAGCCGCACGCCGGGCCGCCGATGCCATCAGGCTCGCCGGCGGCGACGCGCCGTCAGAGTGGTTGCTCTTTGCAGTCGCCGCCAACCGGCAGGCCGGCCAACCCGATGCTGCCGCGCGCTGGCAGCTGCAGCTGCTGAATAACGACCCCGACAGCAGCACGGGCTGGATACAGCTTGCAGCGCTGTATCGCGAAGCCGGAGACAATACCCGGGCCCTCGCCACGCTGCAGGCCGCGGCACTGAGCGGCGTGCTAGTCGAAGAAGATGACTGGCTGAGGCTCGCGCAGCTGCATATCGATTACGGAACACCCGACCTGGCCGCCCAGTGGCTGGAACCGCTGGTGAACGCCAGCCCCGATGCACAGCGATGGCAATGGCTGGCCCGGATCCGGCTGCATGCCGGCGACGAGGAAGATGGCCTGGCGGCGCTGAACCGCTGGGCAGAACTCGACGGCTCACCGGGAGCCTGGCTCGAGGTCGGAGAACTGGCCAGCGCAGTTGGCGATACGGACCGGGCATTGCCGGCGCTGCAGCAGGCAGCGGCGACGCGGGCGCCGGGCGCGGTGCGCGGCCGTGCGTTGCTGCTGCTGGGCGAACTGGAGGCGGGACGCGGCAATTACCGCGCAGCACGCCGGGCATTCGAGGTCGCCAGTGAATACGGCGGCATCTACCGCGTTGCGACACAGTGGCTGGAGCTGCTCGATCGCAGCATCGTCGAACCCGACCTGCCCGCACGGGAAACGCCGCAACCGGATACCGAAACCACCCTCGCCCTCGATCCGCAGGTTGTTACGGGCACGCCGGCCGAACCGGTATCGGTGAAGACCGTGCCGGGTCTGCGGGTCTACGCCGGAACGGCTGTCACCCGACCGGCAAGGCTGACGGAAACCGCCCTGCAGCTGGTCGAACAGCTGATCCGCACCAGCCGCCGCCAGCTGGTGGAGTGGACCGGTCCGCTGCACATCGTCGTCAACGGCGACGTGCTGGAGCGCGACAGTGAAATCGGCATGGTGGTTGCCGCACCGATCCGGCGTGTGACGCCGGGTCGAGGCGACTTTGCCTCGGCCAGGCTGGAGAGTTTCCGCTGCGCCTGGATGCGCTACGAAGGTCCGTGGGAGGAACTGGCTGCGGCCTGGCAGACCCTCTACGACCGCGCCGTTGCGTCGGGCCACGCACCTGTGGGCGAGGCACGACTGGTCGTTCTGCACCGTGGCAGCAGCAGGAGAAACCCGGTTATCGAGCTACAGCTCGGGATTCTGTAATAAACGCATTGACTGACCGAGGCGGCGCAAGCAAGATTTGCAGCTGTTTCGAAGGGGGATTCAGAAAGCGAATGAAAACCAGAGCACTAAAAACTGCCATCTGCCTGCTTGGCCTCGTACTCGCGGGTTGCTCGGCAACCGAACCGGAAACCGATGCCGAAGCCATCGCCGCGCCAGCGGACCCGGCGGCCATTCCGGACCAGAGCGATGTCCCACCGGAAAAACGCCTGCGCGTCGGGCCAAAACCCCCGCCACCTGAACCCGAAGTGGTGGCAATGAGCTTTGGCCGGGGTATAGCCAGCGGCAACGGCGTGAAGGTGACGTTCAAGCACAACGTGACGCAATACAAAAACGAGACAATCGACGGCACCTTTGTGCAGTCAGCAATGACCGAGGCAGGTACGCTGGATATCGAGGTAGACGTTACCTGTGCCGTGCTCGACGGCGAAGCCGGCAGAGCCTGGATCGCCGGCAAGGTCAGCCGCAACGGCTCCACCAACCCGCTTTATGCCGGCAAGGCCGGTGCAGAGGCCTGGTTTGCGATTCTCGATCGCGGCAAGGAAGAACAGACGGCCTGGATTACGCTGCCGAAATTTGCCGGCAAAGGCGTTACGGACGCCGCGGCGTTCTGCAAGAAAAAACCCTGGAATGAAGATGATCTCATCCAGCTCGAACAGGGTGCACTGGGAATCTTTCCGTAGCGATTGCCGCGAGGCCGCTGAGCTTCAGGCGTCTGTAACTGGATAGCCTTCGGCAGCCGTGAGCTGTGAATACAGGTCGGCGAGACGCCGGGTCACTGGCCCGGCTTCGTCGCCAAACCGGTTGTCGTCGATTCGCGTG
>JAHEKH010000193.1 GCA_024638445.1 Gammaproteobacteria bacterium | reverse complement strand
ACACGTCACACATTTGCGGCGCTGGAGGTAATCCGGCGCTGGCGAAATGTGAGACAGGTCACTGCCCCTGTGTTCTTCCTGGTCTACCACTGGAGGACAGGCCATGAAATGGCATTGTCAGGCGGTGTGTTAAATGAACTTCTTGAAAGGATCAGTTGTCACAAAATTTAACGGCAATGAAAATCGACCAGAGGGGGCACGATTGAACGGCAGCACCCTGCCAGTTCCCAGGCACACCCGGCTAGTTCCGGCATTTGCCGTCGCCTCCCTCGCCATTGCCGGCTGCACGTCATTTCCCGCGCCCGCGGTTGAAACTTCGCACACCACGTTCTACCACCAGGAAATTCCAAAACGGTGCGATACACCCGATGAACAGATACTGGCGTCGGTAGTCCGTGTTGCCACCAGCGATGGCGGAGACGCCAGCGGTGTCGTTGTCAGCAGCAACCTGGTGCTCACGGCCGCACACGTCGTCATTGGTGCCGACTACACGCTGGTCAGGGTCAGCGACGAGTATCGTCACGCGATGCTGCTCGGTATCGACGATACCTCCGATCTTGCGCTGCTGGCGGTCGATACCGGTACGCTGCAGCCTCTGCGCCTGACGCATCTCGATCTCAGTAACTACGAAGAAGTCTGGGCAATCGGCTTTCCGCTCGCCCTCGAGCAGGTGACCACGCATGGTCACGTTACCGACGAATCACAGGGCCGGATCTTTGCCTCGGCACCGATTAACGCCGGCGCCTCCGGTGGTGGCCTGATGCGCTGCCGTGACGGTGTATTCGAACTGGCCGGTTTGATCCGCGGTTACGGCGCTTACCGGATCGGCGACCAGCTCGTACGTCTCGAAGACCTGTCGATCCACACACCGGCCGACCAGATCCAGCAGTTTGTGCTCGCCCACGGCCTCGATCTCTGACGCTCAGCACTCGATAACGTTTACGGCGAGCCCTCCCTGGGAGGTCTCTTTGTAGATGGACGACATGTCCCGCCCGGTCTGGCGCATCGTGGCGATTACCTGGTCCAGCGACACCTTGTGATGGCCGTCACCGCGTAACGCCATCCGGGTCGCATTGATCGCCTTCACCGCACCCATGGCATTGCGCTCGATGCACGGTATCTGCACGAGCCCGCCGACCGGATCGCAGGTCAGCCCGAGGTTGTGCTCCATACCGATCTCGGCGGCATTTTCGACCTGGGCGTTGCTGCCGCCCATGGCGGCGGTCAGGCCGCCGGCCGCCATCGAGCAGGCAACACCGACTTCGCCCTGACAGCCCATCTCTGCACCCGAGATCGAGGCGTTCTTCTTGTAGAGAATGGCAATGGCGCCCGCCGTCAGGAGGAAGCGAAACATACCCGCCTCGTCCGCCTTGTCGACAGAGTCCATGTAGAACTCGAGCACCGCCGGAACGATACCTGCAGCCCCGTTCGTCGGCGCGGTAACCACGCGACCACCCGCGGCGTTTTCCTCGTTGACGGCAAACGCATAGGCATTGACCCGGTCGAGTATGCCAACCGGCAGGCTGGTGGCTTCGGCCGAGATATCTGCCCATAGCTGCGGTGCGCGCCGTGGGACGGCCAGTTTTCCTGGCAGCGTTCCGCTGCCGTGCAGGCCGCGGTGAACACACTGATGCATGACCCCCTGGATCAGCCTGAGCCGCTCGCCAATTTCCTCGTCGTTGCGCCAGGTTCGCTCGTTGCGCCAGACCAGCTGATCGATACGCAAACCGCTCTCCTCGCCGTGCCGGAGCAGCGCGGCGGCGGAGTCGAATGGAAACGGCACGTCGGCGGTAGCGCTGCTGTCGACATCGGCACCCAGCTCATCGCCTCGCAGCACAAAGCCGCCGCCGACCGAAAAGAACTCCTGCTCGGCAAGCACGGTCCCGTCCTCTGCCATGGCGCGGAAACGCATGCCGTTGGGATGCTGCGGCAGACTGTCTGTGTAATGAAACACCAGGTCGGTTTCGGGATCGAAGCGTATCGGTCTGCCACCCAGGAGGTGCAGTTCCCTGTCGCCGGCTATTCGCTCCAGCTTTGCATCGATGCTCTCGGGATCGACCTGGTCGGGCTCCTCCCCTTCGAGGCCCAGCAGCACCGCACGATCGGTACAGTGACCCCGGCCGGTAAGCGCCAGCGAGCCGAAAAGACCGGCCTCGACACGCATCACATCGTCCAGGTTGCCGATGTCGGCGAGGAAACGGCGTGCAGCACGCATCGGCCCGACGGTATGCGAACTCGAAGGCCCGATGCCGATTTTGAAAATGTCGAATATGCTGATCATGTTATTCAGCCGACAGCGACAACAGGGAAGCGTTGCCACCCACCGCCGCGGTATTGATAGTGAGCGTACGTTCCGTCGCGAACCGGTGCAGGTAATGCGGGCCCCCGGCCTTGGGGCCCGTGCCCGACAGGCCGCAGCCTCCAAACGGCTGTACGCCGACCACCGCGCCGATCATGTTGCGGTTGACATAGACATTCCCCACCTCGATCTGCCGGTGCATCCACTGTGCGCTCGAATCGATCCGGCTGTGGATCCCGAGCGTCAGTCCGTAGCCCGTGGCGTTGATCGACTCCAGTACTTTGTCGATGCCCGATGCCGGGTAACGGATCACGTGCAGCACAGGTCCAAACACCTCGTCCTCGAGCTGCGACAGTGACTCGATTTCTACCGCGCGCGGTGCGAAATACGTGCCGTTCGGCCGGTCCTCGGGCAGCGCGGTCTGGCACACCAGCTTGCCCTTGGCGGTAATCTGCGCGGCATGCTCCTCCAGCATCTGCTGTGCACCGGCGTCGATAACCGGCCCGATGTCGGTTCGCAACAAGGCCGGATCGCCCATGACCAGCTCTTCGCTGTAGCCGGCCAGCAGGTCGAGCACCCGAGGTGCGATTTCATTCTGCAGGAACAACACCCGCAGTGCGGAGCAGCGCTGTCCGGCGCTGTTGAAGGATGACTGGACGACATCGAGCACGACCTGTTCGGGCAGCGCCGAGCTGTCGACGACCATGGCGTTTTGACCACCGGTCTCGGCAATGAGCGTAGCGATTGGCGCATCACGCGCGGCCAGCGTTCGGTTGATGATTCGCGCCGTTTCGGTAGACCCGGTGAAGGCAACACCGTCAATACGCGGATCCGCGATTGCCCTTGCGCCGATGACCGAACCGCGGCCCGGGATGAAGTGCAGCACCTCGCCCGGGATGCC
>JAHEKH010000192.1 GCA_024638445.1 Gammaproteobacteria bacterium | reverse complement strand
GCGACTATTGTGGTGATACGCATCACTGGCCCTCCCCGGCGGGCACGACGACCCCGACCGTGCGATTACTCTTGCGCAACACTGCCGCGGCGACCTCGCGAATATCCTCGGCCGTTACCGCATCGTAGAGCGCCGGCGCATCGAACAGCTTCCGATAGTCGCCATGAAATACTTCGTAGGTGCCAAGCGCGTCGGCCTTGCCGTCGATCGTTGCCAGCGCGCGCCAGAATCCCGCGGTCCACTGGTTCTTGGCTTTTTGTACTTCCCCGGCTGTTACGCCGTTCTCGACGACGTCAGCAATGGACTGGTCGATCAGCGTTTCGGCACGCGCCAGGTCGCCGCCAGCGGGCAACGTCGCAAAAATCCAGGTGAGCCCGGGATCGAAACCTTCGTGAACATAGGCACCGACATTGATGACGGCCTGCTCCTGCTCGACCAGCAGCCGGTGCAGCCGCGATGAATCGCCACCGGCCAGGATGCTGGCCAGCAGGTTCAGCGCGGGCGTCGTTTCATCGTTTGCCGGACCGGAATGCCAGGCCATCTGCAGCAGCGGCGTCTGCGCCGGCAGCTCCAGCGTAAGCCTGCGCTCGCCGGTTTGCTCAGGCTCGACCGTGCGCAGGGGCTCCGGCGGGGTCTGGGCCGGGATGGGGCCGAGGTACCGCTCCGCCAGCGCGAAACCTTCCTGCGGGTCGATGTCGCCAACCAGCAGCACGGTCAGGTTATTTGGCGCGTAATAAGTCCGGTAAAAGTCCTTGAGGTCTTCCAGGCTCCACGACTCGATGTCCGACGGCCAGCCGATGACCGGGTTCTGGTAGGGGTGCGCTATGAAGGCAGTTGCCTGCAGCTGTTCGCTCAGCTTGCCGGAATTATTGTTGTCGACCCGCAGCCGGCGCTCTGAATAAACCACCCCGCGTTCGCTCTCGATGACCTCCGGATCGAAATCGAGGTTCTGGATCCGGTCGGCTTCCAGCGACAGCACGACTTCCAGCGCGGACCGTGGAAACCAGTCCTGGTAGACCGTTACATCGTTACTCGTATACGCGTTGTTGCTGCCGCCGTTGGCCTCCATGACTTTATCGAAATCGCCGGCCGCCATGTTGGACGTGCCATTGAACATCATGTGTTCGAAGTAATGCGCGATGCCGGTAATCCCCGGGTACTCGTTGCGCCCGCCGGCACGCACCCAGTTGTAAAGCGTGATGTTGGGTATATCGCGATCGGGCCAGATGATGACCTTCATGCCGTTATCGAGCGTGCGGCTCTGGATCGCCTCCGCGCCCGGAATTTCGGCTGCGGTGCCCACGGCCCACGACCCCAGCAATGCCGCCGCCAGGAATATTCTCGTCATGACTTTCATCCTTGCTGGCTCTCGATCCAGCGGTCGATCTTGCGCTCGAGGATACTCAGCGGGAGTGACCCGTCTTTCAGCACCTCGGTGTGAAACTCGCGCAGGTCGAACTTCGGACCCAACGCCGTCTCTGCCCTCTGGCGCAGCTCGGAAATTTTCAGCTGGCCGATCTTGTAGGCCAGCGCCTGCCCGGGAATGGCAATGTAGCGCTCTACCTCGGAGATGGCGCGGGAATCACCAATGCTCGAATTACTCTGCATGAACTCCAGCGCCTGCTCACGGCTCCACCCCCTGGCATGCATCCCGGTATCGACCACGAGGCGGATGGCGCGGACCATCTCGCCATCCAGCGCGCCAAAACGCTGGTAGGGGTCAGTATAAAGACCCAGCTCCGGTCCGAGCGTTTCAGCATACAGGCCCCACCCCTCGACGTAAGCCGTGTAGCCACCAAAGCGACGGAATCGCGGCAGGTCCAGCTCCTGGGTCAGCGCGACCTGGTAATGATGACCGGGCACGGCCTCGTGCAGGTACAGGGCCTCCGCCATGTACTTCGGCCGCGACTTGAGGTCGTAGGTGTTGACGTAAAAAATCCCGGGCCGCGAGCCATCCGGTGCAGCACGCTGGTAGGACGCCCCCGAAGCAGATCGCTCGCGAAACTTCTCCACCGCGCGCACCTCAAAATCCGCCTTCGGCATGCGTGAGAACAGCGCCGGCGTGGCCGCAGCAACCCGTGCCTTCAGCGCACGATAGCTGTCGAGCAGCTGCTCGGGCTCGTCGTGATAAAAACGCGGATCGGCGCGCAGGCTGTCGAAAAATGCCCGCAGGTCGCCGTCAAAACCCACCTCTGCCTTCACCTTTTCCATCTCGCCACGAATGCGCTCGACCTCGGCAAGACCGATGGCATGAATTTCTTCCGGCGTCAGGTCGGTGGTAGTGCGCTGACGCACCAGGTAGGCATACCACGGCTCGCCGCCGGGCAGGGCCGTCAATGCGATCGTGTCGCTCGCCAACGCCATGTATTCGTCGCGAATGAAGTCGTGCAGCCTGCGGTAAGCGGGCACGACCTGTTCGGCAATGGCCTGGCGGTAGGCGGCGGACAGCCGCTCACGATCGGCGGCATCGAACGAGTCGGGCATGTTGTCGACAACACGATAGAAAACGGTCTCGGTGATGTCGTCTTTGATATGTGCGGCCAGCTGGGGGAGCACGCGCTCCATCAGGATTTTCGGTCGCACGATGCCCTGCCGTGCACCGACGCGCATATTCGAGATCGCCTGGTCCATCCAGACCTCGAAGCCATCGATGCGCCCGAGGAAATTCTCGTAGTCTTCGACCGTGTTGAATTTATGGGCGCTGGCGCCCGAGCCGAGCTGGGCAAAGAAGTTTGGCGTGCTGAAAAACTGGTTGATGGGTACCAGCTGCGAGGGCATCGCAAGACCCTCGATAGCGTCGCGGCGTGCCTGCTCGAATATCTCCCAGGTCAACAGGGCCTGGCCGGACAGCGATGCCCTGTCGATTGCCCGGATCGCCGCGAGATACTTGCGTTCCAGCGCGAGCTGCCGGGACAGGTGTTCCGGACCGATGCTGTTGGCAAAGCGATCGTCGTAGCGGTGGTCGCCGACGAAAGTGGCAAATATCGGGTTGAGCTCGAGGTTTTCGTCGTAGTAGGCCTCGACCACCGCGGTAACGGACTCGGCTGCCGACGCAGCGGGCCCGGTCGCTGACGCATCTGGCTGCGGCGGCACGCCGGCACAGGAAATCAGCAGAATGAGCGGCACCAGGACGGTTTATTGATCTGCACAGAAGACAAGATCAATCGTAGGCATGCACTGTTATCGGGACGGCAAACCAGGTAT
>JAHEKH010000191.1 GCA_024638445.1 Gammaproteobacteria bacterium | reverse complement strand
GCGCTCGATGTCGAAGATGTCGATGCCCTCACCCGCACCGGCGAACAGATTCGCGGCTGGGTAATGGAAGCCGCGCTGCCCGACCGGCTGCAGGACGAAATTGCCGCGGCCTGGAAGGCGCTGTCCGGTGAAACAGCCTCGGTGGCGGTGCGTTCGTCGGCAACGGCCGAGGACCTGCCCGAGGCGTCATTTGCCGGCCAGCAGGAAACCTATCTCAACGTCAGCGGACTGGACAATGTGCTCCTGGCCGTGCGGCGGGTATTCGCGTCGCTGTACAACGACCGGGCGATTTCCTACCGGGTGCACCACGGCTTCGAGCACCACGACGTTGCGCTGTCGGCGGGAATCCAGCGCATGGCCCGCAGCGATACCGGCTCGAGCGGTGTGATTTTCACCCTGGACACCGAGTCGGGATTTCGCGATGCAGTATTCATCACCGCCGCCTACGGGCTTGGAGAGACCGTCGTCCAGGGCGCCGTCAACCCGGACGAGTTTTACGTTTACAAGCCCGCGCTTCGGGCCGGCAGGCAGGCCATCCTGCGCCGCAGCCTGGGGCAGAAAGCCATCCGGATGATCTACTCGGACGATCCAGCTGAGCCGGTTCGTACCGTCGAGGTTCCCGAAAATGAACGACAGTTATTTTCAATCAGCGACAGCGAAGCCGAAGAGCTGGCGCGGCTGGCGCTGATCATCGAAGACCACTACCAGCGCCCCATGGATATCGAGTGGGCCCGCGACGGCGAGGACGGACAGCTCTATATCCTTCAGGCACGTCCGGAGACCGTCCGGAGCCAGGGCGGCGGCCAGGTGCTGGAACGCTACACGCTCAGGCAGACCGGCGAGGTGCTGGTTACCGGCCGCAGTATCGGCCACCGCATCGGCAAGGGCGTTGCGCGAATTATCGACGGCCCTGCCAAGATGCATCACGTTCGCGACGGCGATGTTCTGGTCACCGATATGACCGACCCGGACTGGGAACCCGTGATGAAGAAAGCGGCGGCCATCGTGACCAATCGCGGCGGCCGGACCTGCCATGCCGCCATCATTGCCCGTGAACTCGGTATCCCGGCTGTCGTCGGCACCGGTAACGCCACAGACCGGATCGCGAACAATACCGAGGTCACCGTGTCCTGTGCCGAAGGTGACACCGGCATGGTCTACGCCGGCCAACTGAGCTACGACCACAAGGAAATCCGGCTGGACAACCTGCCCGACATCCCGGTCAAGATCATGATGAACGTCGGCAACCCGGACCGCGCATTTGATTTTGCCTCGTTGCCACACGACGGGATCGGGCTGGCCCGCCTCGAGTTCATCATCAACCGCATGATCGGTGTGCATCCCAAGGCTTTGCTCGACTACGAGACGCTGGATGACAACCTGCGGTCGACAATCGATATGCAGATGGCGGGCTACGCCGACCCGGTGTCATTCTTCGTTGACCGCCTGACGGAGGGTATTGCGACGATTGCGGCCGCGTTTGCACCGGAACCGGTAATCGTACGGTTGTCGGACTTCAAGTCGAATGAGTATGCCAACCTGATCGGCGGTAGCCGTTACGAGCCCCACGAGGAAAACCCGATGCTGGGCTTCCGCGGCGCCTCGCGCTATGTCGATCCGTCGTTCTCCGGCTGCTTTGAACTGGAGTGCCGCGCGCTGCGGCGGGTGCGCGACGACATGGGATTGGACAACGTGCAGATCATGGTGCCGTTCGTTCGCACAGTGGCCGAGGGTGCGGCAGTCGTGGAGGCGCTGGCGTCTAACGGGCTGCGTCGCGGCGAGAACGGGCTGAAAGTAATCATGATGTGCGAGCTGCCGTCCAACGCGCTGCTGGCTGACCGCTTCCTGGACCACTTCGACGGCATGTCCATCGGCTCCAACGATCTCACCCAGCTCACGCTGGGGCTGGATCGCGATTCCGGGCTGGTGGCGGAACTGTTCGACGAACGCGATGATGCGGTCAAGAGCCTCATCGCCACGGCGATTGCGGCCTGCCGTTCACGTGGCAAGTACATCGGCATTTGCGGGCAGGGCCCTTCGGATCACCCGGATCTTGCGCAGTGGCTGATGGACCAGGGTATCGAGAGCATTTCGCTCAACCCCGACACGGTCGTCGAAACCCGCCTGCTGCTTGCTGGCCTGAACACCGGCTGAGCCATGAGCAACCAGGAACCGGCCGGGAAACAGTCGCCGCCAGGGCGTTGGCGGCTGATCCGTGACGTAGCGGTCTTCCAGGTCAAGCTGTTTGCTGACGGTTTTCGCGACCTGATCTTCTCGCCGGTTTCGATCGTGCTCGCCCTGATCGACCTGGTCACGGGCGGGAGCCGGTTTTATAACCTGCTGCACCTGGGCCGGCGCACCGACCGCTGGATTAATCTTTTCGGTCGCTACAGCAGCACGAGGGGCCTGGATGAGGCCGTTTCCCGGGTCGAAACCATGGTAGCCGAGCAATACCGCAAAGGCGGTATTACCGCATCAGCCAGGCAGGCCGTCGATGCCGCGCTCGACCGGGTCAGCCAGACCGACGGCCACCGCCCCGAACCCACGGACGACAGCGACGAGCCTAGTCCTCGCTGAGGTGGCGCAATGTTGCCGCGTTGGCTTCCCAGTTGCGCCCGTCGAATTCTTCGAAGCGAAATTTCCCAATGGTCGACGGATCGAGACAGCGCACGTTGACGCTGATGCCATCGGGATTGGACCGTGGCACGTAGAACGACTTGATGCCACAACGCCGGCAAAAGCGGTGCCGGGCAACACCCGTGTTGAACGTATAGGTTTCCAGTTCAGAGGCACCGGTAAGCAGCCGGAAGTGCGCAGCCGGCACGATCAGGTGGACGTAGCCGGTCATCGAACAGATCGAGCAGTTGCAGCTCTGCACCTCGGCGTCAGTTGCGGCGTCGGCCTCGAACCGGACGGCTCCGCAATGACAGCTGCCGCGGTGAGTTATCCGTTCGCTCATGTGCCACCCTCCGATACCGTCAATGCAATCTGCGCGCCACGTGGCCCGATTGCCAGCCGCGAAATCGAACCGGTCAGTTGCCCCGAGAGATCCGCCAGCAGGACCCACTCGTTACGCCAGCCGTAGAGCGCCCTGCCCCGCGGCATCACCAGCAAGCCGTCCGGCGTCAGGGCGAAATCCTCTCCGCCGTCCAGTGCCGGCGCAAGACGGGTGACCTGTCCGGTGCCGGACACCCGGCTCACCCACGGTGTATCGCCCGCGAGATCGACGAAAA
>JAHEKH010000014.1 GCA_024638445.1 Gammaproteobacteria bacterium | reverse complement strand
GGAATTGGCTCGGGCCTGTGATGGGCCCGATCAAGGCGCTGCTGTTGTCGCCGTTCGTGGACCAGGAGTTCGTCATGATACTGGCGGAGATGCGTAAAGACGACCTGAGTACTCTTGGTGATCTGATGCAGGCCGGTCAAGTGACGCCCGTCATCGACAGTCGTTACCGGTTAAGCGAAGTCCCCGATGCGATCCGCCATTCGGAAGAGGGACACGCACGCGGCAAGATCATCATTAGTTTGCTGTAGGTACTTCCTGTAATACGCTCACACCCGAGCTCGCGCTAAGCTCTAATACCCCTTCTTGAGAAGGCTGATGGGGCAGTCAAGAATCAGTGCAAGACATGCCAACGTTGACGAGTTGGCAGCCGAACTCGAACTCAACGAAGACGCCTACCGGCGCGCGCTCGAAATCGCTCACCTGATTCCGGACAAGTCCGATTGGCGGCGCTATATCGATCGATTCCTGATGGCGGTTGGTGTTCTGCTGATCACGGCCGGCATTACCGCCTTCTTTGCCTGGAACTGGGCAGACTTGAGCCATTACTACAAGTTCGCCCTGATCCAGGGCGGCATCGTGATCACTGTTCTGCTGGCGTGGGGGCTGAAGATCCATACGCTTGGCGGAAGTGCGAGTCTGCTTGCCGGCGCGATACTGGTGGGCGTGCTGTTGGCCGTCTACGGGCAGGTTTACCAGACTGGCGCCGATCCGTATGGCTTGTTCCTTTCCTGGGCATTGCTGATCTTGCCGTGGGCCATTATCGGCAGACAGTCGGGCCTCTGGTTTCTCATCGTGGTGCTCTTGAATCTTGCTGTCATCATGTACTGGACGCAGGTTCTGTATCCGCCGGAGGGCTGGTGGAGCCTCGGGCAGATTCTTGGCCCGTTAGTCTGGCTCTGGACGACAGTCACGGACTCCCGGCTCGCCAGCGTATTGTTCCTCCTGAACGGAACGGCACTTTTGGCGTGGGAGTATTTTGCCGGCCGTGGTATCGAGTGGCTGCAAAGTCGCTGGGCCCCGCGGCTGATTGCACTTATCGCTCTGAACACCGTCGTTCTTCCTACCGTCATTATTATTTTTGGCGAAGGTCTCGGCGTGCGACTGCATCTGAAAGTGCTGTCACCCGCACTCATGGCCATAGCATTCGCTGCCTGCATCTACTATTACCAGTACCGTAAACATGACTTGTACATCCTCACTTGCACCCTGATGGGCGCGATTCTCGTCATCATGTCGTTCACTATTCGGCACATCCTTACAGGCTTCTTCAGCAGTCTGATACTCGCCATATTTCTGATGATCCAGGTGTCGGCAGCCGCGTACTGGTTGCGTTATGTGTCGCAACGCTGGGAGTCGGAGTCATGAGCCGCGACAAGGTAACGCTCTCCGACGTGCTCGATGGGCTGGTCGAAAGCCACAAGATCACTCAGGAAACTGCAGGGCGTGCCAAGTTGATGCTGCAACGAAAAGCAGCCGTGCAGCCCTCGTACGTTCGGGCAATGGTCGGATTCGGTGCGTGGCTGGCAAGTTTGCTCCTGATCGGCTTTTTCATCGGGCTATTTGCCGGCATGGGTGAGTTCGGATTCATTGTTGTCGGCATGGTGCCCGTAACCGGCGCGTGAATATCCTGTTCGACTGAGTCCGGCGGGCGAAAACCCGCAAAAACCTCGTAAATCCCCGGTCGGGCTTGGAAAGGCCCCCCTGCCATCCCCTAAAATAGGGAAGCCGGCGCAGCACAGCGCGTGCCACGTATTATTCCAATGCCGGCCCCTGGGGGAGTTAATGATTAATCGACACGGGCGTTTCGGCCTGAACTGTTTCCTGACGCTCGCGGCAGCGCTGCTCGGCGCCTCGGCGTCATGGGCCTGTCCCGTACCGCACGATGCCGACTCGGCGTATCACACCCTGAGCCGGCTGGCGCAGCGGGCACCGCAGCTGGGGCTGACGATCTCGTCCGAGACACCGGCCCGCGATCCTGCCCACGGTCACGCCTGTGAAGGCGGTTTCGCCGAGGGCTATCCCTGCAACAACATCGACCTGTTGTCCTATCTGCCGATCAACACCATCGGTGGCGGTGAGGCGAACGACATCTGGGGCTGGACCGACTCCCTGACCGGCAAGGAGTACGCCATCGTCGGGCGAACCAACGGCACGGCCTTCGTCGACATCAGCGATCCCACGCATGCGGAATACCTGGGTTCGTTGCCGTCGCACACCTCCAGTTCGCCCTGGCGGGACATCAAGACCCATGCCAACCATGCCTACATCGTGAGCGAAGCTTCGGATCACGGCATGCAGGTTTTCGACCTGACCGAGCTGCGTACCGTCGGCGCACCGCGAATTTTCAACGAGACCGCGCACTATCCCGAATTCGGGTCGGCCCATAACATCGCAATCAACGAAGACAGTGGTTTTGCCTATGCCGTCGGCACCCGCAACAGCGACGATGGCTGTGGCGCCGGTTTGCACATGATCGATATCTCCCGCCCGGCCACCCCGGAGTTCGCCGGCTGTTACTCGGGAGACGGCTACACCCACGATGCGCAGTGCGTGATTTACAGCGGTCCCGACGTCGACTACCAGGGACGCGAAATCTGTTTCAACTACAACGAGGACACGCTGACCATTGTCGATGTAACCGACAAGTCGTCGCCGTCGATGCTGGCGCGTATGCCGTACACCGGCTCCAGCTATACCCACCAGGGCTGGCTGACCGAAGACCAGGTCTACCTGCTGCTGGATGACGAGGGCGATGAGCTGAGCTTTGGTCACAACACCCGGACGTTCATCTGGGATGTCAGCGACCTCGATGCGCCGGAGGTGATGGGCAGCTATCTCGCACCGACCCCCGCCATCGACCATAACCTGTACATCAAGGGCGATTTCGCTTACCAGGCGAACTACCGCGCGGGTCTGCGCATACTGGACCTGTCGAGCATCGCCACCGGGACGCTGGTGCAGAACGGTTATTTCGATGTCTACCCCAGCAACGATTCTGCCGCTTTCAATGGCTCGTGGAGCGTTTACCCCTATTTCGAAAGTGGCAACGTTATCCTGAGCGGGATTGAGCAGGGCCTGTTCGTGCTGCGCCCGACAGCGCTCGAGCCCGGTTTTACCGTTGCCGCCAGCCAGGAAGACCTCGCGGTCTGCGGGGACGGCGTGAGCAGCAGTTTTCTCACGGTCGACCCGGTCGGCAGCTACGCCGGCAAGGTCACGCTGCAGGCTTCAGGGGCACCCGCGGGGGTCACGATCGAATTTACCCCGCAGCAGGTTGTACCGCCGGCAAACGCTATCGTCGCCGCGCACGTGAGTGGTTCCGAGCCGGGGATCTACCCGATTACCGTAACCGGTGTCGACGGCGAGCTGGAGTTCGACCAGCCGCTCAGTCTCGGGCTGTCACAGGCAGAGCCTGCCGAACCACAGCTTCTGCTGCCGGCGGCTGACGCTGTCGCAGTGTCAGGCATCCAGACGCTGTACTGGAGTCCGTCACCCGGCGCCTTCGATTACGATCTCGAGGTTGCGACCGACCCGTCGTTCAGCAACCTGGTGATGTCGGTGAGCGGGACGGCACAACGCAGCTTTGCTCCGCCGGCCGCGCTCGACAACGATACGACTTTCTATTGGCGTGTAACCGCCAACAACGCCTGCGGTTCAGTGGTGTCGGCAACGGCCAGCTTCACCACGGGCGGCTCGCAGTGCCAGGCCTATGTCAGCACCGATGTCCCGGTCACCATTCCATCCAGCGGCACGGGCACCGTGACCTCGACGTTGTCGACGAACGCGACGGGTACGATTGTCGACGTCAACGTGATCGGGCTGACCGTGACCCACAGCTGGATCAACGATATCGATATCCGTCTCGAGGGCCCGCTGATCGATCACAGCGGCCTCGGCCGCCACCCGGACCGGCCGACGGTGCAGATCATGGCGCAGTCGTGTAACAACGAGGACAACCTCGATCTGAACTTCGACGATGAGGCCGCGCCCGGCCCGCTGCCCTGCCCGCCGATTGGTGGCGGCACCTACCAGCCGTCGAACCCGCTGGCGGGCTTTGACGGCTCGTCCGGCAGCGGCGACTGGAACCTGCTCGTGACCGACAACTTTTCCTCTGACGGCGGAGCGCTGACGGGCTGGGGTCTCGAGATCTGCACCGCGTCGGATGCGCTGATCCTCGATCAGGATGGCGACCTGGTCGACGACATCATCGATAACTGCACCGCCGTGGCCAACCCGGCGCAGCAGGACACCGACGGCGACGGTTTTGGCAATATGTGCGACGGCGATTTCAATAATGACGGAATCGTCAATTTCATCGACCTGGCCGAGATGCAGGCTGATTTCTTCCTCAGCGGCGATTTCGTCACCGACCTGAACAGCGATGGCTCGGTTAATTTCACCGATCTCAGCCTGATGGAACAGCTGTTTTTCGAGGCGCCTGGCCCCAGCGGGCTTGTCCAGTAAGAAAGGCTGATGCGATGAATTATTTCATTACCGGCGGAACCGGTTTTATCGGCAGCAGACTGGTGGCACGGCTCCTGGAGCGTGGCGGCAACGTCTGGTTCCTGACTCGCAACGACGATGCCGCGCACCTCGAGAGGCAGTTCGCACGCTGGGGTGAGAACGCCAGCCGCGCACACATGGTGACCGGCGACCTGCGCGCAGAAAATCTGGGTGTTGCCGAGGAAACGCTGTCGCAGCTGCACGGCAAGATCGACCACTTTTTTCACCTTGCCGCTATTTACGATCTCGCCGCCAGCGCCGAGATGCAGCAGCGAGTCAACGTCGAGGGTACGCGCAATGCCCTCAGGCTTGCGGAGACACTCGGCGCCGGCTGCTTCCATCACATGAGCTCGATCGCGGCCGCCGGCCTGTACGACGGCGTGTTCCGCGAGGACATGTTCGAGGAAGCCAAAGGGCTGGATCACCCGTATTTTGCCACCAAGCACGAATCCGAGAAGCTGGTGCGCGAGGAATGCAGCGTTCCCTGCCGGATCTACCGGCCGGGTATGGTGGTCGGCGATTCCCGGACCGGCGAGATGGACAAGGTCGACGGTCCCTACCAGCTGTTCAAGGCTATCCAGAAGACCCGCTCCCTGTTGCCGCAATGGATGCCGACGATTGGCATCGAGGGCGGGCGGATCAATATCGTGCCCGTCGACTTCGTGGTCGCGGCCACCGACCATATTGCGCACCTGCCCGGGCTGGACGGAAAGGTGTTTCACCTGACCGATCCGAAGGCCCGCCGTATCGGCGAGGTATTGAATATTTTTTCCGAGGCGGCGCACGCACCGGAAATGGCCCTGCGGGTCAATGCGCGCATGTTCGGCTTTGTGCCGTCCTACGTGTGGAAGGGTCTGGCCGCATTTCGTCCCGTGCAGCGGGTCACCTCGTCAGTGCTGGAATCGCTGGCGATTCCCCCGGACCTGTTCAAGTTCATCAATTACCCGACCCGCTTCGACAGCCGTGAAACCCAGGCGGCGCTGGAGGGTTCGGGGATCGAGGTGCCGGATCTCGAAAGCTATGCCGACAAGATCTGGGATTACTGGGAGCGTAACCTCGATCCGGACCTGTTCATCGATCGCAGCCTGGCCGGCAAGATTCGTGGCCGCGTCGTGGTCATCACCGGTGCCTCGTCGGGTATCGGCAAGGCCGCGGCCCTGAAAATCGGCGAAGCCGGCGCCAGGATAATCCTGGTCGCCCGTACGCCGGGGAAACTGGACGAGACCGCCGCCGAGATCCGCGAGCTGGGTGGTGAGCCCTTTGTCTATCCCTGCGACCTGGCCGATCTCGATGCCTGCGACGCAGTCATGCGAAAGATCATCAAAGATCATGGTCATGTCGATATCCTGGTGAACAATGCCGGTCGCTCGATTCGCCGCGGCATCGAGAATTCCTTTGACCGCTTCCACGACTTCGAGCGCACCATGCAGCTGAACTACTTCGGCGCGTTGCGTACGACCCTCGGTGCTTTGCCGAAGATGATCGAGCGCCGCCGCGGGCAGGTCATCAACATCTCGTCAATCGGCGTGCTGAGCAATGCACCGCGCTTTTCTGCCTACGTGGCGTCGAAGGCGGCACTGGATGCCTTCACCCGCTGTGCCGCATCGGAGTTCTCGCATCAGAATATTCATTTCACAACGATCAACATGCCGCTGGTGCGCACGCCGATGATTGCGCCGACCAAGCTGTATGACAACGTGCCGACCATCAGCCCCGACGAGGCGGCCGATATGATCGTAGATGCCATCGTCCACCGGCCCAAACGGATTGCGACGCGACTCGGGATCTTTGCCGAGATCGCCCACCTGCTGGCACCCCGGGTTACCGAGCTGGGCATGAACGAGGCCTTTCGCCTGTTCCCCGACTCCAGCGCATCCCAGGGCAAGAGGAAGCACGAGCCGTCACCCGAGCAGATTGCGCTGGCGCAGTTCACCCGGGGTATACACTGGTAGGTCTATAACCATTCATCGAGCCGCCCATGGTCACACCGCTCCCGCCGGGACAGCGTGATTCGAAGACTTTTTACCGGTTTGGCCTGACGCACTTTGCCGACCGGTTTCCGGCCGAGACCGCGGTTGCAAAACTACGGGTAACCGGCGCCGTCAAAAATGAGTTGCACCTGGTCGATGCGCTGCAGGGTCTCCCGCGGGTCGAGCAGACCAGCGATTTTCATTGCGTGACGACCTGGAGTGTCCGTGGTTTGCGCTGGGGCGGTGTCCGGTTCGCCGATTTCTATTCCAGGGTCATCGTTCCAGAGGCGGAGCCAGCAGGCGGCGCGTCACTCGTGGCTTTACGTGGCCAGGATGGGGCGCATACCGGAATGTTGCTGGAGGACCTGCTGGCACCCGACGTGCTGCTTGCAGACACACTCGACGGCGAACCGCTGCCGGTCAGTCACGGTGCACCGCTGCGCCTGGTTGCGCCGGCGCACTACGGCTACAAGTCAGTCAAGTATCTGAGCTGGCTGGAATTCAGGCAGCCCGCTGCCGGTTACCGTGTCTCAGGGTTTCGATTTATGGATCATCCACGTGCCCGGGTGGCCCGGGAGGAGCGGGGACGAATCGTGCCAGGTCTGTTGTTGCGCTACCTGTACCGCCCCCTGGTCCGGGGCACGGCCACCCGCTTCGCGCGGGCAGCGGCAAGGCATGAAGATTGAGGCCCTGCATTTCAATATCCCTCTTCCACAACGTGTGGGAAAGGACCGCTAGCTGCCGTGTCGGGGCGGGCCTCTTTGCGGGACTGGTTACGCTGGCGGATGGGCCGGCAGGGCACCGGCTACGAGAAGCTTTTGCTCCTGGCATCCCCGTTGCCCCTGCCTTTCGACTGTTACCTGTTGCGGTATCGAGAGGGCTCCGAGGTGCCCGGACACACCGACCCGGTGACCGGGCGACGGCACTACCGTCTGAATATCGTCGTGAGGAAAAGCCGGCGCGGCGGCGAGTTTGTCTGTGACGATCCGATTTACGAGTCTTCTCGCATCAAGTTTTTCAGGCCAGACCGTTCGGCCCACTGCGTAACGCTGGTTGAGCAAGGCACGCGCTATGTATTGAGCGTCGGCTGGGTGCTGAAGTAGCGTCAGCCGGTTTCGGCGCTCGATGCCGCAGGGAAGCTGAGCACGGTCGCGGTATCGTCAAGAGTTTCAGTTTCGGTGGTTTCGTCAAATAGCTGCGCGGTGAGCTGCGCCGCTGTCATCGGCCGGCCGAAGATGTAGCCCTGCATCTTCGTGCAGCCCTGCCCCATCAGGAACTTGATCTGGGCCGGGGTCTCGACGCCCTCGGCGATGACATCGATGTTCAGGCTGCGCGCCATGGCGATGATGGCGCTGGTGATGGCGGCATCGTCGCTGTTGGTGGCTACGTCGCGGATAAACGAGCCGTCGACCTTGAGCACGTCAATGGGGAAGCGCTTGAGGTAGCTCAGCGACGAGTAACCGGTACCAAAGTCGTCGACCGAGATCTTGATGCCCATCAGCTTGAGCGCTTCGAGCGTCTCGATGCTGGTCGAGGCATTTTCCATGATCATGCTCTCGGTCAGCTCGACGTCGAGAAATTCCGGCTTCAGGCCAGAGGCGCTCAGCGCGCCGGCAACGATGTTTAACAGGTTGCTTCGACGGAACTGGCGTTCCGACAGGTTCACCGCAATGGCAAGGTGATCGGCGCCACGTGCGTGCCACTCGGCGGTCTGGCGGCAGGCCTCGCCCAGCACCCATTCACCGATCGGGGCGATCAGCCCGGTTTCTTCCGCGAGCGGAATAAAATCGGCAGGCGATACGTTGCCGCGAACCGGGTGGTTCCAGCGCAGCAGCGCTTCCGCGCCAATCGTGATACCGGATTCCTGGTCGACCTGTGGCTGGTAAGCCAGGTAGAGCTCTTCCCGGTCCATGGCTTTGCGCAGGTCGGCTTCCAGCGACAGGCGCTCGAGTGCGGTGGAACTCATGGCCGAGTCATAGAAGTAAAAGCTGTCGCGGCCATTGTCCTTGGCGTGGTACATCGCCGTATCGGCATTTTTCAGCAGCGACTGTACGTCGCAGCCGTCGTCCGGGAAGCGGCTGACGCCGATGCTGGCGGTGATGAAGACCTCGTGCTGGCCCAGCTGGAAAGGTTCGGCAAGCGATCCCAGGATGCGTTTCGCGACCTTGTCGATATCGCGTTGTTCGTAGATGTCGAACAGGCAGATGATGAACTCGTCGCCGCCCAGTCGGGCAACAAAACTCTGTCCGCCGGTCGGGTGGGCCTTGGTCAGCAGGTCGCAATCGCGGATGCAGTGCTTGAGTCTTTCGGCAACCTGGGTCAGCAGAACGTCGCCGGCGCTGTGTCCCAGGGTGTCGTTGATTCGCTTGAAGCGGTCGAGATCGATAAACAGCGTGGCGACCGGGATGTTCTCGGAGGCGGCAATTTCCAGGCAATGGTGAAGCTGCTCGTTCGATTGTGTGCGGTTCGGGAGATTCGTCAGATCGTCGTAATAGGCCAGCTGGCGAATGCGGTCCTCGGCTTCCTTTCGATGCGAGATATCGCGCAAGGTGTAGACAAATGCGACCGGCATCCCGTAGCGATCGGTCATGACCGACGCACTCAGGCTGATGGTGATCTCATCGCCGTCGCAGTTGCGCAGGACGGATTCGATATCACGAACCGGATCACCGCTGGCGAGCGTCTCCAGGTGAGCGCCGAGCGGTTCGCCGAGACACTTCGAGATGGTCTCGCCGACCATCTCCTCTTCCTCCCGGGCGAGCAATCGGCAGGCAGCGGCATTCGTCAGTCGCACGATGCCGTCGCGGTCCATGACCACCAGGGCATCGGTCATGGTGTCGGTAATCTGCTGGCCGACGAAGGCGGGCGTCAGATCTACCAGGCGATATCGCCAGGTCACGTAGGTCGTGATCACGAACAGGCACAGCATCGTGACGCGGCCAACCGGAAATACGTCCAGGCCATACATCGGCATGAAATCGATGATGCTGATCGAACCGACACAGGACGCAACGAGGAAGAGCTTGGACCGGCGATGCAGCGATGTGTCGGGCGGCGAGTTGCGCATCGACTGCAGGAACAGGCCGATGCAGGTTCCCACCAGGACCAGGAGAAAAACGACGAAAGTGCTGCCTATCGCGCCGTAACGGGGGTAGGGGCCCCAGTACCGGTCCTGGATGCTAACCACGAATTCAGGCGACACGAAGGCCAGTGCCGCAAACATCATCGAAACCATCACCGCAAAACCGAGGCTGCGCCCCGGTCTGAAAGTTTCATGGCCAACCACCCGCGCCGCGAAATACAGCGCCGTTGTCGGGATAAAGACGATACCGATATGTGCAGCCCGCGCCCAGAACAACGAGGCAGCCGTGTTCGTCGTGCAATACATGACGCCAAAGCCCGCCAGCCAGACCGACGTAGCCAGGGCAAGAAAGAACAGGGGCATGGCGACGCGGGAGGCACGCTCATGAGTCAGGGTCAGGGCCGACATGAACAGGATCAGGGCAGCCGCCGCGAAGAGCGGAATCGAGTGGGTGTTAAACCCGTATGCCTGTACCTGAAAAACCTGGGCCAGCAAGTGGCGCTCCTGTCGCTTGACCGCATCCTTTTTTCATAATCGGGAAGCGGTAGTCCAAACCGAAAGAAATGCTCGCAGATCAATCGCCGTTTTTCAGTGCGGGCGTTCTCATTTCGGGAGGCGAAGTGAACAGCCGACTGCCGAGACTAGTGTGACGTTGCGGTTCTGGTTTGACATATCGGCAACGAGTGCAGGAAAGACAAAGTTGACAGCGTGTGATTTGATCAACGGAGATTGGTTTTTGTCTTTTGACATACCCTGCGGTTGTCGTCATTATGTCAGTGAATTACTTACTACTTTTGTGATGCATCTCTTAGCGGTCGCGTGAGCTTTGCAATAAGGTGACAGCCATGGCAAAACGAAACCGGAAACGCGCCTTCGCTCTTGCAATTCATAGTTGCGATCACCTCGTAACGGAAAAGCATTACGATGCCGCTGCCCGGATTCTCGAGCGCTATCTCAACCTCCATCCGCCGCACGCCCGGATCCTCCGGCGTCTCGGACGGGTACGGCTTTTCCAGGGACGGCCACACGACGCCATTCCGCTGCTGGCGCAGGCGCTGGAAATCGATGCGCCGCTGAACACCGCCGCCTGACCCACAGGCTCGCTCTTCAGGGCGGGGTTTCGCGCTACTGTACGATCCGGCCAGCGCCGTAGCGGTGCTAACATTCAGGCCTGATGTCCGGCCGAAAAAAACCTGCTACCGACCCTGTCGAAATCAATCGACTCATCTGGCGCACGGTCGAACGGATCCCTGCCGGCAGAGTTGCCACGTACGGCCAGGTCGCCGATATTGCCGGTCTCGGGCGTGCCGCAAGGCGGGTAGGCCGGGCGCTGCGCGAGTTGCCGCCCGGTTCCAGGGTGCCGTGGTATCGCGTACTGCGTGCCGGTGGCGTTTTCGCCTTTCCCCGGAGCAGTGAATCCTATCGGCGCCAGCGAAGGCTCCTGGGCGAGGAGGGCGTACACCTGGTCAACGGTCGGGTCGATCTGCAGCGCTACGGATGGCAGCAGACGCTGGACGAACTGCTGTGGAGCCCGGACGCATGAGTCGCATCCGTTCCATGTTGGCAGGACTGATAACCAGTGAGTCGGCCGGCCGGCTGGTGCGGGGCCGCCACGAACTGGCGCGCCGTCTGCGAGGTGAACCCCATCGCGTCATTTTTTTTCATCGTGTCAACGACGCCTGGTCTGCTCTGCTGGCCCAGCGCCTGGGAGATCTCACCGCGGTCTATGACCTTCAACTCGACCTGCGGCTGATTTCGACGCTGCCGATCGACTGCGTTCCGGATCCGCAGCGGCTCGACGATTACGCCGCCTACGACGCGGTAAGGCTTGCCCATGCCTGGGGGCTGGAGTTTGACGACCGGCCGGTACCCGATGGTGCCACCAGCCACCTTGCGGACCGCATCATACTCAGCCGGCCCGCGTCACTGACGCAGCTGCAGACGGCAACCGCCGCGGCATGGCGTGGCGACCTGGACCGGCTTGCGGTACTCGCTCACGATGCCATTGACGAACAGGAAACCGGCGTAAGACTGGCAGAAAACCAGCGGGAACTGCATCGGCTGGGTCATTATCTCGGAGGAATGCTGTGGTACCAGGGCGAGTGGTTCTGGGGCCTCGACCGCCTCGCATTACTGGAGCAACGGTTGCGCGACCGCATTCCCGGCCACCGGGGTCTAACCCTGCAGGATTCCCTGTTCAATCCCCTCGAGCGTCGCGCGGCGGGGTCCGCTCTGCCGCTCGACCTGGAGTTCTATTTTTCCTTTCGCAGTCCTTACTCTTACCTGGGTGCGATCAAGGCAGTCGCATTGGCCGACCGGCTGGGGCTCAACCTGCAGCTGCGGCCATTGCTGCCGATGGTATCCCGCGGTATCCCCGTTCCGGGCCACAAATTGCGCTATATCATTCGTGACGTAGCACGAATTGCCCGCGCCGAGGGTATCGCCTTCGGGCCGATTCGCGATCCGCTGGGCAAAGGGGTCGAGAACTGCCTGGCCTTGTTTCACTACGCCGAAGAGCGGGGCGCAGGTCGTGAGTTTCTGCTCGCGGCAATGCGGGCGATCTGGTGTGAGGGTGCCGACCTGCGCAGCCGGGCAACCCTCGACCGGCTGGGGAAACGCTGCGGCCTGGGTCCCGCCGCGACCGAGGGGGCCCTGGCCGACAAGCGCTGGCGGGCCCGGGTCGAGGCCAACGCGGCGACGCTGGCCGTGCTGGGGCTGTGGGGCGTGCCCGGTTTCTGCCTGCGCAACGTCGAGGGCCAGCCGCTGTCGGTAGCCTGGGGTCAGGACCGGCTGTGGGCAATCGAGCGCGCCGCATTGGGGGTCGATGTGGCAATGCCACCCCCGCGTCTGGTGCAATAGGGAACTCAGTCTCCGGAGGATTCGATGACCGAATTTGCAGACAAGGGCGTGGTGCTGACAGGCGCCGCGAGCGGCATCGGTCGTCTGATGGCGCTGAAGATAGCTGCTGCCGGCGGGCGCGTTGCGTTGTGGGATATTGACGAAGCCGGCGCGACCGCGGTGAGCCGGGAGATTGCCGACCTGGGCGGCGTCGGCATTCCGGTGCAGTGCGACCTGTCGAGCCGTGAATCGGTCGGGGTTGCCGCGGAGAAGTCTCTGGCCGCCCTGGGTGCGGTGGATATCCTCATCAATAACGCCGGCATCGTTTCGGGCAAAGACCTGCTGGAGATCAGTGACGAACAGATCGAACTCACCTTCGACGTCAATGCGCTCGCCCTGTTCTGGACCACCCGCCGGTTTCTGCCGGGCATGCTGGAGCGCAATTCCGGCCACATCGTGACGATCGCGTCCGCCGGCGGCATCGCCGGCACCGCCCAGTTGGTCGACTATTGCTCTTCTAAGTTTGCCGCCGTCGGTTTCGACGACTCGCTTCGTGTCGAGCTCAAGCGGCTCGGCAGCAACGTGCAGACGACGGTGATCTGCCCTTACTACATCGATACCGGCATGTTTGCCGGTGTGTCGACCCGCTTCCCATGGTTGTTGCCGATACTCAAACCGGAAAAGACGGTGAACAAGATCCTGCGGGCAATCCGCCGCAACCGCCGCAGGCTGATCACGCCGTGGTTCGTCTACACGACTTACCTCATGCGTCTGGCGCCGGTGGGGTTGTCCGACTGGATGATGGATTTCTTCGGCGTCTCGCGGAGCATGGACCAGTTCAAGGGCCGTTCAGGGCAGTAAACCATGACCCTCGACCGTCACCTCCGGATCGTCCTCGCCATTGCCATCGTCATTGGCCTGGTGTTGCTGCTCGTGGCCATGCTGATGCTGACCGAGTCCGCCCTGGAGGTCTGGCACCGGCTGCGATCCGCACCGCGCTGGGTCATGGCCCTGTGGCTGGGCGTCATCGGTTTTCTCACGCTGGGTACGGGTTGGGCAGTGTGGCGGCTGCTGTTTCCAAAGAAAGGTTCCCTGGCCGCCGCACCGGAAGCGTTGACCGAGGAGGCGCTGGCCGAACGGATCGAGCGCGCCGGCGAACTGGGTGTCGACGTGGATGGGGCCCGCCGGGAGCTCGCGCTGCTGGCAGAGCGCCGCGCCGCCGGCGATTTCAGGATCGCACTGTTTGGCGAGATCAGTACCGGCAAGAGCGCAGTGATCCGGGCGCTGCTGCCCGGAGCAGACGACATCGACGTCAGCGCCCGCGGCGGTTCGACCGGCGAGGTGACCGACTACCGGTGGGTCTCGCCGGCCGGCGACCGGTTGATCGTCACAGACGTGCCGGGTCTGCACGAGGCCGGCGGCCAGCTCGATGCGCTTGCGCGGGACGAGGCGTTGCGCGCGCATGGCGTGGTATTCGTATGCGACAACGATCTCACACGTGGACAATACGATGCGGTCAGGGCGCTGCGCGACGTCGAGCGGCCCATGATCGTCGCTCTCAACAAGGTCGACCGGTTTTCAGACGAAGTACGCGCTCAACTGCTCCACAGTCTCCGCAAACGGATCGCGACGGCCGGTGGCGATGATGACGTGGAGCTGGTCGCGATCAGCGCTGCACCGATGGAGCCGGTCATTCGCCGGCTGCCGGACGGGTCCGAGGAGAAAACGTTGCGGCCGATGACGCCATGGGTCGACGAGCTGGCCGATGCCCTGCAGCGGATGATGGATCGCGACCCCGTGCTGATGGAGGAGCTGCGCGATGCCAGCGTGTTCGTGCTGGCCCGTCGTCAGCTCGATTCCGCGGAGGCAGGATTCAGGGAGCAGCGATCCGAAGAGTTAGTCAGGGGGTACACCAGGAAGGCGATGGTCGGTGCGCTCGCTGCCGTCGCACCCGGAACCGATGTACTCATCCAGGGGTACCTGGGCGCCAATTTCGTGCGCGAGCTGTGCGAGCTTTACGGCGTCAGCGCCCGGGATATCGACGTGCAGCAGTTCCTGAAGCTCAGCCAGACGCATATCGGCAAGGCCATGCCGCTGCTGATGGCGATCGGTGGCAACGCGTTGAAGGCGTTTCCCGGAGCCGGCACGGTTGCCGGTGGACTGATGCATGCCGTCGCCTATGGACTGATCTTCGACGCGCTGGGCCGATCGCTAACGCGCACACTCAATGAAACGGGGCGCCTCAGGCCGGCGCCGGCAGCTTCGCTGTTCAGGAAACACCTCAGTGAAAATCTGGAAAAACGTACAGCGCGCATGGCAAAACTTGCTTGGGACGCGCGACGAAAAAACGCCGACTGAAGCGGACGGGCAGGGCGGTGAAGGTCATCTCGAGCTTGCCCGGGAGAGCCTGCGGGAGCTGCTCGACGACACCCGCGTTCCGGCGTCAGTGCGCGAGGCCCTGTCGGAAGACTACGCCCAGATCGAGCGCATGCTCGACAAGCTGGAACACGGCCATGTCCATATCGCGGCATTTGGCCGGGTCGGCGTCGGCAAGTCGTCCGTGCTCAATGCCCTTCTGGGCGAGGAACGTTTCTCCGTCAGTGCTCTGCACGGCGAGACCCGTACCGCAGACGCGATGGCCTGGACGTCTTACGAGGATGGCGGCGTCTACCTGATCGACACGCCGGGAATCAACGAAATCGACGGCGAGGCGCGCGAGGAGCTGGCGCGCGACGTCGCTTCCCGAGTCGACCTGGTGCTGTTCGTGGTCGACGGAGACATGACCGACACCGAGATCGACGCACTGCGTTCGCTGATGCGGCAACAGCGGCCGGTGCTGCTCGCGCTGAACAAGGTCGATCGCTATACCGACAGCGAGGTGGAGCTGTTGCTGCGAACGCTGGCCGAGCGCACGGAGGGCATTATCGACCCGGCAAACATCGTGACGGCATCGGCAAACCCGGCTGCCATGACCTACATCGAAGTCGATGCAGAAGGTATCGAGCAGGTCAGCAAGCGTCGTCCCGACGCGGACATAGTGACGCTCAAGGAACGGTTGTGGGACATCCTGGAGGCCGAGGGCCAGACCCTCGCGGCGCTCAACGCGAGTCTTTTTGCGGGCGATCTCAGCGACCGGGTGGCGCAGCGGATTCTGGAGACCCGCCGGGTGCTGGGCGAGCGGCTGATCCGCACGTATTCGGTATCCAAGGGTGTCGCGGTTGCCTTCAACCCGGTGCCGGTTGCCGACCTTTTTGCGGCTGCTTTCGTTGACGGCGCGATGATCTGGCACCTGTCAAAGCTCTACGATCTGCCGCTGGGTCGTGGCGAGGCCCGTTCACTCGCCGGCGCCATCGTTACCCAGCTGGCTGCGCTGATGGGCACCGTCTGGGCCATGCACTTCGTGTCGTCGGCGCTGAAAGTAGGAACCGCCGGGATGTCCACGGTGGTCACCGCCGGCGCCCAGGGAGCGGTTGCCTATTACGCAACGTTTGTTGTCGGCAAGGTCGCTGAACGCTACCTGGTGCAGGGAAAATCGTGGGGCGATGGCGGACCGAAGCAGGTTGTGCAGGAGATCCTCGACAGCATCGATCGCGATTCGATACTCTCCGACGCGAGGGCCGACATCAAGGCCCACCTGCGAGGTGTCCGCTCATGAAAGTGTCAACTGTTGTGCTCTGCGTCTTGCTAATGCCCGGCCTCGGTGGTTGCGACCGCGAGGTCGAGGAAACGGTGTTCGACGACCAGGTCGAAACGCTCGATCGTGCCCGCGCGGTCGAAGATCAGCTCAATGAGCGGGCTGAAGCGTTGGGCGAGCGGCTCGACAATATCGAAGAGGACGAAGAGCCGGAGTAAATGAGTCGTTTCCTGAAAACCTGTGTTGCCGCCCTGCTGGCGGCAGCCCTGCTGGGTGGCTGCCGCCCGGTTGCCGACGGCATTACCGATACGGGCCGCAAGGTCCTGCGTGGCCTGTCGGGCGTCGACCAGGGAACCGTGGCGGTTGAACCGGGCAGCATCGCCTACCTGATGCGAGACGGCCAGGGGCCGACCGTCGTTTTATTGCACGGCTTTGCGTCGGAAAAGGATTCGTGGCTGCGGTTCCTGCGCAAGATGCCGAAAACCTACCGGGTCATTGCGCTGGATCTCCCCGGTCATGGCGCGTCCAGCCGCGACCCGGAAGTCGATTACTCGATCGACAACATCGTCGGCATGGTCGGGTCGGCGGTCAACGCGCTGTCGGACGGGCCGGTGCACATGGTCGGCACGTCGCTCGGCGGCATGATCGCAACCCTCTACACGTCGCGAAATCTCGACCAGGTGCTGACGTTGACGCTCTATGCCCCGGCCGGGGTATACCCACCCGATCCGAGCGAGTTTCAGCTCATGCTGGATCGTGGCGAGAACCCGCTGATCGCTACGTCAGCGGAAGAGTTCGACCGGCTCATCGAGATGGTCTTTTACGATCCGCCGCCGATGATGTGGCCGGTCGGGCCCTCGATCCGGCGCTACGCATTGGCGCGGGCACCGTTTCACCGCAAGATCTGGGAAGATCTCTGGCCCGGTCACCCGACCCTCAACGAATACCTGCCCGATATCGATATCCCGGTTCTCCTGGTGTGGGGGATCGAAGACCGGATTCTCGATGTGTCCAGCACCGAGGTCTTCGCCGAGCTGCTGCCACAGGTCGAAGTCGTCCGGGTGGAGAAGCTCGGTCACGCCACCGTCAATGAGCAGCCCGTGGAGATGGCGCGGCTGCAGGCAAAGTTCTTGCGCCAACACGCAAACGGCGTGACGCACGGCGCAAACTAGGCGCGCAACAACGCAATCAGTCCGAGCAACGCCGGTGTCTTGTGCATCACCACTGATGTGGGAATTGCGGCAAGGTAGTTAGCGTAACGGCCCTTATCTTCGAATCGCTGCCGGAAATCAGATTCCTGCAGCAGCTCGATCAGCGTCGGGGCAATGCCTCCGGCGATAAACACGCCACCCAGCGCACCCAGCACCAGCGCCAGGTTGCCGGCGACCGATCCCAGCAATGCAAAAAACATCGTCATTGTTTCGCGGGCAATCGGGTCACCGGCTTTGGCGCGGGCCGATACGTCGCGGGGTCGAATGTTGTCGGCAGGATAGTCGGCGAGATTGCGCAGCGTGTTGTACAGCGTTACGAGGCCGGGGCCGGAGATGATGCGCTCGGCCGAGCAATGACCGTATCGATCACGCAATGCGTCGATCACCTCGGCTTCGCGTTCGGTACCGGCGGCGAGGGTGGTGTGACCGCCCTCGCCGCAGATGGGTGCCCATCCGCCCGGGCCAGGGACCAGGCCGGAAACTCCCAGTCCGGTACCCGGACCGATTGCGGCCATTGCCGCGGCCGGGCGGGGCGCACCGCCGCCGACGGTTACCAGGTCGGCCTCGGTCAGGTGCGGCAGAGACAAGGCAACGGCGGTAAAGTCATTGATAACTTCCAGCCGGTCCAGCTGCAGTTCACCGGCCAGCGTCGCAACCGAAAAATGCCAGTTACGGTTGGTCATGCGCACTTCGTCGCCGGTCACCGGGGCCGCTACCGCAATCGCCGCGGCAGAGGGGCGGGCGTTTTCACCTTCGAGGTAGGCGGTCAGTGCCGCGGACAGCGTGCGGTGACCGGCGTTTTCGAACACCTGAATCCGGGTGGGTCGTCCCTCGTCGTCGATCAGGGCACAGCGGGTATTGGTGCCACCGACATCGGCGATCAGTTCCATGGTCAGCCCTCCCCGGGCAGGCGAAAAATGGCGATTGTAGCCGTGCGCGGCCGGGGAATCAGGGTTTTTCCGGTACAATCCGCCGGCTTGCGCTTCACGGGGGTTGTCTTGCAGTCCGATTCGGTACTTGTCGACTGGCTGGGTCTCGGTCCCCCGCTGCGCTGGCTGGGGCGCAAGCTGCTGTTCCTGTGGGTCCGGCCGACGGTCTTGCCCGATGACCCGGGTAAGGACCTGCCGGGCGTGCCGGTGATCTACGTCATGGCCAACGATGCGTTGTCTTCCCGCCTGGTCGTCGACGAGGTATGCCGGCGGCGGGGCCTGCCCAGCCCGGCGGAGTCGCCGCTGGGATTACCGGCCGAAAATCGCTCCCTGGCCTTCGTGCGCCGGCTGCGGGGCTGGTGGACCCGGCGGTTGGAGCCGGTACAGTCGCCGCGCCTGGGCCGCCTCGTGCAGGCAGTTCGCGACAATCCCGCCCTGGATGTGCGGATTGTGCCGGTCTCGGTGTTCTGGGGGCGGGCGCCGGACAAGGAACACTCGCCGTTTAAACTGCTGTTCTCCGAAACCTGGGCTCCGGCGGGCAGGCTGCGACGGCTGCTGATCATTCTCGCGCATGGGCGGCATACGTTCGTACAGTTCAGCGAACCGGTAGCGCTGAGCGAATTCGTCGCAGGGGCAGACGCCGACGGTCTCGACGATGAGCGTATCGTGCGCAAGCTGTCGCGGGTCATTCGGGTGCATATGCGCCGCCTGCGCGAGGCCACTATCGGTCCCGACCTCTCGCACCGGCGTAACCTGCGTGGCGAGATTCTCCGATCTCCACGGGTCCGCGCGGCAATCGAACGAAACGCCCGCCGCGAGGGCATCAGCTACGAGGAGGCATCGCGTAAAGCGGCTGATTACGTTGACGAGATCGCTGCGGACTACTCGCACTCGTTTATCCGTTTTATGGACCGGGTGCTTGGCTGGCTGTGGAACCGCGTCTACGACGGGATCGAGGTGCAGCACATCGACACGGTCAAAGCGGTCGCAGAGGGGCGCGAACTGGTTTACGTGCCCTGTCACCGCAGCCATTTCGATTACCTGCTGCTCAGCTATGTGCTGTACCAGGCCGGTCTCGTGCCACCGCATGTCGCCGCCGGTATCAACCTTAATATCCCGGTGATTGGGCCGTGGCTGCGGCGCGGCGGCGCGTTTTTCCTGCGCCGGACGTTTGCCGGCAACAAGCTGTACGCAGCGGTGTTTCAGCAATACCTGGCCCTGAACCTGGTCAAGGGCGTACCGATCGAGTATTTCATCGAAGGAACCCGGAGCCGGACCGGCCGGCTGCTGCGGCCCAAGTCGGGCATGCTGGCAATGACCGTGCGCAGCTACCGCCGAAACCCGGAACGCCCGGTTGCCTTCGTGCCCGTCTATTTCTGCTACGAAAAGCTGTTAGAGGGCCGCAGCTACATCGGCGAACTCAGCGGTAACCCAAAGAAAAAGGAAAGCCTGTTCGGATTTATCCGGTCGCTGGGCGCGATTCGAAACCGTTTTGGCAAGGTCTACGTCAACTTCGGCGACGCAATCCTTCTCGACGAGTTGCTGGATGAGCACGATCCAGACTGGCGCGAAACGCCGGATGGCGACAAACCGACCTGGCTGGTGCCAGCCGTGGACGACCTGGCCGACCGGATCATGTGCCGGATCAACATGACCGCTGCGGTAACACCGGTCAGCCTGCTGGCGTTGCCGCTCTTGTCGGCGCCCCGGCAGGCAATGCTCGAAGATGTTTTGCGTGAGCAGATCGATGTGCTGGTGGCGTTGCTGGAGCGTGCGCCGTATGCGTCACGCGTGACCCACCCTGATGTAACCGGGCACTCCGTCATCGAGCACGCGTTGGAAATGAATCTCATCAGGCGGCGCAAGCACGCGCTGGGTGACGTGCTGTCGGCGAGCGGCAACCATGCGGTGATGCTGACCTACAACCGCAACAACGTCATGCACCTGTTTGCGCTGCCATCGATGATTGCCTGTTGTTTTCTCAATAACCGGCGCATGCACGTGGACAAGATCGTGCATCTCGCCGAGATGGTCTATCCGTACGTCAAGGCGGAGCTGTTTTTGCACTGGCGCGAGGAAGAGGTTGCTCCGGCGGTGCGCCAGGTAGTGGCCGTGATGAGCGATCTCGGTCTGCTGGAGCGAGTCGATGACGGCGACTGCCAGCGGCCGACGGCAGACAGCCCGCGCGCCGTCCAGCTGTCGCTGCTGGCCCACGGGGCACTGCAGACCCTCGAGCGCTATTACATGACGGTGGCCTTGTTGCTGAAACACGGGCCGCGGCGGGTCACCCAGACAGACCTCGAAAACCTGTGTCAGCTCATGGCCCAGCGAATGTCGATGCTTTACCAGTTCGACGCGCCGGAGTCCTTTGCCAAACCTCTGTTTCGGAACTTTATCGATCGCCTGCGCGATGTCGGCGTCGTCTGGCTGGACGAGGACGGGCTGCTCGATTTCGACCACCGGATTCGCGGTGTCGAGGACGACGCCAAGCTGGTTCTCGGGGAACAGATTCGCCACAGTATCCTCCAGGTCATCCACGTGTGAGGGCGCTTGCGCCGGAGCGGCGGATGTGTCTGAAAATCCGGCGGAATCCCGATGTTGCACCGCAGCGTGTTGTTAGGTGCAGTGCAGTGTATTTTTTCTTGCGGTAACAGGGGATACGGCCATTTCGCCCGTGTGCGTGTCTGTCGCGGCCGATTCTTGTCAAATTACAGAGTGGGGATAGCAATGCCTTTGGATTTGCGGGTTTTTCTGGCCCTGGCGGTGGCGGCCGGTGCCATTCTGGCAGCGCCGACGGCGCAGGCGATCAGTTTCGAGAATGACGAAGGGACCGTCTACGGCAGTTTCGATACAACCGTATCGCTGGGTGCCGGCTGGCGCATGGAGAAGCGGTCGCCGGATCTCATTGGGTTAGTCAACGGCGGGACCAAGTTCTCCGTCAACGGCGACGATGGCGATCTCAACTTCGATCGCGGGATCTACAGCACGGCGCTCAAGGTCACCAGCGAATTCGAAATCAATTACTCGCCCTGGAACATCGGCTTTTTTACGCGCGGTTTCTGGTTTCGCGATTTCGAACTGGAGAACAACGCGAGGGCGCGCACCCCGCTGAGCACGGCGGCGCTCAACCGCTCCGGTACCGACTCGGATGTGCTCGATGCGTTCCTTTATTACAAGTTCGACCTCGGCAGCATGCCGGCGGAAATCCGGGTCGGCGAGCAGGTGGTGAACTGGGGTGAAAGCACGTTTATCCAGGGTGGCGCCAACGTAATCAACCACTTCAATGTGTCTGCGTTGCGGGTGCCGGGTGCCGAGCTGCGCGAGGGCCTGCTGCCTCAGGACCTGCTCTGGTTCTCGGTAGGACTGACCCAGAACATCGATCTCGAGCTGGTTTACCAGTATGACTGGGACGACACCGAGCCCGATGCGGTCGGTACCTTTTTCTCGACCAACGATTTCGCACCCGACGGCGGCTCCGAGGTTCGACTCGGCTTTGGCGATACGCCGGATTTTCCGGGTCCCAGGTATTTCACGCCCGATCGCGGTTTCAACACGATTCCACGTGGCCCGTCGCCTGAACCGGCGGATGATGACCAGTACGGAGCGGCGCTGCGTATCTTCGCGCCCGACTTCAATAACGGCACCGAGTTCGGATTCTATTACTACAAGTATCACAGCCGCCTGCCGGTCATCAGCGCGCGTACCGGTTCTTTCGAGGGCCTGCAGATCGCCGCCGCCATTGGCGCCGATCCCGGTGCCGGCGGTGCCAGCGATATCGCCGGCGCGGCCGGCGCTTACTTTGCGGCCAACCCCGACGACTACGACGGGGCTATCCAGGCGGGTGTAGACGCCGCCAATGGCCTGGTGCCGCTGGATGCGGCGCGGGGTATCGCCGATGCGCAGATCACCGGCGGAAACGTTACGGTTACCGGTACCGCATACGCCACCGACGCGTTCGCCAACACACCGTCCGTGGAAGGCAATGCCTTCGGGTCTCCGGCAGGTGAAACGGCGCATTACATCACCTCGTATCCTGAAGATATCCAGATGCTGGCCTTCAGCCTGAATACCACCGTCGGCCAGACGGCGCTGCAGGGTGAGATCGCCCATCACAAGGATCGCCCGCTGCAGATCGATGACCTGGAGCTGTTGTTTGCCGGCCTGAGCCCGCTGCGCGACCAGTTTGCGGAGTTCGGCCAGCTGGGCAGTTTTTCCTTCAACGCGGTAAGCCCGCAGTTCAACGAAGATACGCCGCCACTGACCACGGTCATCGGCTTCAAGCGGATGGACTATACCCAGGCCGATTTCGCCCTGACCCGGTTGTTCGGGCCGATGATGGGCGCGGACCAGGGCGTCATCCTGTTCGAAGCGGCGCTGCACCACGTGCACCGCATGCCGAAGAAAAACGAGCTGAGGTTCGACGGCCCGGCGACGGTGGTTAGCGGCAATCCTGACCTCGCGGACTTCGCCCATCCCGGCAAACCGATGGAACCGGCCGACTTTTTCCCGGACGCCAACTCTTTTGGCTACCGGCTGGCTGGCCGCCTCGATTTCAACAATGCCTTCGGGCCAGTCAACTTTGCGCCGCGATTCTCATGGCAGCACGACGTCCGGGGAATCACCCCTGGGCCCGGTGGGGCCTTCATCGAGGGGCGTAAGGCATTGACCCTGGGCTTTAATTTCAACTACCAGAATAAGTGGGAATTTGACACAAGTTATACAACTTTCCACGGAGCAGGCCGTCAAAACGAAATACACGACAGGGATTTCATCGGCGCAAGCCTGAAATACACGTTTTGACACGATTGGAGAGCAGATCCATGCGTAATCTTTTTAAACCCGCCCTGACCATCATGGCCGCGACTCTGTTCGCCGCCAGCGCGACCGCGGCGATATCGCCGGAAGAGGCCGCACGGTTAGGCAAGGACCTGACGCCGATGGGCGCTGAACGCGCCGGCAATGGCGAGGAAATCCCGGAATGGACCGGTGGCATCACCGAAGCGCCGGCAGGCTACGAGCCCGGCGACCATCATCCGGACCCCTTTGCCGACGACACGATCGAGTTCACGATCACGGCCGACAACTACAATGACTATGCCGATCGCCTGAGCGTGGGACACAAGGCCATGTTCAAGGCCTACCCCGAAACGTTCAAGATGCACGTTTATCCGACGCGCCGGAGTTTCTCCGCACCGGATCACGTGTACGAGGCGACAAAGAAAATTGCCACGACCGCCAACCTGATTGCCAACGGCAACGGTGTGACCGGGGCGATGATGGGCGTGCCTTTCCCCATACCCTCGAGCGGTGTCGAGGTCATCTGGAACCACATCCTGCGTTGGCGTGCCGAGGCCGGCGAGCGCTTCTATGGCCAGGCGGCGGTCACACGCGGCGGTTCCTACACCCTGGTGCAGTTTGCAGACCAGATTGCGGTGCCTTATGCACTCCCGGGCATGACCGAAGAAGAAATGGACAACGTGATCATCTTCTTCAAGGAAAAAACCGTGGCCCCGGCACGGCTGGCCGGTCGCGTGCTGCTGGTGCATGAAACGCTGGACCAGGAACGTGAGAACCGCAAAGCGTGGGTTTACAACCCAGGTCAGCGCCGCGTGCGCCGGGCGCCGAACGTCGCTTTCGACAACCCCCGCAGCGGCTCGGACGGACTGATGACGTCCGACCAGTACGACATGTACAACGGCAGCCCGCAGCGCTACAACTGGGAACTGGTGGGCAAGCGGGAAATGTATGTGCCCTACAACGCCTACAAGGTGCACAGCGACCAGCTCAAGTACAAGGATTACATCAAGCCGCTGCATGCCGAACCGGAATACCTGCGTTACGAGCTGCACCGTGTCTGGGTAGTCGAGGCCACGCTGAAAGACGGCATGCGTCACCAGTACAAGCGCCGAACTTTCTACATCGATGAAGACTCGTGGCAGATCCTGGTCGTGGACATCTACGACAATCGGGACGAGCTGTGGCGCGTGTCCGAAGGACACGGAATTAATTACTATGACGTGAAGAATTTCTGGACGACGCTGGAGCTCAACTACGATCTTCAGTCCGGCCGGTATCTCGCGTTCGGGCTCGACAACGAATCAGGTATGTACGACCTGTCGGCGTCTATCCCGAAGGAAGAATTCACGACGGGAGCGTTGCGCCGCGCAGGAACGCGATAGCACTCGCCGCCGAGGTGAAACCAGGCGCCAGCCACTCGTAGGGAGCGGCTGGCGCCGCTGTCTGAAAACGCCGGCACTGGCCGGCCGATGAGCTGCTTGGGGGTTAGCTTGCTCAAACGCATATCAATATTGGCTCTGCTATGGGTCGCGGCAACGACTGTCGCCGCAAACGATCATCCATCCATACCTGCGCCAGGCGACACTTTCGTCGCACCGCTGGCCACCGAGGCGATGCTGCTCGACGGCACCTACGTCGATGGCCGTATCGTGGTAGTCGGTGAGCGCGGCATCGTGCTGATCAGCGACGATGATGGCGAGACCTGGCGGCAAACGCCTACCGGCACCCGGGCAACGCTGACCGGGGTGCATTTCAGTGACAGGCTGACCGGCTGGGTCGTGGGACACGACACGATCATCCTGCACACCTATGACGGCGGCGACAGCTGGAAGCGTGTCTATTTCGACCCCGACGACCAGCGCCCGCTGTTTGACGTCTGGTTTGCCGATGCTTCGCACGGCATCGTGGTTGGCGCGTATGGCCTGTTCATGACAACCCGGGATGGCGGCGCCAGCTGGGATGTCGGTGAGCTGATTCCGGAGCCCTGGCCCGACCTGGAAACAATTGCCGAAGCCGAGGATGACCCGGACGAGTTCGATTTTGAAGACGACCAGTACTACGATTTCCATCTCAACCATATTGCGGCGGCTGAAAACGGGGATCTCTACATCGCCGCCGAGGCGGGCAATTTTTTCCGCTCCGGCGATGGTGGCGAGACCTGGTATTCCATGCCTACCGTTTATAACGGCTCTTTTTTCAACACGCTGCCGCTGGACGGGAGCGATCTGCTGCTGATGGGCATGCGGGGCAACCTTTTTGCGTCGAGCAATGGCGGCGAAGCGTATACCCAGATTGAAACCCCGGTTACCGTTCTGCTCAACGACGGAGCGGTCACCGAAGACGGCACAATCCTGATTGGCGGGATGGCGGGCGCGCTACTGGTCAGTACCGACGGCGGCCGGTCTTTTACGCTGTTTCAGCAGAGGAACCGAAAAGCGATTTCGACCCTGATACCGGTACCGGCCGGAATCGTCGTGGTAGGCGAGGCGGGCGTGCACCGGTTATCGCTCAGTGAACTCGAGGCCGGAGGTGCATCATGAATACAAACGCGCCGAAAGTCTCGCCGGTCGTCCGGGCCCTCGAAAACCTGGTCTTCGGAAACCGGCCACTGATCATGGTGCTGTTCGCCATCTTTACGGTGATCATGCTGTGGTCTGCGCGCAACCTGCACGTCGATGCCGGTTTCACCAAGCAGCTTCCCACCCAACACGAGTACATGCAGACTTACCTGGATCACCAGGTTGCGTTTGGTGGTGCCAACCGCGTGCTGGTTGCCCTCATTGCCCGCGACGGCAACATGTTTTCGGAGGAGTTCTTCCAGGCGCTCAAAGAGGCGACTGACGAGGTCTTCTTCATACCCGGCGTCGAGCGTGCCAGGGTGAGCTCGCTGTTTACCCCGGACACCCGCTACATCGAAGTAACGGAGGAAGGCATCGCGGCGGGTAACGTGGTGCCGGCCGACTTCCAGCCCAGCGAGGCCGGGCTGGAGCGAGTTCGCGAAAATATCCTCAAGTCGAACATCGTCGGCAGGCTGGTCGCCAACGATTTCAGCGGTGCAATCATCAGCGCCCAGCTGCTGGAAGTGGATCCGAACACGGGCGAAAAACTCGATGTCGTCCGGGTCTCGAACGATCTCGAGGAAAAAATCCGCGATCGGTTCGATGGCGATGACTTTCCCAACGTCAGTGTGCACATGATCGGTTTCGCGAAGGTGATCGGTGATGTGACGGCTGGCGCGCAGATGGTGATCCTGTTTTTCCTGATCGCCTTTATCGTCACGGCGCTGCTGGTCTATTTCTACACACAGTCGGTCAAGCTGTCCGTTATCCCGCTTGCCTGTTCACTGGCCGCGGTGATCTGGCAGCTGGGGCTGCTGACATCGATGGGCTTCGGTATCGATCCGATGGGGATACTCGTCCCGTTCCTGGTGTTCGCAATCGGGGTGAGTCACGGCGTACAGATGGTCAGCGCGGCGCGTGCCGAAATCTTCGAGGGCCTCAGTCCACTCGAAGCTGCGCGCGCGAGTTTCCGGCGCCTGCTGGTGCCGGGCAGTATTGCGCTGGCCAGCGACACCATCGGCTTTATCACGATCTATTTCATCCAGATCCGGATGATCCAGGAGATGGCGATCACCGCCAGCCTGGGTGTGGCCGTCATCATCCTCACCAACCTGGTCCTGCTGCCGGTGCTGATGTCCTATGCGACCTTCGATGCAAGCTACATGGACCGCATGAAGCGCCGCGCCGATCAGCTGCGGCCGTTGTGGGACCGGCTGTCCGTGGTGGCGCAGCGAGGTCCGGCGGCGGTCGTCATCGGTGTGGCCCTCGCGCTGCTCGCTTTTGGCGCCTGGAAAGGCTCAGAGGTCAAGGTGGGCGACCTCCACCAGGGCGTGCCCGAGCTGCGCGCCGATTCGCGCTACAACCAGGACACACGGATGATCACGGACCGGTTCTCGATCGGCGTGGACATCATTACGGTTATTGTGGAGACCAAGCCTGAGGGCTGTATCGACTACGGCGTAATGAGCACTATCGACGACTTTGCCTGGTACATGGCCAACGTGCCGGGCGTGCAGAGCGTCATCACCCTGCCGATGGTTTCCAAGATCGTCAACGCGGGCTGGAACGAGGGCACCCTGAAGTGGCGCGTTCTGTCGCGTAACTCCGACAATCTCGTGCAGTCGATTTCGTCAATCGACACGAGCAGCGGCCTGCTTAACGCGGACTGCAGCGTAATGCCGGTGATGATGTTCAGCGAAGACCATAAGGCCGAGACAATTTCGCGGATCGTAACCGCGGTAAAAGACTACCGCGAGGTTTATGGCAACGATGAGTTCAAGCTGCGCCTCGCAACCGGTAATGTCGGCGTCATGGCGGCAACCAACGAGGAAGTCGAGGCCGCGCAGTTCCCGATCCTGATGGGCGTGTTCTCCGCGGTTATCCTGCTGTGCATCATCACTTTCACGACGCGCCGGGCGACATTGTTCTTCCTCGTTCCGGCCATCGCCGCGGCGGCCGCGGCGTGGTACCTGCCAAACCTGCGCATGGCGATAGCAATCGCCATGTTGGCCTACACCTTGTTCTGGCTCGTTCGTTTCCCGACTTCGCGCTCGGTGCTCTGCATCGTCATTCCGCTCGGGCTGGTGTCTCTGCTTGCCTATGCGTTGATGGCGGCGCTGGAAATTGGCCTGAAGGTCTCGACGCTGCCGGTAGTGGCGCTGGGCGTGGGTATCGGCGTCGACTATGGCATTTACATCTACAGCCGCTTCAAGTCATTCATGAGCGAAGGGCTGCCGCTGGCCGACGCGTATCACGCGACCCTGAGGGTAACTGGTGCCGGGGTGATTTTCACTGGTGTCACGCTTGGTATTGGCGTTGTCACCTGGATATTCTCACCGCTGAAATTCCAGGCAGACATGGGTCTGTTGCTGACTTTCATGTTCGTGGTCAATATGCTTGGCGCAATCCTGCTGCTGCCGGCGCTCGCCTGCTGGCTGCTGCCGCGCAGGCTGCACTAGAGACCGGCGACTGGCGCTCCTGCGATGCGGGAGCGCCTTTCGCGATCCTCTCTGCTGACGAAGCTTCAAGATTCGATTAACATCCCGGCCCATGACAAATCCAGACACTGAACAACTGCTGCCCGAAATACGGGCTATCGCCCGCGGCGCCGGAGCCGCGATCATGGAAATCTACGGCCGCGATTTCAACGTCGAGCACAAGGACGACAAGTCGCCGTTGACCGAGGCGGACATGGCCTCACACCGCCATATCGCCGCGGCGCTGGGGGAACTCACGCCGGATATCCCCGTTTTGTCCGAAGAGTCGGGCGTTCCCGACTTCGAGGAGCGGCGCCATTGGGCCCACTACTGGCTGATAGACCCACTGGACGGAACCAAGGAATTCATCAAGCGCAACGGTGAGTTCACCGTGAACATAGCGCTGATTTCCGGCCACCAGGCGGTGCTCGGCGTAGTGTACGCGCCGGCGCGCGGGGTCGAGTATTACGGCACCGCGACGGGTGGCGCATTCAAGGTCAGCAACGGTGGCGCGGCGCAGTCGATCCGGGTCAGCAGCGGCCACAAGCGTGCGGTCCGCGTGGTAGGCAGCCGCTCGCATCGCGGTAGTTCTCTCGATGCCTACCTGGAAAAACTCGGTGAGCACGAGATCGTGCCGATGGGCAGTTCGCTGAAGTTCTGTGTCGTCGCCGAGGGCGGTGCCGACGTTTACCCGCGGCTGGGCCCAACCAATGAATGGGATACCGCCGCGGCGCATGCCGTGCTCACGGCTGCCGGTGGACAGGTGGTCGAAACCGACGGCACCGAACTTCGTTACAACGCAAAAGCCGAGTTGCTCAATCCCTATTTCATAGCGATCGGCGACACCTGCCGTGACTGGCTGCGGCACCTCTAGGTGTGGTCTTGTGCGCTGCCGCAACCTTGTTTGGCAACAACATCACCATGTGGGAAGCTAGTAACCGGGCATGTTGCTCGCCCGCGGCCGCCCCGCCACCGTTTGGCGGCCTGGTCAGAAGGCCTTGATGGATCATAAGATCGAAACCGAAGCATTCAGGAACCTCGAGCGTCTCAAAGAGCTCCGTGTCGAGCATCGAGATCTTGACGATGTCATCTCCCGGCTCGCTGACGACCCGCTGGTCGATCAGCTTGAGCTGAAGCGTCTGAAGAAACGCAAGCTGATGATCAAGGACACGATTTCACGACTCGAGAGTCAGCTCATCCCCGATCTCAACGCCTGAGACCGGCTTGAGTTCCCCGAAGACGCGTCGCGTCGTTCTGTTCCATGCCTGATCTTGCCATCACGAAAACGCTGACGATTCCGCTCGACGAGCTCCGGATCACCGCGATACGCGCATCGGGGCCAGGCGGTCAGCATGTCAACAAGAGCTCCACCGCCGTGCAGGTCCGGTTTGATGTTCGCCGAAGCCCGTCACTCGACGAGGGCGTCCGCAACCGTCTGCTGGCGCTCGCCGGCAACCGGGTCAACAACAACGGCGAGCTGGTCGTAACTGCACAACGATTTCGCAGCCGCAAGCAGAATCGCCAGGATGCACTCAACCGGATTGCACGCCTGGTTCGCCGTGCCACCTTCGTACCAAAGACGCGGCGCAAGACGAAACCGTCGGCCGCCTCGCGGCGGCGGCGGCTCGAGGACAAGCGCCGGCGCGGTAATCTGAAGAAGATGCGGGGGAAGCCGGGGCGGGACTGACGGCGCGATACCCGCCCGGAATGGGCTATTTGCGGGGTGGTTTGCCGCGACGCTGGCGGCGCGGCCGATTGCTGCTCCCTTTGCCACCGCCGCTGCGTGGGCGGCCCTTGGGACCGTCACGCCGCGGGGGACGCGGTGGAATCTTGATGTCGACAAGCATCGACGGGTCGACGGCCTCGGTGGGCAGCTTGTAGCCGACGCAGTCCTCGATCGCCGGAAGATTCTGTGCGTAGTCCTCACAGCCAAAGCTGATGGCATCGCCTTCGGCGCCGGCACGCGCGGTACGGCCGATGCGATGCACGTAATCTTCCGCGTCGTCCGGCAGGTCGAAGTTGAACACGTGGCTCACGTCGGGGATATGCAGGCCACGGGAGGCGACATCGGTCCCGATCAATACCGGCAGATCGCCCGTCTGGAAGTCCTTCAACAGGCGCAGCCGCTTTTTCTGCGGCACATCGCCCGAAATCGCCTGGGCATGAATGCCGTTGGCCTCGAGGAAGCGCTGCAGGCGCTCTGATTCCCGCCGGCGGTTGACAAAGACCATGGTCCGGCGCGGGTCCATGCTGCGCAGCAGTCCGACGAGTAGCGGAATCTTCTCGCGATTGGAAGGAAAGTAGATGACCTGGCGTATCCGGTCTGGCGTAATCTTTTCCGGCTCGATCTGAACGAGTTCCGGGTCATTCATGTGCTCGTAGGCCAGTTCCAGCACGCGGTGTGACAGCGTGGCGGAAAACAGCATGTTTAGCCGCTTTTCGGCGCTCGGCATCCGGCGCAGCACGAAACGGATATCCTTGATAAAGCCGAGATCGAACATCCGGTCGGCTTCGTCCAGAACTGCCACCTGCGAACAGTTGAAGCTGAACACATCCTGTTTCGAATAATCGATAATGCGCCCGGGCGTGCCGATCAGCACGTCACAGCCGTCGCTGATCTGTTGCCGCTGCTTTTCATAGTCGGTGCCGCCGAACGCAAGCGCCAGCTTGAAGCCGGTGTGGCGGTTGAGTATCTCGGCATCCTTGTTGATCTGTACCGCCAGTTCCCGGGTTGGCGCCAGCATGACCGCCCGCGGATCGCACGGCCGCCGTTTCGGCAACGGTTCGCTGTTGAGTAAGCGATGAAATGTTGCGATCAGAAAAGCTGCCGTTTTGCCGGTACCGGTCTGTGCCTGTCCGGCAACGTCACAGCCGCCCAGGGCGACCGGCAGGGTGGCTGCCTGGATTGGCGTGCAGTGCTCAAAGCCGGCCTCGCGGATGCCCTCGAGCACCTTCTCGTGGATGTCGAGGCTGTCAAATCTGACGTCTGTCAGGTGTTTTTCGGTCATTTCGTTTTTCGGCGTCCTGTGCTATAAATGCCGTGTGGCGCTAGGCGTCACCCCGGTCCAGCAGCCAGGGGGCTGTGGGCTGAACCATCCCTGACCGAGAACCCAGTTTTCCAATATACAGTCCCGCTGCGCGCGCCACAGGCTCGTGTACGAAAGCTGATAAATCGATCTAAGAATCCATTGCACCCCTGGGAGCCTCACAGGCAATGCGGCCGGTAGTGTAACCGATCGAGTGACGCGGAGGAGAGAAGTTGAGCGAGAAGATCGTCAATACCAGTGATTCCACTTTCGAGGATGATGTTCTGAAGTCGGGGCAGCCCGTGCTGCTGGACTTCTGGGCGGAGTGGTGCGGCCCCTGCAAGATGATTGCACCGGCGCTGTCGGAGATTGCCGACGAGTACGCCGGCCGGGTCACGATCGCCAAGCTCAACATCGACGAGAATCCTGCGACCCCGCCTAAATACCAGGTCCGGGGAATTCCCACGCTGATATTGTTCAAAAACGGCACGGTCGAGGCGCAGACGGTAGGCGCCAAGTCCAAGTCTCAACTCACCGCATTTCTGGACTCACACCTATGAGAGGCTATCTCGGCAACTCTGCCCGTGGCGGGCGCTCCAAGACTTCTACTCGCAAGCGTTCGGGCGGCAACAAGCCGCGGCGCAGGAAGCCGCCGTCGAACCAGTTCCCGGACGATGAAGAAGGGCTGGAGGTCATCGAGGGCAAGCTCAGCGAAAACACGATGAACCTCAACGAGCTCAAGAACCAGCCGGTTTCCGAGCTCGTAGACATGGCCAATTCGATGGGCCTGGACTCTGCGGCGCGGCTGCGGAAACAGGACATCATCTTTGCGCTCCTCAAGGAACACGCCAAGAACGGCGAGGATATCTATGGCGAGGGTGTGCTGGAAATCCTGCAGGACGGCTTCGGTTTCCTGCGATCCGCCGACGCCTCTTACCTGGCCGGACCCGACGACATCTATGTGTCGCCGAGCCAGATCCGCCGCTTCAACCTGCGCACAGGGGACACGGTTTCCGGGCTGATCCGGCCGCCGAAGGACAGCGAGCGTTACTTCGCGCTGCTCAAGGTCGGCGAGATCAATATGGACGCGCCGGAGAACGCCAAGAACAAGGTGCTCTTCGAGAACCTCACAGCCCTGTTTCCGCGCCGCCGGCTCATGCTGGAAGCGGGTAACGGCAGCACCGAGGACATCACCGCGAGAATTATCGATATGGTCGCGCCCATCGGCGCCGGCCAGCGTGGTTTGCTCGTCTCGCCGCCCAAGGCCGGTAAGACGATGCTTCTGCAAAACATCGCACACGCAATCACCAACAATCACCCCGACGTTCAGCTGATCGTGCTGCTGATCGACGAGCGGCCGGAAGAGGTCACGGAGATGGCCCGTTCCGTTCGCGGCGAGGTGGTCTCCAGTACCTTCGACGAGCCGGCCAGCCGCCACGTCCAGGTCGCCGAGATGGTGATCGAGAAAGCCAAGCGTCTCGTCGAGCACAAGAAGGACGTCGTGATCCTGCTCGATTCGATCACACGCCTGGCACGTGCCTACAACACCGTCGTGCCGTCGTCAGGCAAGGTGCTGACCGGTGGCGTCGATGCCAATGCGTTGCACCGGCCGAAGCGTTTCTTTGGCGCAGCGCGCAATATCGAGGAGGGTGGCAGTCTCACCATTATTGCGACGGCACTGATCGATACCGGCTCGAGGATGGATGACGTCATCTACGAAGAGTTCAAGGGTACCGGCAACATGGAGATTCATCTCGATCGCCGGATCGCCGAGAAGCGGGTTTTCCCGGCCATCAATATCAATCGTTCAGGCACCCGAAAAGAAGAGCTGCTGACTGACCCTGATGAACTTGCCAAGATCTGGGTGCTGCGAAAACTCCTGCACCCGATGGACGAGATCGCGGCGATCGAGTTCCTTATTGGTAAATTGAAAGATACCAAGGTCAACGCCGAGTTCTTCGAAGCGATGAAGCGCTAAGCGAGATACAGGGTCTCCGACCTGACATAACACGACGCTTTCCATATTGCGGCTGTGATACCGGTCACGGCAGGCGATAGCGAATTCCTTTTTACTTGAGCCGCGGGGTTTTTTACTCTGCGGCTTTTTTTGTAAAGCGGAACTCGCGGGCCGAGGGGGTCTGGATGGGCGCAATCAATTCGGGCAAATACAGGGCGATCGTGATATCGATCGCGCTGTTTATTGTGTTCGATGCCGGCGTGCTCATCATGAACTTCTATATTGCGAACCAGTTCGCGCACGATGCCGTGCAGGTCAACCTGGCCGGTCGTCAGCGAACGCTGTCGCAGCGTCTCCTGAAGGCTCTGCTGCAGACCGACAACGCACTGGGCAGCGGGAATGTCATCGAGGCGCCGCTGAATGAACTCAAGACAAGCTACCATACTTTCGACACGACGCTGACCGCCTTCAACAAGGGCGGGAGCGTCATGGGTGCGGACGGAGAAACGGTGACGATACCCGCCATGGAAGATCCCCATGGGCGCCGTCTCCTGACTGAGACTTTCGAGGCGTGGCTGCCGCTGAAAGAGGCGCTGCAGCCGATACTGGCTTTCGACGCGCAGATCGAGCTCAGTGCCGAGCTGATCATGACCGATGAGGGTGCGGAACTCGAGGGTGACCTGTTCCACGCCATCATGACGGCAACCAAGGACAAGCGGAATGCACGCCTGCTCGACCTGACAAACAGCCTGACCGTGCATCTGGAGTATGAATCGTCACGCCGGGCGATGCGCCTGCGGGTGATCCAGGTTACGGGCATTTGCCTCGCGCTGATCAACTTCTTTGTCATCCTGTTTCACTTTATACGCAATCTCAACAAGTACGACGCGATGGTCGAGAACGCGAAGAAGGAAACCGACGACATACTCGAGACGGTCAACGAGGGCCTGTTTCTGCTCGACAGCGAGTTACGAATCGGGTCACAGCATTCTGCAGCTTTGACCGGGATCTTTCGGCGCGAGAATCTCGCTGGAGTCAACCTCATCGACCTGTTGCGCGGTATCGTCCCCGAAACGACGCTCAACGTGGCTCGCGACTATATCAGCCTGTTCTTCGGCCAGCGTGTCAACCAGAACCTGGTGGACGATCTCAATCCCCTGAACGAGGTGGAGGTTCATTTCGGCAGCGAGGGCAGCCAGTTCCAGACCCGTTTTCTCGGCTTCGAGTTCCGCCGCGTGCTCGTTGACGACGAATTATCTCACCTGCTGGTGACGGTTAACGACATCACCGACAAAGTCGCCCTGGAACGGGAGCTGCAGGAGTCACGGGCGCGGTCCACCGAACAGCTCGATATGCTCATGGATATCCTGCATATCGAGCCCGAAATGCTGACGGATTTCCTGTGCTCGTCGGAAAGGGCACTGGGCAAAATCAATTCCATTCTTCGCCGCTCCGCGCGCGGTATCGAGGTCTACAAGGCCAAGCTGGACCAGATTTTCCGTGAGGTCCATACCGTGAAAGGCGAAGCATCGGCGCTGGGTCTCAAGTCGGTGCAGAGCTACGCACATGAACTGGAGGACCTGATAGCCGAGATCCAGGAACGGTCATCGATAAGCGGGAGCGATTTCCTGCCGCTGACGATCAAGCTCGACGAACTGCTGGGTCACATCCAATCGGTGCGTGAGCTGGTGGCCCGTCTGATCGATTTTCGGACCGCATTCGACCGTAGCAGGATCGCCGAAGTGGCCGATGAGCGGCGGCTGGCACCGCGCACGGATCTCAGCGCCCTGCTGCACAACCTCGCTGAGAACGTGGCCGGGGAGCAGGGTAAGCGGGTCAACCTGCATTGTGTCGGTCTCGAGGGCAAACACGTGCCGGAGATTTACCGCGGGCCAATCAAGGATATGGCGGTTCAGTTCATCCGCAACGGTATTTCGCATGGTATCGAGACGGCTGACGAGCGGATCAGTGCCAACAAGGGCCAGGTCGGCCGAATCGCCATGAAGTTCATACCGCTCAACGGTAAGGGGTTCGAATTCTCCTACCGTGACGACGGCCGGGGTCTGGACATGGAGCTGATCCGGAAGACAGCGGTCGAGAAAGGCTTTGTCAGCGCCGACCAGATCGGAACGATGGATGAACGCTCCGTGATGGCCCTGATTTTTCACCGCGGGTTTTCGACGTCGAGCAAGGTTACTACCGATGCCGGCCGCGGTATCGGGATGGACGTCGTTCGTAACCTGGTCAACGAATTAAATGGCCGTGTGCGGGTTTCTACCGCACGGGGCGAATTCACGCAATTCAAGATTACTTTGCCGGCTGTTCCGACAGACCTGGACCAGGCGGCATGACTAAGAGTTCTAAATCAGCCGAAAGGTGGAAGTCATGAAGCTCATGATCGTGGATGATTCGAATATCATCCGGCGGAAAATCGAACGATCAACGGAGATCGAGGGACTGGAGGTGGTTGCTACTGCCAGTAACGGCGTCGAGGCGCTGGAACAGTTTCCCAAGGTTCGTCCCGACATTGTAACGATGGACCTGACTATGCCCGAAATGGGTGGCATCGAATGCGTCGAGCGGATGGTCGAGATAGACCCCAGTGTCATTGTCCTGGTCGTCTCGGCATTGTCCGATAAGGCAACCGCCATCGAGGCGCTGAAAAAAGGCGCCAACGGGTTCCTGTGTAAACCCTTCACAGAAGAAGAGCTGAACCGTGCTTTTCGCGAGCTCCTGGAGGAGGCGAGTCATGGATGAGACGGATCTGCAGGTATTCATTCAGGGGGCAACTCACTTTTTCTCCCACATGGGTGGTGAGCAGGCGCAGATCGGTACGCCGTACCTGGCCAGCAACTGTAACAGCGAGATCAAAGGGTTCACCGGGATAATTGGCGTTACCGGCAAGCGCAAGGGCAGCGTCTATTTCACTGCCCCACCGGTACTCCTGAAGGTTCTGTTGATGACGCTTGGCGAAGACAACACCGACCACGACAACATGTGCGACATGGTGGGCGAAGTGGCCAACGTCATTTCGGGCAATGCCCGCAAGGAATTCGGCAGTGAATTCCTGGTATCCGTTCCCATCGTCGTGGTTGGCCGGCTGGACAAGATCGTGGTACCGCCCGAGCTCCGCTCATTCGTTGTGCCTATCACCTGGAAAAGCTATGACGCATCACTCGTCATTGCGCTCGAGTGATTATGTAAAACTTTACAACTCAGACGTCACTAACGTGACGGCCTTCATAGAAATTCCGCCACGCTGATTTAACAATAAGCCGCGACCATCAGCTGTGGTAACGCATGAGCATTAAAGAAGCATCGGCCTCGGGCCAGACTCCGGGCGCGATTCCGTTCGCGCCCTTACAGATGTTCCGGGCCGGCGGCCGGGCGCGCCGGGCCGTGCTGTTGTGGCTGGCGCTGTGCACGGTAACGATACCCAGCGGGATGCTGACCCGGGTTTTCGAGTGGACTGGCCTGGCCATCGAGCTGGGCGGCGTTACCGTCCACCTGACCGTCTATCTGCCGCTGCTGATCTGTGTTCCGCTGGTGCTGTGGTACGGGTTCCTCTGGGCGGCAATCCCGGCCTATTTTTCGACGTTCCTGGTCGCTGTCCTCGGCAATATGCCGACGCCGTGGCTGTGGATTTTTCCACTGGCCAACCCGCTGGGGCTGGCAATGTTCACCCTGATGTATCGGGTCTCAAGCCTGCGTTCCGACGTGCGTGGCAGCACTTCGATAGCCGGTTTTTCCGCGATCGCCCTTGTTGCCGCCCTGGCGGGGTCGGCCGGCGCCTTTGTCTGGGTCTACGCCAATCGGGTCGGCGTTAATACCGCGTACCCCGTGTGGCAGGGCTGGTGGCTGGGTGGCTGGCTGCAGGCGCTGTGCTTCACCCTGCCCACACTATGGCTGCTAAGCCCGACGATCGAGCGATGGCTGGCACCGATCAAGCCAAAGCGGTCCCTGCAGCGGCGCGACTTCAGCCACCGACTCCTGCCCGCGATCGTGTCCGTCGTGGTCGTGCTGGTTACCTACGTGACCGCGGCGCGTCTGTTCAGCCTGAAGCAGTTCGAAGCGGCGGCGGCTTCGATCGGCGACCCGGCAGTCGCACAGCAGATGCTGAATTCCATCGATTCGCTGTCCTACCCGCTGTACGTGCTGGCCGCAACGCTCGTTGCCATTGGTTTTTTCGGCTATCGCGCGGCCATGTACTGGAACCATACGCTGCTCAAAGCCAACGACCTGTTGAAGGAACACAACCTCGAGCTGGAAAAACTTGCAACGACCGATACGCTGACCGGTGTCTACAATCGCCGCAAGGTGCTGGAGTTGCTGCACGCGGAATTCGAACGCGCGAAGCGAAACGGGCTCGATCTCGGCGTGATGATGATCGATGCCGACTCGTTCAAGCGGGTTAACGACACCTATGGCCACCTGGTCGGCGACGAGGTCATCACCGGGCTGGCAGGGCGGCTGCAGTCAGAGCTGCGCGAATACGATTTGCTGGGACGCTACGGCGGTGAGGAGTTCATTGCGATCCTGCCGCAGACGGTGCACGAGCAAACCCGGGTCATCGCCGAGCGTATCCGCGCCGCCGTGGCGGCCGAGCCGCTGGAAACGTCGGCCGGGCCGCTGTCGATGACGGTAAGCCTCGGGTTCGCCACGCTTCGCGCCGAAGACCCGGACGAAAACGGCCAGCTGGACCGGGCCGACCGCGCCCTGCTGCTGGCGAAGGAAGCCGGCAGGAACCGGGTGATATCCGGGCACGAAGTCCTGGCGGCAGAAGCGCAGACCGCGGCAAAAAAAGAACCGGAGCTGGCCGGCCCGGTTTGAAGCGTCAGCGCTTGCGGACGAGCTGGATGCCGTCGCGGACCGTGAGCAGTACGTTTTCGACGCGATCATCGCGGGCAATACGGTCGTTCAGTTCCGCCAGGGCCCGGGTATCCTCATCGCCGGGCTCCAGGACCCGGCCCGACCAAAGCATGTTATCCAGCAGAATTACCCCGCCTGCCGGCATGCGGCTGAGGATCGCCTCGTAATAGGCCAGGTAGCCTGTCTTGTCGGCATCGATAAACGCCAGGTCTATGGGTTCATCGATGGACTCGATCGTGGCTAGCGCCGGCCCGGGCCGAATCTCTACCTGGCCGGCAAACGGGCTGGCCTCGATAGCTTCCTGTGCAACCCGCTGGGCGACCGGGTCAATTTCGCAGGTCAGTATTCTTCCGCCCGGCGGCAGCCCTTCGGCCATCGACAGCGCGGAATAGCCGGTAAACGTACCGACCTCGACGACCAGGCGCGGCTGCACCATGGCCACAACCAGCTTAAGCAGGCGGCCCTCGATGCGCCCGGTCAGCATCTGCGGCTGCTTCATTTCTGCGTGGGTGCGCCGCTCCAGCGCCTCGAGATAGTCCGGTTCGGCGTGGGTGTGCTCGTGGGCGTAGGGCTCAATGCCGGGGAGGGTGAGCGGTTTCATGACGCCTCTTCCCGGGCAATTGCCCGATAGCCGATATCCCGCCGGCTATACACGCCATCCCAGTCGATCGTATCGACGCGTCGGTAGGCGAGATCGCGCGCGGCAGACACCGAGTCGCCGAGGCCGACGACGCACAGCACCCGGCCGCCTGCCGTCACCACCGCACCGTTGTCGAGGCCGGTACCGGCATGAAATACCTTGGTACCGGGAATCTCCCGGTCGAGACCAGAGATCTTCGCGCCCCTGGCGTAGCTGTCCGGGTAACCACCGGCGGCAAGCACGACCCCGAGCGCCGCCCGTTCGTCCCAATCGACGGTTTCGCCCGACAGGCGGCCATCGACTGCCGCAGTACAGAGTTGCACCAGGTCGCTGCGCAGCCGCATCAGGATTGGCTGCGTTTCCGGGTCGCCCATTCGGCAGTTGAATTCCAGTACCCGCGGCGTGCCCTCACCATCGATCATCAGGCCCGCATAAAGAAAACCGGTGTAGGGCGAACCGTTGCGCTGCATGGCGGCGACAGTAGGCCGCATGACGTCGTCCATGACCCGCTGGTGGATGGCGGGCGTGATCGCCGGCGCGGGCGAGTAGGCGCCCATGCCCCCCGTGTTGGGTCCCCGGTCGCCGTCATCGCGCGCCTTGTGATCTTGCGACGTGGCCAACGGTAAAATAGTTTCGCCGTCGATCAGCGCCATGAAGCTCGCTTCTTCGCCCTCGAGAAAATCCTCGATCACGACCCGGCTGCCGGCGCTGCCGAAACGGCCGCCGGACAGCATGTCGCGGACCGCTGCTTCGGCCTCGGCGACGGATTGCGCAACGATGACACCCTTGCCGGCCGCCAGCCCGTCGGCTTTGACGACGACAGGCGCACCGCGTTCGCGAATCCGGGCCAGCGCGGGTTCGAGTTCGTCGTACACCTCGTAGCTGGCCGTCGGAATCCGGTTGGTTCTTAGAAAATCCTTCATGAAGGCTTTCGAGCCCTCGAGCTGCGCCGCCGCGCGGCGTGGCCCGAAGCAACGCAGGCCGGCCTGCTCAAAGGCGTCGACGATACCGTCGACCAGCGGCCCTTCCGGTCCGACGATAGTCAGGCCCACAGACTCGGAAACGGCAAGCTGCACCAACGCATCGAGATCGCCGGCATCGACGGCCACATTGCGGATACGAGGTTCAGAGGCCGTACCGGCATTGCCCGGAGCCACCAGCACTTCGGTAACACCGGCAGACTGCGCCGCTTTCCACGCCAGCGCATGTTCGCGGCCCCCGCTGCCGATGACCAGGACCTTCATGCTCAGTGCCTGAAGTGGCGCATGCCGGTCAGCACCATGGACATGCCGTGTTCGTTGGCAGCCGCGATGACCTCGGCGTCGCGTTTCGAGCCACCGGGCTGAATCACCGCAATGGCTTCGTGCTCCGCAGCGCTGTCGATGCCGTCGCGAAACGGGAAGAACGCATCGGAGGCCATCACCGAACCCTTGATAGCCAGGCCGGCATCGACTGCCTTCATCGCGGCGATTCTGGCGCTATGCACGCGGCTGGTCTGGCCACAGCCGACGCCGATCGTCATCTGGTCCTTGGCGAATACGATCGCGTTGGACTTGACGAACTTGCAGACCTTCCAGGCAAACAGCAGGTCGCGCAGTTCGTGCTCTGCCGGAGACCGTTCGGTCACCACCTCGAGTTCCTCGGGACTGACTAGCTTGATATCGCGATCCTGCACCAGCACGCCGCCATTGATAGAGCGATACTCGAGGGCCGGCAGCCGTTCCATGTCCCACCAGCCTGTCACCAGGACCCGGAGGTTGGGCTTGGCCGCGAGCAGCTCCCGCGCCGCCGGCTGCACTTCCGGGACGATCAGCACCTCGACGAACTGCCTGAGTATCGTCTCGGCAGTTTCCGCATCCAGGCTGCGGTTGAGCGCGATGATGCCGCCAAAAGCCGAAGTCGGGTCCGTCGACAGCGCCCGCCGGTAAGCGGCGAGCGGTGTTTCGTCCACGGCGACACCGCAGGGATTGGCGTGCTTGACGATGACACAGGCCGGCTCGTAAAACTGCCTGACGCATTCCAGCGCGGTGTCGGCATCGGCCAGGTTATTGAACGACAGTTCTTTGCCCTGAAGCTGGCTGGCCTTGGTGACCGAGGCCTCGCTTTCCAGGTCGAGCTCATAAAACGCGGCGCGCTGGTGCGGGTTTTCGCCGTAACGCAGCACGGCGCGTTTCGACATCGGTATACGAGGCTGGTCGGGAAAACCGGGGCGGTCGTCGCCCTGGCGCTGTCGCTGCAGGTAGGCGGCGATAGCAGCATCGTAGCCGGCGGTATGACCGAATGCTTTGACGGCGAGGTCGTAACGCAGACTATCGTCGAAATCGCCTGCCTTCACCGCCGTCAGCACCGGGCCGTAGTCGGCCGGATCGACGACCACCGCTACGGCGGCGTGGTTCTTCGCTGCTGCCCTGAGCATCGCAGGACCGCCGATATCGATGTTGTCGATGGCCCGATCCAGCGTGCAGTCCGGTTCGGCGATCGTCTTTTCGAACGGGTAGAGGTTGACGACCAGGAGATCGAAACGCTGCAGATCCAGTTCGTGCAGGATGTCGTCATCGACGCCGGGTCGCGCCAGCAGTGCCGCGTGTACCCTCGGATGCAGGGTTTTTACCCGGCCATCCATGATCTCCGGGAAACCGGTCTGCCGTGCCACATCCGTGACCGGCACATCGTTGCGCCGCAACAATGCAGCGGTGCCGCCGGTAGACACGAGATCCACGCCGAGTGCTGCCAGGCTGCGCGCAAAGTCCACGAGCCCCGTTTTGTCGGAAACACTGAGGAGTGCACGCACCGACTGCGCTCAGCTGCCGTTTGCCAGTCCGTAAAGCCTGAGCTTTTTCCTCAAGGTACCGCGGTTGATACCCAGTACTTCCGCGGCGCGGCTCTGGTTCCCGTGCGTGTACTGCATGACCGAACGCAACAACGGTTCTTCGACTTCGCGCAACACCATGCCGTAAAGCTCGGCCGGCTTGTGGCCATTCAAGCTGGCGAAATAGCCGCTGAGGGCTTCTTCGGTCAAATCACGTAGAGGCTTACCGGCGCTGATCCTTCGCGCGGTAGCAATCTTTGCTGTTTGTTTTCCCACCTGCTGGAAATCCCCATTTTCGTTTCAATGCGCCAAGACCCCACGACTGACGTCATTGAAATAGTTTTCTGTCATTTGCACCTGGTCTCGTGCAGATTCTGCGCGAACGACTTCGGCACGATAGTTGCCGGCATCCTTGCGGTTCTTGCAGTACCAACCCAGGTGTTTTCTTGCCACCCGAACTCCGGTTGCTTCGCCGTAAAAACGGTAGAGCGATTCGAGGTGGGCGAGCATGATATCACGGAGTTCGGCGACCGTCGGCGCAGCTTGCTCGATATTTTTAGCGTTGTTCGAAAGACATGCAGCGATCTCCCTGAAAACCCAAGGGCTGCCCTGTGCCGCGCGACCAATCATTACACCGTCGGCGCCGGTGCGTTGCAAAACTTCACGAGCTTTGTGCGCATCAACGATATCGCCGTTGGCAATAACCGGTATGGAAATCTCACGCTTGACTTCCGCGATGGAATCATATTCCGCCTCGCCACCAAAACGGCAGGCGCGCGTTCGCCCATGCACCGCGAGCGCAGCGATACCGGCCTGCTGCGCAATCTCGGCGATACGCACACAGTTTTTTTCCTGCTGCGACCAGCCGGTGCGAATTTTCAGCGTGACGGGTGCGTCGGTCGCACCGACGGCAGCTTCGAGGATTCGTTGCACGTTGTCTTCGTCGCGCAGTAACGCCGAACCTGCGGCCTTGTTGCAAACTTTTTTTGCGGGGCAACCCATATTGATGTCGATGATCTGAGCCCCCCGCTCGACGTTGAGTCGCGTTGCTTCGGCAATCATTGCGGGATCGCCGCCGGCGATCTGGACGATTCGCGGTTCGGGTTCGCCGCTGTGGTCGAGACGTAGCTGAGTTTTTTTCGTCTTCCACAGCCTGGTGTCGGCGGAAATCATTTCGCCGGCGACCATCGCCGCCCCCATCCGGCGGCACAGCTGGCGGAAAGGCTTGTCGGTGACGCCGGCCATCGGTGCCAGGGCCAGGTTATTCGCAAACTTGTAGGGGCCGATCTGCATGGATTCAGCCCGCCGGTTCGCTGGCGCAGCGCAGGATGCCGCCCGGGTCGGGCAGGCACATGTCGAAATCAAATCCGTCCACGTCGGTGCCCGGGTCAAACAGGTTCAGCACCACCCGCAGGCGCTGGCCCGGTTCCAGCAGCTCGCTCGCCAGGCCCCGGTCGGCGAGGTACTCGCCCGGGCTGAAGTCGCGCACGCCCGTTGGCTCGCCCCAGCGGTCGTGCAAGGTGAGCCGGACCACGGGCGGAGGCTGCGGCAGGTCGGCGCCGTTGGCGATAATGGCGACGAAACGCAGGGGCGGCGAGTGATCTTCCGGGACCGGAGCGTCCTGCGGCATTTCGAACAGGCGGGCCTGACCGATGACCTGGTAGTCGGCGATGCGCCAGTTTGGCCGCGGTTCGGCACCCACAATGCCGTACAGCGACTGGACCGGGGGACCGAGCCTCGGATGAATGACCAGGTCGCCACGGTTGCGATGAATGACCTGGGCGACCAGCAGGAGCGCCATCAGGGCGACCCCGGTCGACCAGGCCGCGGTTACCCAGGGGTTTCTGGGCGCACTCAGGTAGTCGCGAAGGTCACGGGCATCCTCGGAGTCCCACGCGTCGGTACCGGGCGAGCTCGTCTGTGCCGGTGGTTCCCAGGTGCCGTCGTCCCTCGTTGCCGCCGGTTCGGCGTCGTCGTCGTGGAAGGTCGCAACGGTCAGGGCAAAAGGATCATGGGCCGCAGCGCCGCCTTCGAGTTTTTCCGGCAGACGCGGCTGGCCGATGCGTTCCAGCGCGGTGAGCTCCGGTAGCGGCAGCGAAAACAGCGCAGACTCGTCTACGTCCTCCTCGTCATCTTCGGCGATTTTGGCTTCGTCCTGCTCGACCACAGGCGCTTCGTCGGGCGGCGGTTCTGCGGCCTCGCCGTCGTCCGCCCCGGCGTGCGCCCCGGTTTCGGTTCCGGTGCCGGCCTCCGCATTGGTCTCGACGTCGGTCCCGGCGTCCACCTCAGCTTCAGCCTCCGCATCGGTCTCGACGTCGGTCCCGGCGTCCGCCTCAGCGTCGCTCTCCGCGTCGGCCTCGACGTTAGTCCCGGCATCTGCCTCAGCGTCGCTCTCCGCGTCGGCCTCCGCATCTGCCGCCGCTTCCGCGTCCAGGTCCTCGCCGAGACCGAAATCGACCAGCCCATCGTCGTCGCCGTCCTCCGCTTCTGACGCTTCCCACGCTTCGTCGAGCGGCGGCTCGTCCTCGTCGACCTCGGGTGGGCGATAGGCCTCGTCGAGGAGGATCTCGTCCTCGCCGGATGCTCCCGCGATCTGCTCGTCGCCGTCGGGTGCCGGCACCGTGACCGTTTCCCCGTCGTCACCGGGCTCGTCGTCGCCGGCTTCACCGGTCAACGGTTCGGCGCCGGGATAGCCATCACCGTCCTGCTCGTCTCCGGCGTCGGCCCGGGCACTGGCCTCATGCGCCTCGCCGTCAGCGTCAGACTTGCCGGTCCCGGTCCCGGGCTCGTCCGCGACTCCAGGCTCATCGAGACCGGCGTCCGTTTCTTCTTTACCCGTATCGGCGTCCGGATCGTGATCCTCGCTGTCGCCGGTTTCCGCGGCGAACGCGGGCTCCGGGTCCACAGCTTCGGCCCCGGTATCGTCAGTAACGGGACCGCCTTCGCCAGCGTCAGCCGCCGCTAATCCGGATTCAGCGGTATCGCCGTTGCCGGGGGCGTCGTCGATCGCTTCCGCATCGGTGGCCGAAATTGTCGTTGGTTCGGCCCGTTCGTCAGCGGCTTCCCCGGCCTCTTCGCCGGAGCCTGGCCCCGCGTCAGCGTCTTCGGCTGAACCCGGGACAACGGACCCGGCGGAAGCGCCGGCGGCAAGGTCGGACGCCTGTTGATCGACGGGCGCAGGGACGGGGGTTTCTGTCGGTGCATCGGCGGGCGCCGCATCGCTGAGACTGGCCAGGGCATCGAAGCGGCCGCTGCACTGGCCGCAACGCACGAAGCCGCCGGCCACCGCCAGGTCGGCCGCCGTTACTTCGAATACCGCTTTG